>JAATFT010000021.1 GCA_015655075.1 Clostridiales bacterium | reverse complement strand
TTCTCATATGGCAAATGCCATTAGTTCGAATCTGGCTTCCTGGAGTAATTTTACTACGAATATTAATAACAATTATTCCAGTATTTTTTCAGTAGGGGGTGCCTGGGCAGCCAGGGGCAGCAGTGATTATGATATCAGCGGAAACCTTTGGGCACCGGACGTAATATATAACCCGGCCATGGGAAAATGGTGCATGTACATGAGCGTTAACGGCAGCAATTATTACTCGTCCATTGCGTTAGCTACCGCAGACAGCATAACGGGACCTTATGCTTATGCAGGTACGGTGGTGTATTCGGGGTTTACCAATTCTTCAGAAACAAGTGTTACTGACTATGCGACGGTTACGGGATCTAATTCGGTTGCCGGCAGGTATTTATCAGAAGGTTCCTGGAACGCATCTTACGGGCCCAATGCCATAGACCCGGCGCTGGTTTATGATAAGGATGGACAGCTTTGGATGACTTACGGTTCCTGGTTTGGCGGAATCTTTTTGTTAAAGCTGGATAACCAAACCGGCTTAAGAGATTATTCTTATACCTATTCTACGGTAACTAATTCATCTGACCAGTATCTTGGCATACGGCTTTCCGGCGGATACGGCTGTACGGGAGAAGGTTCCTATATTGTTTGGGATCAGGCAGCAGGGTACTATTACATGTACGTATCCTACGGCGGGCTTGAATCAACTACAAATTTCGGAGGTTACCATATACGTTTGTTCCGTTCAAAAAACATTGCGGGACCTTATACGGACGCAGCAGGCAACACTGCTATCTGTACAAGCAGCAATGCCAGCCAGACAACCAAGGGCATCAAACTTTTTGGTAATTATACCCTGTCTTCTTTAAAAAATGTAAGCAGTTCCGAGCTAAGTGCCAACGGTTATAAATCACCGGGGCATAATTCGGCTTTTATTGATTCTGACGGACAGAGGTACCTGGTATACCATACAAGATTTAACAATGGCAATGAGTATCACCAGGTAAGGGTACACCAGCAGTTTTTAAATGCTGACGGATGGCCGGTTACTGCCGTATATGAATATTTAGGCAGTGAAATATCCCAAACGGGATATCAAGCCGGTGAAATTGTTGGTTATTACGATTTTATTAACCATGGAAACAATGCAGCCACCGCAAATACGGGAATGCTTCCTACCGGGTCGGTATCATTAAATGCCGACGAAACCATATCCGGCGCCTATAGCGGCACATGGTCCTATACACAGGGGACTTATTACTGCACCATGGTTATTGGCGGTGTAAGCTATAAAGGAGTTTTTTTTAAACAATATGATGAATCCTCATCACACAAAGAAACCATGACCTTTTCATTAATTGGTTCCAATGACCAGTCCATCTGGGGTTCAAAAACCGATACACCATCCTCTGATACCCTTGACGGAGATTATTACATAAAGAGTTATTTCAGCGGATTATATCTGGATGTAGCTAACGGCAATGCAGCGGATGGAACAAGTATTCAGCAGTATGATTTTAACGGCAGCCATGCCCAGAAATTCCGTCTGGTTTCCGATGGCAGCGGCTATTATTCTATTTTAACAGGGCCATCGGATTATACAAGCTGCGTAGATGTAGAAAATGGAAGCACTGCTGACGGGACCAATATCATCCAGTGGACTTACTGGGGAGGAGACATGCAGAAGTATGAGATTGCTGAAGTAAGAACCGGTATTTATGCAATTAAGACAAAAGCATCTTCAAGTGCTTCCTGTCTGGATGTTTATAACTGGAGCACGGTATCCGGAGGCAAAATAGTCCAATGGACTTATTGGGGCGGAGATTGCCAGCTTTGGTATTTGGAACCGGTAAATTAAAACATAGTTTCCTGAAAATAAAACCGCCAAACTGAGTAATTTTATTTTACATCAGTTATCAGGTGTAACAAACGGACACACGCTTCGCAAGTATCCGTTTGTTACACCTGATTTTTTAGTCAGGGCTTGTTGAAGCTATTTTTCAATCGATGCGGTGTTTATCTGCCGGATTACGGTTTGATTGGACTAAGCTCTTGTAATCACTGCAATACCGTTGCGTCAGCCAATGTAATGGTGTGTCCGTTGAAGTTGATAGTTCCGTTGTTTGTCAGGCTGGTTACTGTGCAATCGCCGGTGAGCGTCCAGGTGCAGCCTTCATCAACTGTGACAACGGCGTTGTCGGCCACGGTCGTACCGCCTGCAGCGTTGTCGACGATATTGAGCGTCCCTTCAAAGCCGGAACCGTTTGTCAAGTTGAGATTCAGCGTGGAGATGGTATCCACAGTGATGTTCCCGGTAAGCTGTTGGCTGTCGGCAGTGAAAGTTACGTTCCCGCCGTTTTGACCGGACTTACCCCAGCCGCGGGAAGAGCTGTTGCCTTCAACCTTGAGAAGGGTATCATTTGCCCGCGTCAGTTGCACATCTGTTAGTTTGATGACGCTGCTGGTGTTGGTAACATAGAACATATCTCCGGCCTTGGCTGTTATTGACCCTCCGGTGGCTGAAAAGGATGAGGTTCCAACATCCGCGTCGCCAGACATGCTTTGGTATAGCATGATGTTTTGGATATTCTCGTTGCTGTCGCCACGGTTGGTACCGGTCATGTTGCCGACAATGTCAGAATTTTGAAGAGTAACCGAGTTTTTGCCTTCGATTACGATGGCCTCCGAGTTGTTGGCGGTCAGTGTGGAGTTTTTCACCGTGATGTCTGCGGTGGAATAGATGGCCGGGCTGCCTGTTCCGTTTGTGACATAGCTGCCGCCGTCAACGACGACTGTACCGCCGCCTCGGTCGGAGCGGATTGCCGCCGAAGAGTTGCCCTGGGTCTCTATATCCAGATTGCCGGCATAGGTTGTGCCGCCGCCGGTGGTCTGGATCCCCCCGGAATTGTCGGCGCTTGTGCGTATGACGCTGTCGCTGATAGTGACAACGGTACCATCACCGTAACTGAATACACCGTTGCCGTTTTGTGCCGCTGTTGTCACCGTCGAGCCGGTAATGGTAACCTGAGCGCCGTTTAGAGATAGCAGTCCGGCGTTCATGCCGTAGAAGTCGCCGTTTTCGGTGTTGGAACTGGTGCCGCCGGTTTTTTCAATTGTAATGTTATCCAAGGTTACTGTCGCGCCATCCACTCGGAGGGCGTTTTCATCGTCGCCGGTAGATGTGTAGGTTTCGCCGGAAACAGTAGTGTCACTGTCAATTGTGTTTGCCGCTGTGCCGTTTGTCACCTCGTCTGATCCGCCGAAACCATCTCCCGGAGGGCTGCCCTCTGGCGGAGTACTGACCGAAGTTAAACTTAAATTTGCAACGGTTGCTTGATTTGTTTGTGCAGGACTTAAAGAATCAGATAAATTTGTCTCCTTCGAACAACCGGTAAGAAGGAGGAGGAACAGCATAGCCCCACACAGGAAAACTGGAATGCTTTGTTTGATTTTCATAATCAACATCTCCTTTCATTGATTTACAATATTTGTATAATTTGATATTATAATGTAAATGTGAAATAAATATGAAAATTTTGTGTTTTTATTGTAAAAAATTTCTAAAAGGCACAGCATCAAAGCTTTTTTAATAAAATATTATCTGATACAATTGATTTTTACTAAAATTGACATATTTATTACAAATTCATTAAATGAATAAAAAAATTATGTAAAATATGGTAAAAGATTGCTTATTACATGGATAACGTGGATAAGGGATAAGAAGTCAAACATTTAAATATACTTTTCTTTACGCTGGTTATTATTATGACGAAGAAACTATTGTGACAAGGCAAAGAAAAGAATCTGAAAAATATTGGTGGTGATTATATTTTTGACTATTTAATTTTCATAATTTTATTTTTATTTGGGTTAATTATATTGAATTTAGGAATATGGCTTAGATTACAAATATTATGCGACGTTTCTGCAAAAAGGACAAAGAAAATAATGTTAATTGTAAGTTTAATCTTTATTTTTGGAACAATATACTATTATATTTTCAAATAAATTTATGGTTTAACGTTTTAGCTTTGTTGAGTGATAAAACTCATTTGAGATTTAAATTCCAATGTATG
Organism: Clostridiales bacterium; assembly: GCA_015655075.1. Lineage (GTDB taxonomy): Bacteria > Bacillota > Clostridia > Lachnospirales > Lachnospiraceae > Anaerocolumna. Next base: position 9,421 of record JAATFT010000021.1, on the reverse strand, counting down.
ACCCTGTAACTGGAAGACTTTTGCAGGAGGATAGTTATGTTACAAGGAAAGAAATATATATTTATAGGTATAATGGTCATTATAGGTGTATTATTGACGATTTGCTTTGTTCAAAAAGCAAACCTCAAAAAGGTAATTGACAATACATAAAAAATTACGTTGCCTTCTGAACCTGGAGGAACCGCTGCGCCTGAATCTGTATACCTACTGTGTGAATAATCCAATCAGGTACAATGCCGTCAGGCGAAAATACTACTGTATTTGGTGCGGAGACTGGTTCGTTTACAGGTTCGGTGGTACAATTATTGAAGTTACAGTTGGCGTTTTGGTTACTGGTGGCCCAGAAAAAAAGGATAAAAAAACAGGATGGCAAGATAAATCAAATAAAAAGAAACCTAAATGATTGGAGAAATTAAAATGATTAATATTTTAAAAAAGCTTTGTAAAGATGGTAATTTAATAGCGATATACACAAACAGAAGCTATTATGATAAATTTTCTGTTGGATATATTTTAGCGGTCACAGAAGAAAACATATTAATTCAGAGCTTAAGTCCGCGCGGAGAATTTGATGGATATTCAGTTATAAAAACCGACTCCGTTTACAGACTGGAAACTGATGAAATGTATTTGGATAAAATCAGAAGATTATTAGCGCTTAAAGGATATAACAATGAATTTCCTGCGATTGATACCAATGGGGATATTTTAATCAATATAATAAATTATGCTATAGGCAATAAACAAATTGTGACTATATGTATTGATGAAGATGCGAGCGATATTATAGGCTATATCGTTGATTTCACTGGCGATAAGGTTAAAGTATTACAAGTATCAGAGTATGGACAAAACAATGGGGAAACGATATTTCCACTGCAAGAAATAATAAAAATCTGTGTAAACGATACAATATGCATGGATTTGGACATTCTATATCGGAATAACTAAAACGCGACACAGGGGCACACGAGCACACGATGGCTTACGCTTATGTTTATGTGCCATATGTGCTTGAGGATGAGGGAGGACAGTTTACTCTTTCGGAAGAACGAGAGAATCTATTTGCTCATCATTATCGCCGGAAGAACTATGTAGCGGGTCTCAAGGAGGGGAAAAAGTCGAAATTAAAAAAAAGAATTTAATTATTGGAAGAAAGAGGGGGAAGCACTCCGGGATACAACTGACTTCTGGGAAAATTTTGTGCCGGGTCTTCTTAATCCTAAATTACCTATCTGGAATTGCTTAAAATATTATAAGGAGATTTGCATCTTGTACGTTCTATAATCAAAAGGATGAAATAAACACGAGAATCTGTTCGATTATCAAAGAGTCTATTGAAACAGCAACTATCTAAATAAATCTTCAATTCTTTACCCGCCTATAATCCACATTTACAATACAAACTTTGGTTTATCTGGTTTACCATATGATGAATCCGGATATTGAGTGTTATCCCATTAAAATAATAGGTTCGGATGATAGGCCGGATGAAATTATGCTAAAAATGTCTCGACAGAATATGCAGGGTGTATAAGGAAGCAACTGCCGAATACCAAAACAAAGAAATAGACAGTCAACAAACGAGTAATGTATAAGTAAAATACTACGAAAAACTAAAGGGCAATATCATACAAGAAAGCTATTGCAGTTTGTGGTACACTAAGTGTCAGACAGTTAGGAAAGGGGGACAAGTTTATGAAACAGGAAATAAGAACTATAAAATATGATGCGGAACTAAAGGTTGAAGCATATCATTTTCAAGGGATTATGCAAAAATTTCCCAATCATTTTCATGAATATTATGTAATTGGATTTATTGAAAAGGGTCAACGGTATTTATCCTGCAAAAATAAGGAATATACCATCGAACCGGGAGATTTATTATTATTTAATCCCCATGATAATCATGCCTGTGAGCAAATCGACGGCAAAACGCTGGATTATCGCTGTATCAATATCCAGCCAGAAATTATGAGCAAAGCACTCCTTGAAATAACGGGAAAAGAGTATTTGCCTTATTTCACGTCGCAAGTAATCTTTCATAGCGAATTGGTTTCTTTACTAAGAGAGCTGCACCAGATGATCATGCAGGAGGAAAAGGATTTTAGAAAAGAGGAAATTTTCTTTTTCCTTTTAGAGCAGTTAATTGAAGAATATACGGAGCAGGAAGTGCCAACAGGAAATTTAGAGCAAAGCACAGAAGCAAAGGCAATCTGTGAATTTTTAGAAAAGCATTACATGGAAAACATCACTCTGGATGACCTATGCAATCTGACCGGATTGAGTAAGTATTATTTGCTGCGTTCCTTTACAAAACATAAAGGAATTTCACCATATAGTTATTTAGAAACGTTACGAATTGATAAAGCAAAGAAACTGTTGGAGCAAGGAATATTGCCAATTGATGTGGCTTTGCAGACAGGCTTTACCGACCAAAGCCACTTTTCTAACTTCTTTAAGAAGTTTATAGGGTTGACACCAAAGCAGTATATGAATATTTTCAGAACTGCTCACAATTAGACATTTGCATAGAAAGGATTTTCATGGACAGAAAAAAAGAGATTACCGGACATTTATTTGCATTTATTACTATCTTTATTTGGGGTACGACTTTCATATCAACAAAGATACTTTTGAGAGTGATTTCGCCGATTGGAATACTGTTTTTAAGATTTACAATAGGATTCATTGTGCTGCTTCTTGTTTATCCTCACAGGCTCAAAGTCAAGGAAAGAAAACAGGAGTTGTATTTTGCTGCTGCCGGCTTATGCGGCGTTACGCTATATTATTTGTTGTAAAAAACAGTTTTCAACCATTCCTTAAAATCTGCTATTTTGTTATTTTTCTTCAGAACGATATATGAAGCAATAGCGGGCGATAAAATATAGATTGCAAAAGGAATATTCATCCCAAATTGCTGTAACGATTGAACGAAAGAGTGAACCGAAAATCCGAATTGCCCAAGAGCAATTAAAGCACCTGACACAAGATAGGCTATGCAAAATGTCAGCATCGTAAATTGTACTATGATTTTTTTGTCTGTCACGATTTCTTCACCTCACGTTTTGAAGTATACATAAATTTTAACGGATGGACGCTTTGACTTTTATCACCTAATGTTTGCTTTCTGCCAATTCAAAGTTGCGCTCCGCCGCCTAAACAGGAATAAAAAAACCGTTGTTTTGGCGGCAGAATTGTTATGCTCCAATCAGGACAAGGCAGAGCAGCGGTTTTGAAATCACAAGTCAAAGCCGCTTTTTGTTGTCAGAGAGAGGCCGCAACTTTACCGTGACGGCTTGGCTTAGCTGATGTTTTTATATCTATGTGCGAAATGTGGGTTTTTGATGTGCCCCACTTTTCAAATAGATATATAGAACAATCAGGAAGGATACCGTTTGAGCAATTGAAATGCGGATTACTTGCAATTCATCTGTGCCAGAGAGCATTGTGATATGCAAAAGATTAATGATGGTGTTATTGAAAAAGTGATCGGCCATTGGCATCCAAAGTGAACCGGTGATTTTTGTCAGTAAACAGAATTTTGCTCCGGTGGCTCCTGTTGTTAAAACAAGCAGAAAGGCAGACATCATTGCTCCAGTCGGGCTCATTTCTCCGTCCAATAGACTGCGCATAGGTGCCGCGATATGCCAGATACCAAAAAGGATAGACGAAAAAACGACTGCTTTTATAAAAGAATATTTTGCTTCTGACAGCTTAACGAATAAGCCCCGGAATATCCCTTCTTCCATAGCCACATTGATGATATTCCCAATAATACAAAAAGCAAAAAACAACAGACCAGTTTGTCTGCCCTGATTGCCATCAATTGCATAGCTGGTCACATAGATTTGCAGCAAAGGACTGTGTCCTCTTAACAGTTGCAGAAAAAATTCAGTTGCATAGGCAATCATAAACACAGCTGCACCGAGCAGCAGACCATAAAGTGCATTTCTTACAGCCGACTTGCCTGTGAAACCTACTTCCGACCACTTGAGTGAAAAATACCGTATTGCCAACATGAGCACAACGATACCCACCAGTTTATGAATAAACGCCTCACCAAAGAGGCTTTGGTCCGTGCGAATAATCATGTATTCAAACGCTCTGAACACGAAGCATACCAAATAGATGACGATGATAGATTTCATAGGACTAAAATATGTATCTTCTTTCATATTGAATCACCCATAATATCATAATGTGTATTAAATCTATTATCATTATTATACAACATTTCCCTCAATTTCACAATCCTAACTCACTTCGGGCTAAGGACAAACGCATGAAGAAAAATTATGTAAAATTTCCGGCCGCTTCCAGGTGTAGTTGTTCGATTTTGCAGAGAAAGAACCCCTATGACACTAGAAAACTCCGACAAATTGCTTAAAACGGGAGTGAGAAGCGGAAAACTCGCTACGCTCAAACAATTCCGCTTCTCACTCCTGGCGCAATTTCTGGAGTTTAAGTGTCATAAGGAACCTTTCCAATACAAAAGTCTCCCAACTACACCTGGAAGCGGCCTTAGTTTTTGGAATTATCTTCCTTCATGCGTTTGTCCTGACTTCGGGCCAAGGTTGAAAAACAGGCGGAGCGGCTTTCCGGCTTGCAGGAAAAAATCAGCGTTACCAAACAGGCCACCGCTACCTTTTCTGAAATTGAGAGCATGACGAAAAAGACCATCGGTGGCAATATTCAGCTTTACCCCTCCGACTGGAAAACCGTGTCCGGCCTTGCCAAAAAGGGCGTAACAACAGAAAGTGATATTTCTGATTTGAAGAAACAGCTTGCCACCGCGAAAAAGACGCACAGATATATAAATTCCGTTGGGAACGGCTTTTGGAGGAAACAAAGTTGTTCCGGGAAGCTGTGAAGCACGCTCCCCGCTTAGTAAAGGAATTTCTGGCTTCTGTGTTCTTTAGACCACCGGAGAAACAGGAAGCAGACCACACGCCAAAGCGGGAAACAAAGATGTAGAGCGCTAATCACTTTGGGACTACTCGCTCCATAGCTGAAATTTTTGATTACAATAGGTAATTTATGATATTTGAGCCTGTATGTCCGACGAGGAAAAGCAAGCTGGTTATAAGGGCAAAATAATTTTTCGTCCACAGTGATATTGACAGATAATAGAGGGGCACTACCGCAGATAAGCCAATAACAATCAGCCAGCCATTTGTCATACCAGCAAAATAGCAAACCCAACAGATATAATAGGCAAAAAGCAGTATGGCGGCAACAACAAAAAATTGGTCTTTCATTTTGGGCTTTGCAGTGTCTTTTCGTATGACAACAATTAGCAGCATAACGGTCATGATACCTCCAGTTTGTTCCAACATCCCGAACAAAGGAGTTGCTGCAATATTATTGGCAAGAGGGTTGTCGATTGGAGGCCACAATAGCCAGGGTAAATAGGGTAGCTCCTGCAATATAAACGCGATAAGACCGCAAATGGAGAATCCAAATTGGTATCGACTTATAGTATTCTTCATGGCTTTTCTCTCCTTAAACAAGCAAATTAGTATTCGTGAGCTCATTATACCACATAATCGAAATACGGCCTATTGTAATAGCGACTTCGGGCCAATCCCCCGCGAGCGGCGCTCGCCACGGTAAACGATGTAAATAACATCATGGTAACCTGGCCCGAAATCCCGCAGGGTGTCCAGAGGTGTTCACCCTCTGGTACTCCCTCCACTCGCCGTGTGGCAGAGGTTCCCATGCTAAAAGAGTTGCTTTTATAAAAGTAAAGCTTATTGCACGACTTTAAAAATAGGATCATTGCGCATCTGTTCATCCTGATTATCATTCGGATAAAAGATGCATCCTATGATTTTTAAATCAGTTATGGCGATGTCACCTTCCGCTTTTATACTGTGTTTAATTTTATAAAGTTTCTTTCCGGTTTCGGATAAGTTTTTAGAATTGTACTTGTTTATCATATCAATAAATTTCCATGAGTCAATTTGAAGGGCGTTTCCCTTAAGTTCTTCATTACAGAGGATTCCATAGGCTCCATTTGCGGCGTTTCCGTCTTGAATGTAGTATTCCGCCTGGTTTTCCTTACGGTTACCATAGGTGTCAAGCCAAAGCCATTTTATCTTGCCATAGCTAAAATATCCCTGTATTTGGGATATGGAATAAGGCTTGTTAAATGAGACTGCGTGTACCAGCGCGCCGTCCCAATTCTTATTGTAATTATTTTCATCCGACGGATAATAAAACGTACCCATACCTTTAAACTCCGACCACAGATCTTTAGGAAAATTTTTGAGCTTAATATGGGAAAAGCTTAAAAGTGACGCCGTGAAGTAGCTACCCGTTGGAAAAACCGTGAAATTGTTGCCGTTTCTATTATCAAAATAATATATATTCCATAGACCGAAAGAATGTTTCTTCCAATCAAAATCATGCTTGCAGAATAGTTTGCTGTAATCTTTCAAAGAGGAGAGTTCGTTTTCAACTTTTATGGAACGGATTGATACCGACAGAACGCCTGCTAATACAACTCCCAAAAATATCTGAAGTCCAATTCGGTTCCTTTTTCTTTTTCTATTTCTCACTTGGATTCTCCTAAAACTATTATATTCCTGAGAGGATTCTCCCGGGTTATTTTGTTGTGCATTCTCTTCCCGATTCAGGATCGGCAAAGTGGTAAAGCTTTATTTTATTACTTTAAAAATAGCGGCATTTTGCATCTCTTCGTCCTGGCTGTTATACGGATAGAATATACATCCTATGATTCTTAAATCTTCTGCCTTGATATTGCCTTCTGTTTTTATGGCACGTTTAATATCATAAAGCTTCTTTTCAGTTTTGGAAGAGGCTTTAGAATCATATTTATTTATCATGTCCACAAAATTCTGTGCGTCGGCTTTAAGGTCATTCTTATTATTTTTAATCTTACATAGAACTCCATAGGCCCCGTTTGTGGCATTTCCGTCCTGAATGTAGTATTCCGTCTGGTTTCCTTTACCGTTACCATAGGTATCCAGCCAAAGCCAATTTATCTTGCCGAATTTAAATTGTTCCTGTAACTGGGTTACCGTATATGCTTTGTCAAATGATACCGTATATACTCTGTTATAATCCCATTTCTTATCATTATAATCACTGGTGGGATAATAAAGCATACCTCTGGCGGTAAAATCTGACCATATATCTTCCGGAAAGTTTTTATAATTATGTTTTACGATTGCTATGGCAGGACCGACGAACCCTTTTCCCACAGGGGAAATTGTATATGAATAAAAATTGCTGGTATTGTATGTATAAGAGTTCCATAAACCGTACGAATGTTTTTCCCAGTTAAAATCAAAATTGTAATGATAGAATAGTTTACAATAATCATTCATAGCGTAAAAATCCCTTTCAATTTTTGGGGAACGGATCGATACCGACAGAACACACATAAAAATAAGTCCTAAAGATACCGTCAGCGCCAGCCTTATCAATAACCTTTTTCTTTTCTTAATCCTCATACCTTTTTCTCCTAATATACATGTTCGATAGATAATTGCGAAACAATATTATTGTATCTATATACCATACGACTAATACAATTCAAAAACTGAATCTGGCCCTATAGGAACAGAAGCGATGAAATTCATATTAGTTGTATGGTATATTTAGAAAATTATATCGTTTCGCAATTACCTATACATGTTTGAAATAATTTTATAGTCAATTATTCTCCTCCTTCCTATCGCTCCGCTACAGGAACGGGATATCTGAAATAGTAAATTTCTTGACATTCAGCCAATTACTTTATTCAGAACAGTAAAAGAACAGTAAAGTGGGTTTGAATTTTGTGGTATTTTGCAATATTTTGTAATATATAAATATATATAGAGAGAATTATATCGTAAGTCGTTATATTATTTGTATTTTTGCAAATTTTACGGTCTGATATGTAATTTTTACTTGACCCTGAAGGAGAAGACAGGAAAGAAAAGTAATCTAAGATTGATGATAAAATTCATCAATTAAGCGGAAATATGATTATAGTTTACACCATGCACATTGTTAAATGCACCGGCGGGGTGTATAATTAGAATACAATAAATGTAATAAATTAATTTTAATCCATAAGTTTGGTATTGACTGTGGCATTATGCATTTTGATTATAAAAATAAAAGGAGAAATCAAATTGGAATATGAGCGCAAATACAAAGAACAAAAACCGGTTGTGGCCGTTTGCTATGATTTTGATAAGACTTTATCCCCGGATGACATGCAGGCACAAGGATATATTCAGGATGTAGGTTATGATGTTAAAAAATTCTGGCAGGAATCAAACAGGTTGGCACTTGATAATAACATGGATACGAATTTAGCATATATGTATAAAATGGTCGAGGAAGCCGAGGGAAATCTGGTGCTCACCAAGGCGGCTCTGGCGGAATATGGGGCAAAAGTCCAGCTTTTTGACGGTGTAAAGGAATGGTTTTCGCGAATACGCAAATATGGGGAACAACATAATGTTATTGTTGAACATTATATCATTTCGTCCGGTTTGAAAGAAATGATAGACGGAACTGAAATGGCACGCAATAAAGAATTTGAGCGCATATACGCAAGCTCGTTGTACTTTAATGACCGCGGTGTTGCAAAATGGCCGGCTCAGGCAATCAATTATACCAATAAAACACAGTTTCTTTTCAGGATAGAAAAAGGGGTTTTGGACCCAAATGATCCTGGGGTAAACGACTATTACCGGCCGGAGGATATTCGTGTTCCCTTCCGGAATATTGTTTATATCGGTGATAGCGATACGGATATTCCCTGCATGAAATTGGTAAACACATATGGCGGACATTCCATCGGGGTTTTTGATCCCAATACAAACGACAAATCAAAAGTCTTTAAAATGCTGAAATCAAATAGGATTAAATATTTTGTCCCGGCTGTTTATACCGAAGATTCTCCCCTGGATAAACTGATGAAAGCCATAATTAGAAAGACCGCCGCATATGAGGTTCTTGAAAATATATATGCGGCCGATAAGAAGGAAGCGGACCCGGAATATCCGCTTTGACTTCCGCCGATGACATTTAATATTGTAATTTTCAATACAAAGATAATTGCAATAATTCTATTGTAATACCTTGTCTTAGCAGATATAATAGCTGATAAGAATCAGGAAAACAATTTTATAAATTTAAAATACATTAGAGCGTGTTTGAAAAATCATTGAACCGTTCTGAATGCCCCACTTTGCGGTATTCTGCGTCGCAATTTTGGAAACGTAAGAACCACTACGCTCCCAAAATCGCTCCCAGTGTACCGACAAGCTGATAATTTGACTAATTATTTCAGCTTCTCCGCACCATTGCGGCGTTAAAATTTCCAGACAACGCCACCGCATTGCCGTCGAAATTTTGCCTTGCACTGGCACGAAGCATCTGAATAATTAGTCTA
>JAATFT010000011.1 GCA_015655075.1 Clostridiales bacterium | reverse complement strand
GGCTCGGAATGGATTTACGAGAAGACAGACGATAAGATACTGGCAACGCTTGGAGGAATCGGAATCGGAGCCGTATCCTATGGAGGCTTGCATGGAATAGATAAGGCGGCTAATATAAGCGGAATACAGAGAAGGCCTGAGATAACTAATATATCCGAAGAGGCAAATATGGTAAAGGAGGGCTTAAATAAAGAAAGTTATTCCAGTCTCTCCGAGTTGATGTCTCCGGAAGAGGCAGAAAGGTATTTGAGAGTTCTTGAAAAGGGAAGCTCTGCCGGAATGTCCAAGGCTGAAATTGCAGCCTTGGAAAATGTGGATAAACAGCTTGCCTTGAAAAAAGTAGATTATAGTACTGTCTTGAAGCTGCGGAATAGGGAAACTGGTGAGGCTGGGAAACATGTTGATGAGATTTTGAGTAAATCGACATGCTCACCTAAAGAATTAGACAATTACTTAAATAATATCGATAGTAAATTAGCAGAAGAATTTAAGGAAATAGGTAAATGGTCCAAGGATATACAAGTTCCAAAAGATTCTAGCGTATTAACACCAGATGGCAATATAGATTGGTCACAGGTCTCTAATGGAGGGTTTGTTTTGGATGAAACAGGAAAAGCGATTAAAGAAGCATATACACCAAAAGTAGGAGAAATTATTGACAGATATGGGCCTAGTAATGGCAGATATACTTCACCAGTTAAAGATGGAGTGCCTTATAGTTATGACCAGAGATCACTGCCATATGTTGAGGATGCTTCAAAATACCATAAGTATGAAGTTGTTGGAGATTTTAACAAAATTAGTGAGTATATTGATAATGCTTCCCCTGAATTAAAAAAAGCTGTTGAAGGTTATATGAAAAAATATAAATTAACTATAGATGATTTAATTACACAAGCAGGGAAAATTGCACCTGGATTTGGAGCAAAAGGGTATGGTATACAGTATGAACTTCCTATGCCAGTTAATTTATTGGAAGATTTAAAGATACTTTTGGAGGTAAAATAAATGAATCTTGAAGAAGCAAAAAAAATTATAGAAAATGAGAAATTGACAAATTATGTGATGTTTTCTGATGGTTTAAATAAACCAGATAAGATTGTTATTGAAGAAGAAAAAAACAATTGGAAAGTTTATACGAATGATGAAAGAGCTGTAGCAACATCAGTTAATTTTTATTCATCTTTACCTGAAGCCTTAGATGATTTTATTGAAAGATTAAGAGGAGACAAAGCTTATAGGGATTATTTAAACAGATAATAATAAACAACAGGGAATGAATAGGAGCGGCTCTGGGACCAAGGGTTCGGGTAATAGTAGTATTAAAGGTGGTTTAGAAACTACAAAAATTGATACTGATGTATCTGGAATGGATTGGTATGAATACTTCAGAAAAAAATATGGAAAGGAAAATGTTTACTGGGAAAATGCAAATCCGTCCGAAGTGGCTAAGGCTTGGCAAGGGAATTATCCATACCATATGTCGGAGTAGATGCTTATGTTAATATGACGCTTAAAGATGGAGATATAATCTGGATGGGTGAACCTTATCCAACAGGATATTCTACAACAACTGAGGCTATCAATGGATTGGAAAATGATGCACAGAAAATTTTTGAAGGGTTACAAGTAAAACCGTATTATGAAAAAGGGATGGGGTATGCAAAGTATAGAGGGCAGTTAACTCCTTATAGAGTAAATGGTAATATTAATGTTGTAGAAGGTTTAGCTCAAAACAATCCTGAGCTTGGAACTGGTGGTATGCTGCAACGCTTTGACCCTAATTTTGATGACTATAATGTTGCAAATGGAACATTTACAAGATTAGAGAATATGTCTATACAATTGAATAATACCCGCATTTCACTTGAAGACTATTTCAAAATAATGAATTCTATTAATTAAGGAGACTTACTATGATAAATGGAAGAGTAAATATAGGGAAATATAGAAATGCACCTAAGACAAGTGATAAGATATGCGGAAAGAAGAGTTTAACGTTGTAAATATGGGTAAAACAAGTGTGTATATATCTAAGTCAGGGCAAAAGCTGGGTGATATGATATTTTGGGTTACGATTACATGCATTGATGGTATTATCCAAAAAATTGAATTAAGTAATTCGGATGAAAAATATAAGATGAACTATTCTAATATGAAAAGTGAAACATTATTGGAATTAAAGGGGACACATGATACTTTCTTGGAAAAACATTTAGGTATGCCTGATAAAAAGTCGATAGGTACGAAAGAGTATCTATATTCATGGGGAACAATAATTTCTTTTTTGGATAATAAAACAGGAGATTGTGAAATAGGTTATGTTTTGAGAGTGTGATTTTTTCTGTGTCTCCAATCTAAGATGTCATACTTAACCGTTTCGAGTGGCAGCAATACCCCCTAATATATTTCAAATAAATCTTATACGAGGAGAAATACAGATGGAAATTACGGATGCAGGCATGAATACGAATACAGCTGGGGATTCCAGCAATATTACACTTGATCCGTCCATATTACAGGAAAAGAATGAAACCTATTCCTCTTTGACAGATACCAACGGTGTGGACTTATTCACAGATAAATATGAGAAATGGGTGGAGACTGTAAAAACAGAGGAAGAAAATCAGAACCGGCAGATTGAGAAGGTAATATTTAACACAGGCTCTGAAACGGAGCAGAGTGAATATGAAAGAGTGCAGAATCGGCTGTTTTTAAATACACAGCCCCAGGTGAAAAAGGAAATAGTGGGGAAGGGAAAAAATCAGACCGGGATGGCGGTAGCTACGGTTGGAATTATTTTGATTGTTTTCTTTCTGGTCTTATTTTCATTTTCAGAAAAGCGGAGAAAAAGGAGAAGGACAGATGCAATTAACACTTACCGTTATGAGTAATAAATATGGTTTTATAAAGGATATTATGGTAAATTCACAGCAAAAAATACAGGATACCGTGACTATCCTGCAAGAGGCGGAAGTGGTTCCGGCAGAACTGACAGAGGTATATAAGGTATGTTCTATGCGGACAAATTTATATGTTCAGCCGGATATGACCTATGAACAGGCAGGGATTTATTACGGCGACATAATAGAAATATCTTGAGGGCGGGGAAAACATATGGAAAATAAAGTAATTCAGGAAACAATGAAAAAATCAGAACTGGCGGCAAAAGATATCTATGATTATAAAAGGATTGTTTATCCGGAGAGTTATCTGGTGCCGGCGGAAATGAAAGAAGAAAAGGAAGAACTTGTATTTACCTATCAAGTTGGAAACTGGATTCCGGTATCTGAAGTAAGAAAAGAGGATCTTCCGGAAATCCTGTTGGTATTAGAAGCCATCGGAGGACTTCGGGAGGGAAGTAAAAAATATAGATTTTCCCTCCGCCCGGAAAATATTTATTATGATCTGCATGGCAATGTGAAAATAAAACAAAGAGATATTCATGTACGGGGAGAAACCTTGGAAGATAATTTACTGAATGAATATAAATCGGTGATCGGATTTGCTTTACAGAAGAAATATGGATATGATGACTTTTTAAAGGGCGGTATACAGCTTCTGGGAAAAGTCGGACTTGCCGGAGAGATTAAAGAGAAGGAATCCGTGGAAGAAATTCAGGAGTGCATTAGAAACTACTACATAAAAGTGAAAAGCGACAGGAAGAGGAACAAAATACTTTTGCCAAGAAAAAATTATACTGCCATAAAAATCACAGCTATTTCGTTAGGAGTTTTCTTTTTAGGAACAGCGGGATTTCTTGGATATCATATGATCGCTCTGGAACCTTATAAAGATGCGGTTATGCAGTTGAGCGATGCGTATGTAAGTTCTGATTATGTTGCATGCATTGATGCAATGGAAAATGTTCCGGTGAAAAAAATGAATCTTTATCAGAAATATATGTTGGCAAATGCCTATGTACATAGTGAAAATCTGACACAAGAGCAGAAGAACAATATCCTTGAAACAATGACCTGGAAAGATTCTGCTTCCCGGTTAGAATATTGGATCTATCTTGGGCGGAAAGATACGGATAAGGCGGAAGATATGGCGCTGCAGCTGTCGGACGATCAGCTTTTGCTATATGCATATATGAAAGAAAAAGCAAACATTGAAGACGACACGGAACTGTCCGGTTCCGAAAAATCACAGAAACTGGATAATATCACAAAGAAAATGGAACCTTTGATAGAAAAGTATGAAACTGAGGAAGAGTAGACTATGAAAGAACGAGAAAAGGACAGATGCCGTTTCCAACGGCCGGAGAATTTTACCATCGGATCGGAATATGCTGACATCAGGCTTCCAGAAGCAATAAGTTCCTGTCTGATAGAACAGAATACGCTTTATATCAAAAATAGAGATAACCATATCCCGATCGTTCTTAATGGAATACCAGTGAAGGATTTTTTCTGTACCGTGGCAGACGGAGATGTGATTATCTTTGGAAGCTACCGAATGATTCTTTTGAAGGAGCAGATTATTCTGGAAGGAGATTGCGCCGGTATAGAGACAAACCTTTTGAAGCTTAATAACCGGAAACTCCCCTTTGAAGGATTTCCAAAATATAAGAGGTCTCCGAGAATCACCAAACGAGTACAGGAAAAACGGATTCAAATTGAGAAACCGAAAGAGCTGATGGATAAAAGAAAAGGCGAACTTGCTCAGTTGATTCTTCCGCCGCTGGTTATGATTTGCGTTACAGTAGGAATTAGTATACTTATGAAACGCGGGCTTTTTATTGTCATGGCGATTGCAGGAACAGGGATGACACTGATTGTGTCTATTATGCGTTTTGTGACGGACAAGAAAGAAATGAAAGATAATAAAGAATTAAGAGAAAAGACTTATAATGCCTACCTGCTGAGAAAAAGAAAAAAAATCTATCATGCATATTGTGCTGAAAAGGAAGCGTATCGGTATAATTATCCGTCTGTGAAAGAGATACAGGGAATGTTGCAGGATTATAGTTCCAGAATCTATGAGAGAAACTGCAATGATGAAGATTTCTTAAAAATATCTCTGGGTGCGGCAAGAACACAGCCGGAGCTTAAAATCGAGCTGGCTGTGGATGAGCTTAAAACACAGCCGGATCCCCTGGAAGAGGAGGCAAAAGAAATCAAAAAAGAATTTTCTCAGATTGATAAACCGGTGGTTGTAGATTTAAAGAAAGCCCATCTTGGACTGGTGGGAGAAAAAGATACAATCCATGAACAGCTGAAAGCGTTAATGATACAGCTGACCTTTTTCCGGAGTTATCATGATCTGGAGATTATAGCGATCTACGATGAGAAATATAATGAAGATTTTCAGTGGATGAAGTGGTATCCACACTTTAAAATTCACGTAATCAACTGTGTGGGGATGATTAACTCTGAAAAAAAACGTGATCAGATTCTTGGAAGCATGCATCAAATATTCAAAGACCGTAAACTGAAAGAAGAGGAACGTAAGAAGGAGAGCATGTTTCTTCCGTATTTCCTTTTTATCATAGACGAGCCGAAATGGATTATGGATCATTCTATTATGGAGTATCTGGACAAAGAAGGATATAATCTGGGCTTTTCTATTATTTATACAACAAATGTGCGGGCGAATCTTCCGGAGAATATGGGAACCATTGCAGTTTTGGAAAATTCAACGGATGCATTATTACTGATTGAAGAAAAAGAAGAAAAACAGATGCGTTTCCGACTGGAGGAAGTTCGGGGCATCCGGCTGGAATGGATGGCAAGAAATCTGGGTGTACTGGAACATATGCAGGGAATCAGTGCACAGATTCCGGAAAGCATTACTTTCTTTCAGATGTATGGAATCGAGAAGCCGTCACAGCTTCATATTGAACAGAGGTGGAAAAAAAACAATTCTTCTAAATCCCTGGCTGTTCCTCTTGGGGCAAGGGCAGAGAAAGATTATGTGTATCTGAATTTACATGAGAAGGCTCATGGACCGCATGGACTGGTGGCCGGAACCACCGGTTCCGGTAAATCAGAAATTATTCAATCCTATATTTTATCTTTAGCTGTGAATTTTCATCCATATGAAGTGGCGTTTTTGCTAATTGACTATAAAGGCGGCGGAATGGCGGGACTGTTCAAAAACCTTCCCCATCTGCTTGGAACGATTACTAATCTGGACGGAGCGCAAAGTATGCGTGCAATGGCGTCCATTAAAAGCGAACTGGCCAGACGCCAGAATATTTTTAACAAGTATAATGTAAATCATATTAATAGCTATAATAAACTTTTTAAGAACGGCGAGGCGGATGAACCGCTTCCGCACCTGTTTTTAATCAGTGATGAGTTTGCGGAATTAAAGAAAGAGCAGCCGGACTTTATGAGCGAACTGGTATCGGCGGCACGTATCGGAAGAAGTCTTGGAGTTCATCTGATTTTAGCGACGCAGAAACCCACAGGGGTGGTGGATGAACAGATCTGGTCAAACTCGAAATTTAAACTGGCATTGAAAGTACAGAATGAAGCGGACAGTAAAGAAGTCATCAAAACGCCGGACGCGGCTAATATTACTCTTCCTGGACGTGCATATCTGCAGGTGGGAAATAATGAGATTTATGAATTATTCCAGTCCGCTTGGAGCGGTGCGGCATATAGTGAAGAAGACGAAGAAGAAAAAGTAGACAATCGGGTATATGTTATCAACGAGTTAGGCCAGGGAGAGCTGGTAAACCAGGATTTGAGTGATAATCAGGAAAATGGAAAGCTTTTGAAGACACAGCTGGATGCAGTTGTGCAGTATATCCATGATTATTATGCGACACAGGAAACCGTAGAAGTGAAAAAGCCATGGCTTCCTCCGCTTCCAGAACAGTTAATCAGTCCGGAGCAGCTCATAGACAATTCTAATGAAAAATTGGATATGAAAATAAGTTTAGGACTGATTGATATTCCGGAAAAACAGGAACAGAAAACATATGATCTTGATTTTACAAAAGATGGAAATTTGCTTTATATCGCATCTGCCGGATATGGTAAGACGGTATTCCTGACAACGGCCGTCCTGTCTCTGGCAATGAAAAATAACGTGGACTGCCTGAATTTTTATGTTCTGGATTTTGGAAACAGCGGATTAATCCCGCTGAATAGGCTGCGCCATGTGGCGGATTACATCGTATTTGACGACATGGAACGGTTACAAAAGCTGATGGGAATTCTGCAAAAGGAAATCAAGGACAGGAAGAAAAAGCTGGCGGACACAATCGTTCAGAATTTTGAAGTCTATAATCAGGTGGCGGAAGAACCCATGAAGGCAATCGTCCTTGTAATCGATAATTATGACGTTGTGAAGGAGCTTGGTTATGAGGCGGAAGAATTCTTCCAGAAGCTGTCAAGGGATGGAGGCGGTCTGGGAATCTTTATGATTGCAACGGCGACCCGAAGCAACAGTATGAAATATTCCACCTATAATAATTTCAAGAACAAGGCGGCCGGATATATTTTTGATGAAGCGGATATTAATCTGATTGTAGGCAGAAGTCATTATAAACAGTCGGAAATTAAGGGCAGGGCCCTTTTGAAATTCCAGAACATGATCAGTGTCATGCAGGTTTATACCATGGTTTCCTTTAAAAATGAATTGGAGTATAACCAATCCATTGAAGCATTGGTTCAGAAAATAGATGATTTTTATCCGGGAAAAGCAGCGCCGAGAATTCCTGTACTTTCAGAACAGTTGTATTATAAGGATATGCTTGAATATGAACCCACTGGAAAAGACATTTATGTGGGACTGGATAAGGAAAGCGTTAAGCTTTGTGGATTTAATACAGAAAACAGTCCGTTTATAATCCTCGGAGAAGCTTCCAGAGGTAAAACAAATATTTTGAAAGTGATTCTGGCTCAGGTTATTGGAAAAGGCCGGATATATCTGGTGGATTCCAAATCTATGGAACTATATTCTTATAAAACGGATCCAGGTGTTTCCTACCTTGAAGGGGCAGGCATGATGGACGGCTTCATGGAGGCATTAAAACAGGAGATAGAAGTAAGAAACCAGGCTGTCCGTGAAAAATTAATTGAAAATCCAGCGAAGAATCCCAGAGAAACCTATACACAGATGGAAGCATTTTATCTGATTGTGGATGATTGGGATAATTTTGTTGAAATGACGAGGGCAAGGGCATTAGTATTAGCGTCGCTTTTAAACAATGCTGCCGGTGTGGGGATCAGTGTAATTTTAACGGCTCATTCCGGTAAGATGAAAGGATTCGATGAGGTTACAAAGTTTGCCAAGAACACAACGGACGGACTGCTGGTGGGAAATCAGGGGACAGCGGCAATCTTCCCGATTAATTCTGCAAAAGAGTTGCCACAGTTCAAAGACGGACTTCTGTTTCATAACGGTACATATATTAGAATACGGATGCCAAAATTTGATAAATAATCGGGAGGGAGGATGTCTAATATGATTCAGATCTAGAGCGTTTATTATTAGAAGAAGGAATTTATACAGCTGTGCTTCCGACGGAAGACTTTAGGCAGGAGATGAAGCAATTTATAAGAAGCAGGATATCGTCATCTCCACCAAGTAAGAGTAAAAGGGATGAAATCCTGCTTTAAAATTTAAATTTAGAAATTGAGGTGCTGAATATGAGTAAATACGATAAAATGCTTGCTTTAAATAAGAAAGCCAGCGAGGAGAAGATTGCAACAGCAAAAATGGTTATTCAAAGAATGCTGGAGGAGGAAGAGAAAATCACGGTGTCTGGACTGATTAGATGCACCGGACTCTCCCAAGGGTTCTTCTATAAAAACCTAATAGTCAGAAAAGAAGTGGAACAGGCTATCGCCCGGCAGGCCGGGAAGGTCTGTCCACGAAAGAAGATCATTGATAAGGCTATGGATAGCAGAGTGATACAATTGCAGGTGCAGGTGGAACAGTTGAAGAAGGAGAATGAGAATCTAAAAAAAGAGAACCAGAAGTTATACAAGGCATTATAGAAGAAATAAAATTGGTGAATAATAAAACTTACTAAATCAAACTGTTTTGTAATCAAAGTCATTAGGCTAAGTACAACGAAATGATGAATAACTCCCTTTTACAAAAAATCAGGTAACTGGTTCAGTCATACTTTACCAGTTGCCTTTTTAGATTGGTGCACTGGCAAGTTGATATCTTGTCTAATGGATTGCCTGAATTTCCATCTGCTTCATTGCCGTCAATCGACGTAGCCACCGCTATGCCTCATTCCTCCGCCTCGCAGAATGAAAATCCATTCTACGCCATTAGTCCAATTATGAGCTAGATGCTACACTAGGTTAACTGAGCTTTAGAGCATTTTTCAAACACCTTTTGTATAACAGCCGCTATTATAAAAAATAAAATTTTTATTTCCCAGACCTTATAAGAAAATGTGGTATAATACTTAAAGATATGGTATTCTTTTAAAGCAGCCAGTAAAATAAACTTTGAAATATTGGGAGATATAAAAGGAGTTACAGGAATGAATTTGTTAAACGTAGAAAGGATGAGCAAAAGCTTTACCGATAAAATTTTATTTGACCGTGTAACCCTGGGAATTAACGAAGGGGATAAAATAGGAGTAATCGGCATTAACGGAACAGGAAAATCCACTCTGTTAAAGATTATTGCAGGTCTTGAAGAACCGGACGAGGGAAGCGCGGTTAAAGGTAAAGCCGTTCGGGTGGAATATTTAGCTCAGACTCCCGTTTTTCTTGATAACCTTACCATACTGGAAAATGTCGTCACAGGTAAAAAAGCGGAAGAAAAATACCGGAACCTGGAAGGGGAGGCCAAATCCATGCTGCAAAAATTAGGTATAGAAGATTATAACGGCAGGGTTGATACCTTATCCGGCGGCTTGAAAAAGAGGGTTGCATTAGTAAGGACCCTGTTAACCCCTGCGGAGATTCTGGTTCTGGACGAGCCCACTAACCACCTGGACAATGAAATGGCGGAATGGCTGCAAGATTATTTAATTAAATACCAGGGCGCCTTTATTATGGTAACCCATGACCGTTATTTTCTGGATAAGGTAACCAATAAAATTGTGGAAATTGATAAAGGCAGTATTTATACTTATATTGCAAACTATACCAAATTCCTTCAGCTAAAAGCAGAGCGGGAGGATATGGAACAGGCCGGGGAACGAAAAAAGAAAAGCCTTTACCGCATGGACCTGGAATGGATGATGCGGGGCGCCAGGGCCCGTTCCACCAAACAGAAAGCGCATATACAGCGCTTTGAGGAGCTAAGGGACCGGAAGGTAATTGAGAAGGATAAAACCGTAGAATTAAATACCCTGTCCTCAAGACTTGGCAAAAAGACCGTTGAAATCAATCATATCAGCAAATCCTTCGGAGATAAATTATTTATTAAGGATTTTAGTTATATTATGTTAAAGAATGACCGGCTGGGAATCATCGGGCCCAACGGCAGCGGAAAGACCACCCTGTTAAAAATCATTAGCGGGTACCTAAAACCGGATGAAGGGTATGTCGAAACGGGGGAAACCGTAAAAATCGGCTATTTTTCCCAGGAAAACGAATACATGGACCAGAGCCTGAAGGTGATTGAATATATCAGGAATGTGGCGGAATATATAGAGACCGGCGAAGGAAGGGCCAGCGTTTCCCAGATGCTTGAGCGGTTTTTATTTACGGGGGCCGTGCAGTACTCCCCTATATCCAAGTTATCCGGCGGGGAAAAAAGAAGACTGTACCTGTTAAAGGTATTAATGGAAGCCCCCAATGTACTCATGCTGGATGAGCCCACCAATGATCTGGATATACAGACATTAACCATACTGGAGGATTATCTGGACAGCTATGACGGAATTGTATTGACCGTCTCCCATGACCGGTATTTCCTGGACCGTATCGTAAACCGTATATTTGCCTTTGAAGGGAACGGAAAAATCAGCCAGTATGAAGGCGGTTTTACGGATTATAAAGAAAGCGTAACGACAAAGGAAAGGGCAAAAAACCAAAGAACAGAAAACAAAAATGGCAAATCGGCTGTAAATAGTGCGGATAAGGGAAAGAGGCCTTCTGCCGGTAAGGAAAAACCCAAGGAAGAAAAATTAAAATTCACCTATAAGGAACAGAAAGAATTTGATGAAATTGATCATGTCATTGCCGTATTGGAGAATAGTCTTTTAAAGATAGAGGAAGAGATGGAAAGAGAAGCCAGCAACTATTCCAAATTAAACGAATTAATGATACAAAAGGAAGATTTGGAAAAGCAGCTGGAAGAGAAAATGAACCGCTGGGTTTATTTAAATGATTTGGCGGAACAAATAGAAAATAAAAAAAACAAATATTAAAATAATATTTATATAATTAAACTAATAGGAGGTATTAACATGACGAAAATTGAAATAGTAAGAGCAGAAATGGTTAAGGCTATGAAGGCGGGGGATAAGGGAAGAAAGGACGCCCTGTCCGCGCTGCTTACGGCGCTTAAAAATGTAGCCATTGACAAGAGAGCCGATTTAACGGAGGAAGAGGAAAATTCCGTTATATTAAAAGAAATCAAGCAGTTGAAAGAAACTCTGGAATCCGCGCCGGCGGACAGGACTGACATCATTAATGAATGCAATATGCGAATGGCCGTTCTGAACGAATTTGCTCCCAAGTTTCTGTCGGAGGAAGAAATTAAGAAGGTTATCAATGAAGTGCTGGCAGACCTTTCCATAACAGAACCAGCTGCAAAGGACAAAGGCAGAATCATGAAGGAGCTCATGCCGAGGGTAAAAGGCAAAGCCGACGGGAAGCTGGTAAATAATATGGTGGCCGCGTTATTTTCCTGATACTTCCGTGGGTATGGTACGCGGCGCAGGAAGGTACGATTTCGGTTAATGAACCTTACAGGTAAGTCCCCCTCTTTGCTAAGAAGCGTGGGACTTAGCAGGGTGTCGTCCCAGTCTCCCCCGTCATAGGTAATAAGGGCCGGAGGCAAGGAGGTAATCCGCAACACATTTTAACGGCCAGAATATAATATGGTCGTGGCATTCCCCGGCATGGATGGAATACCTGTCAAACATAAATCACTGGGGCCATTCCCTGGTTTCATAATTCTGGCGGGCAAAGATAAGCAGCAGAATATGTCTTAAAATGGTATGATTCTGGGTAGCCAGGAAAAATTCCATAGGACCCTGGCAGACATCACGGGTACCCCAGGCGCCGCCGGGCTGTTCCAGCCCGTGAGGCATGGCGAAATGAACCATAGCATTATGGGCATACCACCAGGCTGTTTCATTCTTCCAATTTTCTTTCCGGATAAAGGGCGTTTATTTTATCCCGGCTGAAAGAAGGGGAGGAATAGGGAGGGTCGAATTCCTTTTTTATATGCAGGGATTTTACCGGGGCTGTTTTACGGGCTTCCTTGCGTATATTTTCATAAGCCAATGCAATCCGTTCCCGGTATTTTACTTCCCTGACGGCTTTTGGATGGTCGGGCAGGAAAAACCCATAAAAAGTAAAGGAATATTTGCCGTTTAAGGTTATCTTCTCTGTCTGCAGAGCGGTATAAGCAAATTCATACTGAAGATTATAATCGGGTAAATCAGAGCTTAATATTTCAGGGATATCCGTATCCTTATAGGACAGCCCGAAAAACTGCAGACCGTCGGTGGAATAATGGATTGCTTTTGTTCCCACAACCCCCTGCTGGATAAAAGGAAAGGAATTTATGGCAGGCATGTTCTGCCTGGAACAAACCACATACCCACCTTCAAAAACCGTATGTCCCAGATACTCGAACATATACAATTCGTTGGTATAAACACTCTCTGTCTCTGCAATGCCGATATCCTGTCCGTAAATTACATCCACCTCTTTTTGCGCGGCTATCATCTGGAAATAAGAAATGTAAATTATTCGGAACATGAGATGTCAATGGTGGTTAAGGAAGTCCAGGACCGTAATTTAAACGGTATTATTCTTATGGGGGGAAATTTTGAATATACCAATGAAGATTTTAAAAGGTTAGGAGTTCCCTGTGTATTGCTTACGGTTTCTGCCGTGAAAGATGTGGATAAAGATTTATATTCCAGCGTAATTATAGATTATGAGGCGGAGAGTTTTAAGGCTACGGAGTATCTGATACAAGTTAGGACACAGAAGAATCGGCTGTATATACAGCAACCAGGGCGAAGTGGTAACTCCCAACAAACTGCGTTTTGCGGGATACCAAAAGCCCTTGAAGCCCATGGAATAGCTTATGACCCGGTACTGGTTTTTCTATGTATAACTACTTACAAAACGTAAAAACGAATGTAAGTAATGCCAAAAGGAAAATACCAAAAGTCAGTAAATCCTTAAAATCCAAACGATTTTTCATAGGCATCACCCCCATTCTCATATAATGCTTATATATCAAAATGAAAAAATTAAAAGATATTTAACCGAATTAGGATATTTCCCACACCTACCACTGTAAGTGCCTATTCCTCTTCTTTTTCATAATATATACAATAGTTCCCATATGATTGGTAAGGCGGCATTCCAAATTTAAGCAGAGGCACTTTTATTACCGTTTATCATATATTTTTCATTCCGGAATATAATTATTATAAGTATATAGTGTATAGATTGTACGAAAGGAAAAACTTTTGCGTCGGTCGGTGCACAAGAATAGAAAAGGGAGTTCATTATGCCTGAATATAAAAGATTAGTTTCGTACATGTATAATTATGAAGACGGAATAAAAAAACATAATGTAGGATATGCCAGAGTAGAAGCCCGGAACGGACAGTGCAAATGTACCATCCATATTGCAACGCCCAGTTTAAACGATAAACAATTAAAGGTGCATATATTTAAAAGAAATAAAGACGGGCTTGAGGGTGTATTGCTTGGTATGCTCCAGGTAAGAAGCGGAAGCGGAGATTACAGGACAGTGACGGATTCCTTACATATCATGAATTCACCTTATAGCCTGGACGATATGGGCGGGATTGTCCTGTATCTTACGGAAAGAAAGTTTCTGGCTACTTCCTGGGATGAGACACCCATAACCATGGATATGGTGGCGGGAATGGAAGGCATAAAGCAGGAAAGGGAATTGAAAGCTGCGGATGTTACGGCGGATAAAATAAATCCGGCCAAAGAAACGCCTGAAAATAATACGGAGACTGTTAAAGAGGATAGCGGACGTAAGGAAGCTGCTAAGGAGACGGACAAATACGGGCAGCAGAGGAAACAGCAGGATATAGAATCGAAGGAATACCGGAATGAAATTGAAGGTGAAGTATTTAATGACCTGGATACCTCTAATGAGTTCAAGAATGAAAAGTCGTCCGATACGCAGGAGGAAGCAGAATTAAATAAGGTGACGGCCGAGGAAACGGGCAAAGAGGAAAGCCGGAAAGAAAGCCCGAAAGAGGATAAAGATATTATCCGGGAGGAAGACAAAGAGGAAAAAGATAAGCTAACGGAAGAGTTGAATTCTCCTGTTGAAATTCTTCAGAAGGAGAATTTATCCAAAGCGGAGGCCGCAAAGGATAAGGAACGGGATAATTCAGACGAAGTAAAAAACATAAGTAAAACAGACGGAAAAAATGATACCGCCGGTCCAACGGATACTGACTCTGGTACGGCAATTCTTAAGAATGCTGAAACGGCAGCGGAAACTGAGAAAAACAGCGCTCCTGAATCAGAAAATACCATAGAACCTGTCAGCCTCAAAGCAGGGGAACCTGCCGGGAAGGATACTCCGGAGGCGTCTGAAAGTACATTAAAATATATTACTCCGGAATCATCTGATAATATCGGTGTTTTAAATGCAGAAAAGGAAAATCTTAACCTGCAATCGGAGGTTAAGAGTGAAGATATTCAGAAAAACAGCGAAAAACAACCGTTTTTTGAGGAGCCTCCTTTAGCAAAACGAATTTATAACAGCTTTCCCAGAATGCATCCCTTTGAAGATAATGAAGTTGCCTGGTGTGTCAGAATTGAACCACAGGATATCGGACTATTTCCTATGGAAGCATGGATATTGGGAAACAATAGCTTTCTGCTTCACGGCTATTATAGTTACCGTCATCTGATATTTGGCAGGATGAATGATAAAAACGGTTTCAGCTATATTCTTGGCGTTCCTGGAATTTACCATAACAGGGAAAAGTTCATGGCGAGAATGTTTGGATTCGAAAATTTTAAGTGTGCTAAGAGAAAAGCACAAAGAACCGGTGAATTTGGATATTGGTATATTCCGATTACCTTAACTTAAAAGACACGGCCCGTTAGTCAGAAGAATGGAAATTTTAACCAAAACCATTAACTGCACTACGGGCTGAAATTATCTGTATGGAACTAATTCCGGGCCTATTCTTCAAATGCCGTATTGATATAGGCATATCTGGCGTGATCTTCCCATTTATGATTGATATGAATGCTGGCCTTGGCCAGGCCTTCATAAGAAAAGTCCAGTTTCTCTATTAGATGTATGGAGCGGATATTCAGGGGCATTATATTAGCTTCGATACGATGTATTTTATAATCCCCGAATAGTAATCCCATACCCGCCTGAATACTTTCCACAGCATAGCCCCGCTCTAGATGCCGGTGGTCAAATTTATAGCCTAACTGGCAGGTATAATAAGAACCTCGTATTATATTATAAAAATTAACGGAACCTATGATGGAATGTGGATTATCGCGAAGAAATACCCAATATCGCAGTAACTTGGACTGGAGCATAAGGTTATATTCTATGGACAGGGAAAGCCTTTGATAGGGAAGGGTATAAAAATTCGGATCACGTTCCGGTTCCCAGGGTTCGAAGTGTTCCTTATTGTTTTCATAAAAAGCCAAAACTTTATCAGCATCATTTGGATGTAAAATATTTAGTAAGAGACGTTCTGTACTATAAGTCATCTGCATAATTTTATTCTCCTAGATTCTTACATGTAATAAAGAAGGGTGATACAATATTTTCAGTAAAAGCCCTGTTACCGAAGCACGTAAGTTAATTTCCCCCTAAGAGCGGAGGATTCCTTCCTAGAGTGTGTTTGAAAAATGCTTGTGCCGGGCTGGATGCTCCACTTTGTGGGAGGCAAGGAGCGATTTTGGGCGCGTAGTGGTGGCTACGCTCCCAAAATTGCGACGCAGTATACTGCAAAGTGGAGCGGCCAGAACGGTGCAATGATTTTTCAAACACGCTCTAGTGTACTGGCAAGTTGATATCTTGTCTAATGGCTTGCCTGAATTTCCATCTGCTTCGTTGCCGTCAATCGACGTAGCCACCGCTACGCCTCATTCCTCCGCCTCGCAGAATGAAAATCCATTCTACGCCATTAGTCCAAGTATCAACTTGTCAGCACACTAGTACCGCATTGCATAGATTTCAGTGAATTCAGCACCTCGCTATTTACAACTTGTCAGTACACTAGATTGAATTTGCAATGAATTATTAGTCGATACCACGAATAAAGACATTCTTAACATAAGAAGAGAGTACGTCCTTATACTGATATAGTTCGGATTTAGACGGACTGGTTAATCCTGACTGAATAATGTCACCGGAATCTTTGTAGGGCTGTAAATAATATGCTTTTGCACCTTGAATCCATTTGCCCATTTCAATGATATCCTCCAAAGTATGATGCTCTTTTACCACGGTAGTGCGAAACTCGTAATCAACAGGTTCTGATAAGAGATAGGAAATGCTCTCAGAGATCCTTGCTGTATTAAAGTTATTTATGCCGATGGATAAGCCGTATTTTGCACTGGAATTTTTAATATCCATGGCAATATAATCAAGATATCCGTTTTGGGTTAATTCTTTTATTATATGAGGATTATTTCCGTTTGTATCCAGTTTTACCAGAAAACCCATCTTTTTTATTTTGTGTATAAAGTTAGTTAACCCGGGGTACAAAGTGGGTTCTCCGCCGGTAATACAAACCCCTTCAAGGATACCGGCTCTTTTCCTTAAGTGCTGAAAAATTTCTTCCTCCGGGATAGTGGGCTGCCCTGCCGGGTAAAGCACTAAAGAAGCATTATGACAATAAGGACAGCGAAAATTGCAGCCTCCTAAAAATATGGTGGAAGCTAAATGTCCCGGGTAATCCAATAATGTTGTTTTTTGAAAACCATGTATCTCCATTAATCTATCTATCCTTCCAATCCCGGTTCTTCCAAACGGATGTTTTTATCAAACAGGAAATTGCGTTCTATTGAATAAAAACGCTCCGCGGGATGCGCATGACGCTTACAGGGTATTATGTCGCAAAACGACCAAGCGTCAGCGCAGAGTTTGCTTTGCAAACTCTTTTTATCTGACGTATTTTGTAACCGTTCTGTTACAATAATCATACGGGCCAAAGCACTGGGAACATACAGGAAACGTACGTCTTGGCGCTTATTCGCAGAATAGTTACATCGATATATACATTGCCTGCGGCCTTAATTCGTGATAAGATAAATATAGCAGATAAGAGGAAATCCGTCCATAGTTTCTTCCTTTTATCTTAATTTATGATGGAATGTAAAGGAACATGAAATGAATTTAAAATATATGAAGGAAGCTTTAAAAGAAGCCAAAAAAGCGGAAAAATACGGAGAAGTGCCCATTGGCTGCGTTATCGTTTATGAGGATAAAATCATAGCCAGGGGGTATAACAAGAGAAACACAAAAAAAACGACTTTAGCCCATGCGGAACTAATAGCCATACAGAAAGCAAGCAAGGTGATAGGAGACTGGAGGCTGGAAAACTGCAGTATGTATGTAACTCTGGAGCCCTGTCAGATGTGTTCGGGCGCTATTGTACAAGCCAGGATAAAGGAGGTAATTGTGGGCGCCATGAATCCTAAAGCCGGATGTGCGGGATCCGTCCTTAATCTGCTCCAGATGGAGGAATTTAATCATCAGGTGGAATTGACCACCGGTGTAATGGCACAAGAATGTGAGGCGCTCTTAAAGGAATTTTTTATGAATTTGCGGATAAAAAATAAACTAGAAAAAGATAAACAGGCATTTTAATATCCCCTTTGACTACGATATTCATTTGGCGTACATTTGTAAAATTCCTTAAACTTTTTATAGAAAAAAGTAAGATTATCATAACCGACGTTATGAGCCACATCCTTCACCGCTATGTCGGTATTAATAAGAAGTTTTTGCGCGGATTTCATTTTTTGTATTAGGATTAGTTTTTTATAGGAATATCCCGTCTGCTGTTTTAACAAGGTGGTCAGATAATTGGGGTTGATGTTAAAGAAGGAAGCGGTGCCTTCTAATGTACTCGTCTTATAATTTGATTCTATATATTTTAAAACAGGTATAATTGAAAATTGGGAGGGATTCTCAAGTTTTTTATTTATATCATGTCCGAAAACATTAACCAACTCAGAAATAATGAGAACAAATAAGTTGTCCAGTATTTCCGAGGAATTTAAGGACGGACTATAATATTCACATAAAAGTTCATTCACAAAAATGGGCAGTCTTCTGCTTTCGGAGGAATGAAAAATAATATAGCTATTATGATTCGCTTTTTCGTTAATAGAATTTATAAAAAATCGGGAGACTAAACTATCATTGGACAAACGGTTTAAAAAAGAATTATTTAAATATTTTTTATGAATCATTAAATTAATCATAATATCGTTTATATTTGTATATCCTATGGCATGAATTGTTTCGCAGTCAATGAGAATCATTTCGCCTTGGCGGAGGAATAGTGATTTTCCATTGATTATCTGCTCGCAGCTTCCGGAATACATATAATTTATCTCCACAAAACTGTGCACATGAGGAGGTACTTTCTGAAAACGGGAGTTTCTTTTCACCATGATAGTCTCTCCCTTGTTAAAATCCCCAAGTCTGTATACATCTTGATTTTCGATTTTACCAGCGACTTCACCATTTGAAAAATCGTAAAATTTTCCCTCTTTATATTCTTTTTCATGGGGAGTGAGAGTATATAAAAATTTTGACAGTGTTTGGATGTTCATTTTATTCCTTCTTTCTATATTTGACTGAAACGGACCGGTTGAATTTGATTTCAATCTATCAAATCGGATGGAGGATGTCAATTACATTTTTGTATCGAATAGCAAATTGCATCACTCTTTTTTGTTCTGAATCAAGTCTTAAAAATTCTGAAGTTTGGTTATTAAACTTCTATAGTTACGACATTGCCGAGGTTTTGCAGCGGTGTTAATATAAGAATACCAAAACAAATAATTATTGTTAAGAGCCTAAAAAAATAAGAAAGATAAAAGTATAGATGAAAAGATTAAATGAAGTGATAAAAGGAGATTACGGCAATTATATACTCCCATTTCTGTGGATGCATGGAGAAGAGGAAAACGTTCTCAGGGAAACGGTAGAAAAAATAGAAGAGTCCGGTATTCGGGCATTTTGCATTGAAGCAAGGCCGCATCCTGATTTTCTAAGAGAAGCCTGGTGGACAGATGTGGATATTTTAATAGAGGAAGCAAAGCAGCGTAATATGAAAATATGGATTTTAGACGACTCACATTTTCCTACAGGATTTGCTAACGGCAGGATAAAAAAAGAATTTCCCCGTTTACAAAAGCAATTTTTGACCTGCAGGGTATTGGACTTTATAGGTCCCGTTAAATATGCCCAGGCAATCATCCGTTATGCGTTCCGAACAAAACAGGATAAATTAATAGCCGTAATCATGGGAAAGAAAACAGGGTATGAAAAAGTGGATCCTGATTCGTTAAAGGATATAACCGAACAGGTAGCGGACAATACGCTTGTTTCTTTTGATCTGCCTGCGGGCGAATGGAGCATTATGGTTGTCACATCAACGTACCAGGGAGGTGAAAAGGAAACGGCAGGATATCTGAATCCCATAGACCCATCTGCTACCGATGTTCTGATAGATACCGTTTATGAGGCATATTACAAAAAATATAAAGATGAGTTTGGAAAAACCATAGCAGGTTTCTTTTCCGATGAGCCACGATTTGGGAATATGCATGGCCCTATGGGATCTATTGGAAGAGTGGATATGGATCTTCCGTGGAGAGAGGATTTACTGGAACTACTGGATGAGCGGCCTCGGGAATGCCGCCGTAAATACCTGCCGTTATTATTTATTGACGGAGGAGAAACAGGGCATCAGATCCGATACGAATATATGAACCTGGTCAGCAAATTATATTCGGAACACTTTAATAAAAGAATTGCAGACTGGTGTACAAACCATGGAGTTGAGTACATTGGACATACCATTGAAGATAATAATGCACATGCGCGCCTGGGATATGGAGCCGGGCACTTTTTCAGGGCAATGGCCCATCAGGATATGGCAGGTATTGACGTAGTCTTACATCAATTGCTTCCCGGAATGGATACAGGATTCTATAAAGCTAAGACGAAGGATGGTTGGGATGGGGAGTTCTTTCATTATATTTTAGGAAAATTAGGTTCTTCCCTGGCTCATATGGATCCCAAAAAGCAGGGAAGGACAATGTGCGAGGTATTTGGTGCCTATGGCTGGGCGGAAGGTAATCGCCTGATGAAATGGATTATCGATTACATGCTGGTAAGAGGTGTGAATTATTTTGTGCCCCATGCCTTTGATCCTAAAGAATATCCGGATCCGGACTGTCCGCCGCATTTTTACGCGCATGGAAGAGATCCTCAGTTCGGCGGATTCCGTCTGCTGATGGATTATACCAATCGCTTAAGCCACTTATTTACGGGCGGTATTCATAGAGCGCCCATGGGGCTGTTATATCATGCGGAGGCGGAATGGTCAGGGGATTATATGCTGATGCAAAAGCCTGCAAAAGAACTGACCAGAAACCAGATTGACTTTGATATTCTGCCAATTGACTGTCTGATTCATACTAAAGTAGAGAATTACAGAATTAAAGTGAATCAGGAAGAATTTCAGGGTTTAATAATACCTTATGCAGAAGCGCTTCCTGTTAAGTTTTTAGAACAGCTGGCAAAATTTTCGGAGCAGAAAATTTATCTCTACTGGATGAATGAACTTCCTAAAAGAACCAGCGAGGGAAAGGATGCGAAAGCTGTTCTGGAGATGTTAAAAAATTCTGATTATGTGCGAATTGTTTCAAAGGAAGAATTAGCGGATGCCATAAGAGCGGATGGATTACAGGAAATCATGGTAAATACTTATGAACCTTATTTGAGATATTACCATTATGAACAGGAAGACGGAGATATTTATCTGTTTGTAAACGAACATCCATATGACGCCGTCCGAACAGAAGTAAAGATTAAAAATCAGAATAACTGTTTTACTTATAATGCCATGGAAAATCGTTTAGAAAAGGATAACAGTCCATTAAACTTAAAACTATCACCTTACGAGTCAAAAATAGTTATTTTTCCCCGTACTTCGGCTTTTACAAAACCGAAGGCAAAAGAATTCCAGAAAGTATGGGAATATCCGGTAAGGGGACCTTATCAGGTTTCCTTTGCCAGTTACCCGGATTTTACTGACTTTAAAGATACTATGATACTGGAGGGACTAAAGCCGCTGCAGGAAGTGGAAGGAAAAGAAAACTTTGCCGGTATAGTCCGCTATGAGTTTCTTGCACAAGCTCTCAAGACAGAGCAAGTGACAGTTATATTAGAAGGGGTTACGGAAGGGGCGAAGCTTTGGGTCAACGATGAATTTACAGGGAAAAAAATTTGTCCTCCCTATCGATTTGACATCACAAAGGTGCTCAAAGAAGGAATGAACCGATTCCGTATTGAGGTATCCACCACCTTGGTTAGGGAGCAGTATGATTATCTGTCACAGTTTATGGTGATAGAACCGATAGGAATCACAGGTAACATAATAATCAAAAACTATAATGTAAAGTAAGGAGAGTTAAGGATGGATTTCAAAAAATTAGCTATTGAGGTATTGGAAAAAGTCGGCGGAAAGGAAAATGTAGCAAACGTTGTTCACTGTATAACAAGACTTCGTTTTACGTTAAGGGATGACAAGAAAGCTGATAGAGAAGCCGTTAAAAAAATCAACGGAGTAATCTCTGTCGTAGAGCAGGGAGGGCAATTTCAGGTAGTAATCGGAAACAATGTGGCAAAAGTTTATGAAGAATTAGCACCGATGTTAGGCAATGAATTAGCTTCCGGAAGTGTTGACATAAAGGAAAACGATGGTGTGAAAAAGAAAGAAAGCTTATTTGATCAATTTAGCCGGACGGTTTCCGGAATTTTTGCACCAACCTTAGGGGTACTTTCCGCATGTGGTATTCTCCAGGGAATTCTGGCTGTTTGTATTGTTTCGGGTTTGTTATCGGAAACAGACAGTACTTATCTGTTTTTATATGCCATATCCAATGTTATCTTTTATTTTTTTCCGGTAATTTTAGGTGCTTCTGCCGCAAATCAGTTTGGTATGAAGCAATACCTTGGAATGACACTTGGAGCTTGTTTGATTTACCCGACCTTTATTACAGCAGCGTCGGATGGTTCGATTAATTCGTTGTTTTCAGTTCCCATGACTATTAACAACTATTCGTCCACCGTATTTCCTGTAATTATTGCTGTTTATATTGGCTCAAAGCTGGAAAAAATATTAAAAAAAGTAGTGCCAGGTATAATTTCCTTTTTTACAGTACCGCTTCTTGTTCTTTTAGTGATGGTGCCGCTAACCTTTTGGGTTGTGGGACCTGTGACAACATTTTTAAGCGGCATTTTGTCTGAAATAGTGCTTGGTGCTTATTCCTTCAGTCCCGTTATTGGAGGATTATTAATCGGCGGGCCATGGATTTTACTTGTTATGTTCGGATTACATTGGGCGTTTATTCCAGTTTTCATTAATAATTTGACCACACTTCATAAAGAACCTGTAATGGGATTATTAGCGGCTAATCAGCTGGCAATGGCGGGGGCGGTATTAGCGGCAGCCGTTTTATTAAGAGAAAAAACAAAGAAATCCGGTGCAATTACGGCGGGAATTACCTGTATTCTTGGTGTCAGCGAGCCGACAATATACGGATATTTAATACCTTTGAAAATTCCCATGATTGCTTCTATTATTGCCGGCAGTATCGGCGGCGCTATCGCCGGAATTTTTGGCTCTATGAAATACTCCATGGGAGGGGCAGGAGTAATCGGAATACCTACTTATTTAAACCCGGAAGGTCTGGATGCCGGATTTTATGGACTGCTGCTTTCCATGGCGGTTGGATTTATTGCAGGTTTTATAATAACTTTAATTGCGATGAAAAAGGATAACAAAAAATTAAAAGAATTTTAAGCCGTATAGTATCATCATAAAAGTAGGAGTAGTGAAGAGCACTCTCGGAAACTCCCCTGTACGCATCTTTGGGGCTGATTTTTCGCGACGAGGCGGGGATAATCCTTGACTTTTCTCATGAAATGAAGTATACTAGGTCCTGCAGGTCTTTGGAGTATTAACTGTATTTTATTTAAGAAGAAAATGCATATTAGGTAAGATGAATTATTTAAAATTAGTCGGAAAATTTCCGTGCAGCCGGGGAGATAGCGGTGCCCTGTACCTGCAATCCGCTACAGCAGGGGTGATGTCTTGCCCAGGGTGTATTTTTGTAGGGCTGCCCCCTATAAGTGATGTTGACGTCCGGGTCTTACGCAACAGGAATTCGTGAACCGTGTCAGGTCAGGAATGGAGCAGCACTAAGCGAAAGCTCCTGTGTGCCGTAAGGCAGCCTGGACCGAGTTAACTGTAGGGGTAACGCTTATGAAGAGCATTCAAAGCAAGACGCACGGAATTTATATAATTTAATAGATTAGGCAAAGATGTCGTCACCGTTGTGAACGACATTTTTTTATTTAATAGGAAATTCCGTGAATTTGCTATGAAATAAAAAGCCTTCCAGGCGGGATGCGCATGACGCGCCAGAGGTAGTTTGTCACTGAAGTGACGGCGCGTCAGCACCAGAGTCTGGCTTGCCGGACTCTTTCTTATTTACTTAACCGGGAGAAAAAGACCGGCGCGGGAATTTGCCCTCATTTCCTATGGTAGGAGCTGCCAAAGGGGGCAGTTTTCTATATATAATATATAGGGGCCGGATACTATCAATGGGGATAGGCCTTTGCTCAAAGTCATCGGAAACGGTGACCCGGCCCCCTTAAAAATGATGTGGATTATATTAACACCAATAAATTGTCTTATTGGTGCTTTTTTACTATAAAACAAAAGTGCATTTTTATAAATATTTCTTTCAGAATGTCGATTTATAGATTATAATAGAACTATGTTTAAAATGATAATACAATATAGAGGTGAGCCATGGTAATGAAAATAAATAATTATGCTGTGAATCAGGCTGACAAGGGAACTGTCCTATATGAGGCAGATAAACAGATAAACAGCATATGTATTATTTTAAAAGGAAGAGTTCTGGCCGTGAATGATGGCTCAAAAATCATTTTGGGCTCCGGCAATTTCTTAGGTGTCAGTGATCTATTATATATGGGGCGGTATTTTAATTCTTATATTGCCTATGATGATGTGACTTTCTACTGTTTTCCCGTACAGAAAGAAGAAGACATGGCTGAAATATTTGCCTCCAATAAGGATTATAAAGGACTCATGGTTGCGTCCCTGACCAGGCAGATTAATGAACTGGATAAGGTTTATAGCGCCCTGCAGTCCACGGCTGAACAGCTTTATACTTTTATTTACCGGAATTATCAGTTCTATCTGGAAACCGGAAAAAGGTATGGTTATCCTGTGAATACGATTAATTCCATCCAGGATATGGAACGCTATAGCAGTGATTCTCTCATAGACGAGAAAAAGCTGGATTATTATAAAGAATGCGCTAAAATTCCTGTGGATATATGGAAAGCTTTTTGCTCCTCCGCGGATGGAGCGGCGCTTTACCTGGTGGAAGAAACGGCGGGTTTGATTACACAGTTAACCACGGAATGCATGGAATTATCCGCTTATATTTCTCATGCATTCGCATTGTTAATGGATAACACGGATATCTGCCTTTTTAAAGGATTTGCGGCCCTTGCCATATCCATTGAAGAAAGCGGCGGCTATAACAACGAAATGTTACATATTATCGATGAAATTATCGATCGGATCAACCATATTGAAAAGCTTTTTGAGGAAAAGACGGGCAGATCCGTAAGTGTTGACCGGGCAAGAATGGAGGAAATATATTATCTTCTTTTATCTAAAGACAGCAGCCTCAAGGAACAGGCAGAAAATAATTTCCAATACAGCCAGAGTGAATTACAGCAAATGTCCGAGGATTTAAATGACTCCTTAAAACAAATCCAGCTTTACGGCGGCATGGATGCCGCCAAATCAGAGGAGGAGCAGCAGCTGATACTTGATTTTATTAATCTTAAGGATAAATTCTCCACGGATGACAGAGCCAGGATATTGCGCAGAAAGATAACGCAGCATTATTATGAAATGTATGAAGCGGTATTTTTTAAAGCCTGCGGGGATGAGTCGGTGCCCAGGATAATTGATTTGTTTTTAAAGTACGGATTCCTGGATGAAAGGCTTTTAACAAAAGAGCAGTTAAAAGAGCTTTACTATCTGGACAAAGATATACCGGAAGGGACAGGTCCCTGCCGGGTTTATAATATTAAGGACTGGCTTGTCAGCATTTACAAGGGAGAAAAAGAACCTTCCAAAAATGAATTCGATCTGGATTATACGGACATGCTCCGGGGCAGAAGAAAAAAGGGTGAAATTACGGTAGAAAAAGAAAAGGAACTTTTACAGAATCAAAAAGAGAAGGTTTCTTATGAAATTAATAATATGTTTCGCTGTAACCATAGGGTAACCAGCGGTCAAATCAGCACTTTTGTACCTTTTCTATGGGGCGACGATATGGTTAAGGGCATCACCAGGACTCTGGTGACATCAGCTATGCTTAATGATTCCATCAAAGAGCTGCTGGAAATAGACTATTCTGTTTTTCATAGAGAAGTATTATATGTAAATACTGAGAAAGGTATTTCGAAGGAATATATATTAAAGCAGGTATTTCCGGATATTATTCTCATGCCGACCATGGGCTATAACGGTGTCATGTGGCAGGAAATCACCGGAAAAAGAAAGAGCAACGAAGGAAGATTTGTACTGCCTGTCTTTACGGAGGTGGCTGTTAAGGATATTTTAATAAAAGTCCTGGGAAGATTCCGCTGGGAGCTGTGCAGGAGTATACAAGGAAGTGCCTGGAATAATATTAAATATAAATCGCTTACTTCCGAATATGCGGATTATATCCAGTTTTACCGTAGAAACAGGGAGCTTTCGAAGGAAATGAAAGAAAGGATAAAATCGCAGATACAAAAGGGAAGAGGAAATTACAGGGAAATTTTTGTAATTGACTATGAAGCCTGGATTAAAGGAGAGGCAACGGGCGCTTTAAGGCTGAATAGGATTGTAAGGGAAATTCTTGCCACTTATTGTCCCTTTAGCAAGCCAATCCGGGACAGAATAAAAGGGCAGCCGTTATTTACGGACGCCATGGAACGTTTTGCAAGAAATACGAACAAAAAGAAAAGAGAAATAGAGCTTAGATTCCGGGCTATCGAAAAAGAAGGCGGGGAAATTACCCAGGAATTAATGGATACCTATATTTTTTACCGGGATTTGTAAGCAATACAAGGCGCAGGTTTGCTTTGAATTTTTACAGACCTGTGATTTTTGGTAGTCGCTGTGATTTCTGGAAAGCATTTACGCCGCTTCTGACGACATCATAATTAGAGATTGGAAGTTGAGGTTTTAAGGCAAATGGCCAAATTGTCAGACAAATAAAGATATAATTCAAAATAAAATAATTATATTTAAATTTTAAAAAAATATGTTGACAAATACCGACTTATTGTATATTATAAAACTATAAAGCAGATAAATAGTGCAATTGACTGCCAATTAAACCATTTATTTGTGGTTGAAGGAAAGGAGGAGATTCCAATGGGTTCTTTAGAGGAAGATTCAGAGTATATATATCTATCCATGACATGCAAAACGATCGTCCTGCTGGAAAGGCCTTCAACATAGATAAACATATTTAGGGATATGTAAGTGAATGATACAAATAATTGGAGTTTTGTATTTTAACTAAATGATAAAAATAAAGCATGTGATACGGATAGAATAACGACACACCTGTTATTAAATTTAGCTTAAGCAGGACAGAAAGGTAGATAGTAATAACTTCGATTAAAACATAGCAAGAAATTTAATAAAAAGTAACAGGCAAGAACCTGCCATAATAATATTATTATGGCAGGTTCTTTTTATTTAATAGGAAATTTCGTGAAAATCCTATTAAATAAAAAGCCTTCCAGGCTTGATGCGCATGATGCTTGCAGGGTATCATGCCGCAAAGCGACCAAGCACCAGCGCAGAGTTTGCAGAGCAAACTCTTTTTTGGAAATTAAGTAAGAATTGCTAGGTTTTACTTGTTTTAATCAGCCGCGGATTGTAAGATAAAATAAATAGTTGCAATTGTAAGAGAGGTTTTCATATGCTTTGTTTACTTGACGTAAAAAAATATTATAAAAATAATAAGGCAGTGGACGGAATATCCTTTGAAATACAAAAAGGTGAAATTTTTGGATTAGTCGGAGCAAACGGGGCGGGAAAATCCACTACCATCTCTATGCTTACCACTATGATTAAGCCGGATAACGGAGATATTTTTTATCAGGGCCAGAGTATTGTTAAGAATCCGAAAATAATCCGCGGCCGTTTAGGTTATGTACCTCAGGATATTGCCCTTTATTTATCCCTTTCGGGAAGAGACAACCTTATATTTTGGGGAAATGCTTATCATGTGCCTAAAAATATTTTGGATGAGAGAATCGATGAAGTTTGTGATATAATAGGTTTAACCGAGGATAAATTAGGACAAAAAACAGCAACTTATTCGGGAGGTATGAAACGTCGTTTAAATATCGGTGCCTCCTTGCTGCACCGGCCGGATTTCCTGGTTTTGGATGAGCCTACGGTTGGAATTGACATGATTGCAAGAAATCAGATTCTGGATTCCATTAAAAGATTAAATAAAACAGGGACGACAATTTTATATTGCGGACATTACATGGAGGAAGTGGAACGGATTTGTGATTCTATCTGTATATTGGACAAGGGTAAGAAAATAGTATGCGGCAGCAAAAAAACTTTATTGGATGAGCCAAATAAGACACTGGAAAACTTATATTATGAATTAGTGGGAGCAAAACAGATATTTTAGAATGTTTTTGTGACTCGAACGGTCACGTTTTTTCCACCATCCTGATTTGAGTGCGTGCGAAAGTGCGTAGATGGGAGTTTATATGGAACGTTACGAAAATATAGTAAAAATAGAAGAAATAAGAAGATTGGCAGAAAATAAGGAATATTTAAAGGCGTCAAAAATACTGGATACTATGGATATCAGTAAAATCAAAGCCCTCACCGATTTAAGCGTGATAGCGGACGTCTATATGCAAAACGGCCGGTATGAGGAGGCTATGGCGGTTCTTACCAGGATATATGGGAAAACAAAAACCAGGAGAGTATTGTACCAGCTTGTGGATCTATCTATTAAGCGGGGCAGCATACCAGAAGCGGAGGATTATCTGGAACGATATATAAAAGCGGCGCCCCAGGACTCCAGCCGTTTTATTTTCCGTTACCGCATAGACAAATTGAAGGGAGAGCCCTATGAGTTTTTAATTGCTTCCCTGGAGCAATTAAAGGAATACGATTATTATGAAATGTGGGCTTATGAGCTTGCAAAGCTGTATCACAAAGCGGGAATGAAAGATAAGTGCGTCAGGGAATGCAGTGATATTATATTGTGGTTTGGGGAAGGTATTTACGTAGAAAAAGCAAAATTATTAAAGGGTTATTATGTGGGTGAAATTAATCCCTTACATATGCTGAAGGCAAAAGAAAAAAAGGAGGCTGAAAAGAAGCTGGGATTGGATAAAACCAAGGATTACAGTGTTATGCGCAGCCAGATAGATCAATTTTTGGCACAGGAGGACACCTTATATGATAAGGCAGGCAGCCAGGATGGAGTGAAAAAACCGGGTGAAGAGGAAGAACTGACTGAAGAAGAAAAAGAGGCGGCTGAGGAAGAGCCTGGTAAAGAGGAAAGACCGGGTGAAGAGGAAGAGCCATATGCAGATAAGGAGTTTGATGAAGAGAAAAAGCCGGCAGAAATGAAAGAATCGATTGAAATGAAAGAATCGATTGGAGTGAAAGAATCAGTTGAAGAGAAAGAATCGATTGAAGAGAAAGAATCGATTGAAGTGAAAGAATCAGTTGAAGTGAAGGAGTCAGCTGAAGGAGTACCGGATAAAGCGGAAGAGGCGGTTCAAGAGAGTGAATCGGGTGAAAAGAAAAAATCAGTTGAAGAGGAAGAGCCGTATGAAGAAGAACCGGACAAAGTGAAAGAAGATAATAATTACGGCATAACAGGCGTTTATGATATAAATACTTTAAACAATAAAGTAAGTGAAAATAATATACCGGAGACAGTAAAGCCTGCTTCGGATACGAAATTAAATTACTTGTTAACGGAAGCAGGTATAAGTTTTAAAAGAAATTTTGGATATTTTATCCAAATAGATTCCTGCAAAAAACAAATTGAATCCTGCTTAGAAAACATTTTATCGGATTATACTAAAATCGATCCTATTATTATTACCGGTGAAAGAAAATCGGGAAAAACAACTCTGGCCAAAAGAATATCCAAAGCTCTTTATGGATTAGACTGGATTAATACAAACAGAGTTGCTAAAATATCTGCCGTTAAGCTTAACGGTATTTCACTGGAATCGAAAAAAGATAAACTGATTAATTGTTCTTTAATTGTCGAAGAAGCGGGTTTACTTGATCAAAGTGCGGCAGAACAGTTGCTTTCCCTGATACAGGATTTAGGAAGGAATATATTTGTTATATTGGAGGATGAGGAATACAGAATGAAAAGGTTGCTTAAGAAATATCCGAAGCTTAGTGGAGTTTTCAGCAATACCATTCATCTTCCGGAATATACGAAAGAGGATTTATACGGGTTTGCTTTTGCTTATATTCAAAACAATGATTATGAGTTTACAAAAGATGTAAAAAAGGCTTTTGAAAAAGAATTAGAAAAGATAGTAAATTCAATAAAAGTGGCGGACCGTTTGAAGGCCGTTATGGAGTTAGCCTGTAAAACAAAAAAATCCGCGGATGAGAGAAATAGAGCGCTGTTGTCTGATATGATCCATGAGAAGGATTTAAATCCAGAGAACTTTTTATATATTAAAAGGGAAGATTTTTTAGGGGAGGATTCAGTGAATGGATAATGAAATATATGTTATAGGCCATGTTAACCCGGATACGGATTCTATATGTTCCGCAATCGCATATGCCGGGTTAAAACAAATGCTGACCGGCGGTGAATATAAAGCGAAAAGGGCAGGGCAGATAAATCCGGAAACGAAATTTGTGCTGGAACAGTTTAAAGTTCCCGCACCCGGCTATTTATCCGACATCCGTACACAGGTTAAGGATATAGAAATTCGGAGGACGGAAGGTGTTAATAAAAATATATCCTTAAAAACAGCATGGTCTTTTATGAGTAAAAATAATGTGGTAACCCTGCCTATTGTAAGCCGGAATAATCGTCTGGAGGGATTAATTACCATCGGTGATATTGCCAAGTCTTATATGGACGTTTATGATAACCGTATTTTAACCAAGGCGGAAACACCCTGCAGAAATATGATTGAAACCTTAGAGGGAGAACTTGTTGCCGGTAAAAAAGAAGATAATTTTACGGAAGGAAAAGTTCTGATTGCCGCGGCCAATCCAGACCTTATGGAGAATTATATTGAAAAAGGGGATATTGTAATTTTGGGAAACCGGTATGAATCCCAGCTATGCGCTATAGAAATGAAAGCAAAATGTATTATCGTATGCGACGGGGCCATGGTATCCAAGACCATAACCAAGCTGGCCCAGAATAATGCATGTACCATAATAAGGACGCCTTATGATACGTTTACTGCCACCAGGTTAATAAATCAAAGCATACCCATCCGGTATTTTATGACGGATCAGGATTTAATAACCTTTTCCACCGAGGATTATATTGACGATATACGGGAGATCATGGCTAAGAAACGCCATAGGGATTTTCCCATCTTAAATGAAGACGGATATTACTGCGGAATGATTTCCAGAAGGAATCTTTTGGATGCCAGAAGAAAAAAGGTAGTATTGGTGGACCACAATGAAAAGTCCCAGGCGGTGGACGGCTTGGAGGAAGCGGAAATTTTAGAAATCATTGATCATCACCGATTGGGAAGCCTGGAAACCATAAATCCGGTATTTTTCCGCAATCAGCCTCTTGGCTGTACGGCTACCATTATTTATCAGATGTACAAGGAAAATGGCATTGCAGTTAAACCCCAGATTGCCGGGTTATTATGTTCTGCCATACTGTCCGATACTTTAGTGTACCGTTCCCCAACCTGTACCGAAATAGACCGTATCCTGGCGGAGGAGCTTGCAAAGATAGCGGGCATACAGGTAGAAGAATATGCAAAGGAAATGTTTGCGGCAGGAAGCAACCTGACATTAAAGTCCCCGGAAGAAATCTTTTATCAGGATTTTAAGAAATTTACGGTGGGTGATTTAACTTTTGGCGTCGGGCAGATTAGTTCCATGAGCAGGAAGGAACTTAACTCCATTAAGGAAAAACTGGTTCCCTATATGCAGAAAGCCTTTCACGACCATGAGGCCGGCATGTTATTCTTCATGCTTACCAATATAATCGAAAGTTCTACAGAGCTGTTATATCAGGGGATGGGGGCTAAGGAGCTGCTTATGAATGCGTTTAAGCCGGCTAAGGATAAGCTTAATAAGGATAACGATATTATCTGCCTGAAGGGAGTGGTATCAAGAAAGAAGCAGTTGATTCCCGCCTTGATGCTCACCCTTCAGCAGGATAATGTTTAGATTTTAAATTGGAGCCGGACATCTTTTTTTAGATTTTTACCGCTTACGGACTTAACATTCTGGGTTATGGTTAGTATATAGGATTCATTTTCCATGTAAGGTTCTAACGGTTCAATTTCTATGCATTTATTGATTGAATCATAGCTGATATGGGTTTTAAGCGGTGTTTGATTGATGGAAGTAACATAAAGATTACGATTGTTAACGGTTGCCGGATTCAGGGGAGCTGAGAATTTAATCTGCCATACAAAATTCCCCGTCCGGAATTTTAATGTTTGTTTTACTTTATTTTGTATTTCATCAGAAACGGATTCGATATTAAGAAAATTAGTAGCCATGACTATCACCTCAAAAATTTCATCTTAAATGCCTTTTGCTTTATCAGGTTATATATGTAATGTATTTTATTATACTATATTTTTATAAAATAGCATAGTAGTAATTGAGAATTTTAATTAGACTTATCAATCCTGGCAGTCAGGAACAGGGAGGTTTTATTTAATGGAAAAAGAATTCTGGAAGGCCGGCAATATGCTGTATCCGCTGCCGGTTGTTTTAGTCAGCTGCCGACGGCAGAAAGAGAAACCCAATATCATTACGGTGGCCTGGACCGGTACCGTCTGCACCAATCCGGCCATGGTATATATATCCGTAAGGCCCGACCGCTTCTCCTATGGTATTATAAAGGAAACCAAAGAATTTGTAATTAATTTGTCAACTAAAAAATTGGTAAAGGCAGTAGATTATTGCGGGGTAAAATCCGGAAGGGATGTGGATAAATTCAAAGAAATGAAACTTACCCCGGTGCCGGCGGCAAAGGTCGGCGCGCCTTTAATTTCAGAATCGCCGGTTAATATTGAATGCAGGGTAAAGCAGATTTTAAAATTGGGCTCCCACGATATGTTTATTGCGGAAGTTTTAGGCATACATGCAGATTCTTCCTATATGGACCGAAAGGACAAATTTGATTTAAGCAAGGCGGAACCTATTGTTTATTCCCATGGAGAATATTATGGCTTAGGTAAATTGATGGGAAATTTTGGGTATAGCGTCAAGAAAAAATAACCTGATTAAGATTCTTAAAAACAGGTAAAAATAAAAAATACTTGGCGGGGCGGACAAAAGGTGATATAATCTGATCATTATGTGTGAAAGGTTATAATAGGTATGAAGAACATAGTACTAATTGGAATGCCTTGTGCCGGGAAAAGTACCGTTGGTGTTATTCTTGCCAAGGTTTTAGGGTATCAGTTTCTGGATTCGGATTTATTAATACAGAAGCAGGAAAAGTGCTTATTAAAGGATATTATAAAACAACGTGGTTTAGAAGGATTTATAGCAGTTGAGAATCAGGTTAACCGGAATATTCAGGCCGTTGATACAGTAATAGCAACGGGCGGAAGCATTATATATGGCATGGAAGCAATAACACATTTCAGAGATACCGGCATTGTAGTTTATATTAAACTTGGGTTTGAAACCATTGAAAATCGTTTGGGAAATATAAAACAAAGGGGAGTTGTTTTTAAAAAGGGGCAAACTTTAAAGTCTCTGTATGAGGAACGCTGCCCGTTATATGAGAAATATGCCCATATTATTATTAATGGAGAAGGCTTAAATGCAGAGGAGCTTGTGGAAAAGATCGCAGAGGGGGTCAAAAAAGTAAAAGGCCTGATATACGGAAACGATTGTCAGGTTATATCCAGGAAGGATTATCAGATTGAAATCTGAAAATGATCGTAAGTCTGTAATCAAAGAGTTAAAATTATAATATAATTATTAAGGTTAAATCTGGATAGGACTTTACCTGGGCTTTAATATTTCATAAAAAATATTTTACAACCCAGTAATTTATGGTATAATCAAGTTAATCTAACAAAATTTGCAATTTAGCAGTGTGATTTATGTATAATTTGGATAAATCACGGAACAAAAATAATGAGGTGTGCAATGGAGCAATATATTATAAAAGGCGGCAAGGCTTTGCATGGCGAAGTA
Organism: Clostridiales bacterium; assembly: GCA_015655075.1. Lineage (GTDB taxonomy): Bacteria > Bacillota > Clostridia > Lachnospirales > Lachnospiraceae > Anaerocolumna. The sequence continues at coordinate 15,566 of JAATFT010000011.1, read as the reverse complement.
ACTATTGGCGGCGCTAAAAATGCAGCGCTTGGAATACTGTCTGCGGCTATTATGGCCGATGATACGGTAACCGTGGAAAATCTGCCGGATATAGGTGACATTAATGTCCTGCTGCAGGCAATTGAGAAAATAGGGGCTAAGGTAGAAAGAATCGATAAACATTCCGTAAAAATCAATGGAAGTAATATTAATTCCATGAGTATAGATTATGAATTCATACGAAAAATACGTGCTTCCTACTATCTGCTGGGAGCTTTACTTGGTAAATATAAAAAAGCCCAGGTAGCTTTGCCGGGAGGCTGTAATATAGGGAGCAGGCCAATTGACCAGCATATTAAGGGTTTTGAAGCTTTAGGCGCTTCCGTCAAGATTGAACATGGTATGATCCAGGCAGAAGCAGAGGAACTTAAGGGTAATCACATTTATCTGGATATAGCCAGTGTGGGGGCAACCATTAATATTATGATGGCCGCATGTCTTGCGGATGGGATAACTATCATTGAAAACTCGGCAAAAGAGCCCCATGTGGTTGACGCAGCTAACTTTTTAAACAGCATGGGAGCAAGTATTAAAGGTGCGGGTACGGATGTAATACGTATTAAAGGTGTAAAATCCTTGTCCGGAAGTGAATACGCCATAATTCCGGACCAGATTGAGGCGGGTACTTTTATGTTTGCCGCGGCAGCCACCAAAGGCGATGTTTTGATTAAGAATGTAATTCCAAAGCATCTTGAGGCAATTACCGCCAAACTCAATGAAATCGGTGCATCTGTGGAAGAATATGACGATGCGGTCCGTGTAATAGCGGCCGGCCGGTTGGGGCACACCCATGTCAAGACCCTGCCCTATCCTGGTTTTCCTACGGATATGCAGCCGCAGATGACTGCAGCCCTAACCACATCGGAGGGGACAAGCATCGTAACAGAAACGATGTTTGAAAACCGTTTAAAATATGTGGATGAATTGTCCAGAATGGGTGCCGATATAAAGGTGGAGGGGAATTCAGCGGTTATTGTGGGCGTTAAAGGACTGACGGGAGCCATTGTCAGCGCTCCCGATTTAAGAGCCGGAGCCGCTTTGGTCATTGCAGGTTTAGTTGCGGAAGGTTTTACTGTTGTTGAACAGGTTGAATATATTGAAAGAGGCTATGAAAATTTTGAGAGGAAAATGCAGGGACTGGGCGCAACTATGGCTAAAATTGATATTGAAGATGAAAAAGCAGTACAGAAATTCAAGCTTAAGGTAAGCTGACGCAGGGATAATTTTACTCGACAATTATTTTTCTGTTTCCGATAATTTATGAAGTATAAAAATAACAGGATAGGACAGAAAGCGGTGGTTTGCTTCTGTTCTATCCTTACTTTAACAGGTTATAAAATAGCTTCGACTATTAAATCCTGTTCTTTTGATAAATCGATAAAACGGTCGCCTACCTGAACCACGGGTTTTGACAGATAATTCCGGTTGATCATACGTATTTCACCTATGGATTCATTGCTTAACCTGACACGGTTACCCACATATGACTGGACGATTTGCTCCAGGAATGTCATTATATAATGCGGATCATATTTCTGAAACCCTTCGGTTTCAAATAATCGGATTGCTTCCAAGGGGCATAAAGCGGCGCGGTACAACCTAGGAGAGGTCATGGCGTCATATACGTCGGCAATGGCTATTATTTTAGCAAAAGAATCAATTTGGGGACCTTTCAGGCCATAGGGATATCCACTTCCGTCGCAGCGTTCATGATGCATTAAAGCTGCATATTTAACCCGCACATCGATATCTTTATCTTTTAGTATCTGGTGACCCTGAATGGTATGGGTTTTAACCAGTGAATATTCGGATACGGTAAGACAGTCCCGCTTATTAAGAATTTCCGAAGGGAGATTAAGCTTGCCAATGTCATGCAATAAACCGCTGAGAGTAAGTACATCGATGTCTTCCTCCGGCAATTTCAGCCAGTGGCCGAACACATTGGCAATAAGTGCGACATTGATGGAGTGGACATAGGTTAAGTCATCATGTTCCTTCATACAATGAAGCATATTAATTACATGGATTCCGTTGCGGCTGTATTCCAATATCCGGGTGATATGGGCCAATAATCCGGAAACGTCAAGGGCTTTATCATCACTGTTGATTTTATTTAATTCTTCTTTAAAATCCTGCAAGGATTTAATGAAGGTGTCTTTAAACTGTTTAAATTCAGCACTTTCCCCGATTTTCTGAGAGTAACTTAAGTCCTTTGGGTCCGGCTCTTCCAAAGCGATTTTAAAATCGCTGATGAAATTAAATTTTAACCGGGTAATAATTGTGTCCGTTAATATGGTGCCTTCCGATATGATTAGTTGATTGTTTAAGTTAAAAATATCTTCTCCTGCCACCATCCCCGGAACAGCCTGTCTGAGTGTAATATGTTTTTTCTTCACGGTTTCCCCCTATCTTTGCGTTTTTACGCATTTGTAAAATAAAATATTAGTTAATATAAGTATAAGAATTTTGTCAAGAAAAGTCAAATATGAAAAAAGTCCTTATAAATTTTTTGAAATGGTATATTCTCAATTACATTAGATGCCAATTGCATAAAGAAGCAGTATTGATACTGAAAATATCATTGAAGGTTTGGAATGGATGCTTGATAATTCAGTAGAAAAGGTAATATCAGTCTTAGAGCATGTTTGAAAAATCATCGCACCGTTCTGAACGCCCCACTTTGCGGTATACTGCGTCCAGCCCGGCACAAGGCAGGGACGTATTTTTTATAGGGATTGCAGAAGGGATTGCAGAAGCAAAAAAGTCCTTGACAAATTTTCTGAAATGGTATATTCTCAATTCATTAGATACCAATTGCATAAAGTATTATATTTCTCTTATTCAGAGTGACGGAGAGTAAAGGCTCTAAGAAGTCACGGCAACCCCTAATGCGGAAGGTGCCAACCTGAGCGAGCAATCGAACAATAAGAGGATTTGATTTTTGTTTTTCAAGTCCGTCTTAGCGGGCTTTTTTTTTACTTTATAGGAAATTCGCCTTATAAAGAAAAAAACGCGATCCAATGGTTGCATATGACGCTCGAAAGGTATTATGCTCCTAGGCGACCAGGGGCCAGCATTTTCAAACAGGATGTATGGGTACATAAGAGAAAATTTGTTACTGAATGACAGCGCGTTGACGCTAAATATGAATTTTCATGCGTGCACAGCACGCGGATGGGAGCAAGAAATGGATAAATTATTATTTACATCAGAATCTGTCACGGAAGGGCATCCGGATAAAATCTGCGACCAGGTTTCAGATGCAGTATTGGATGCTTTATTAGAACAGGACCCCATGAGCAGGGTTGCTTGTGAAACTGCCATTACCACCGGTCTAGTATTGGTTATGGGAGAGATTACAACAAACGGCTATGTGGATATTCAAAAAATAGTACGTGATACCATACGTAAAATTGGCTATGATAGATCCGAATACGGCTTTGATGCCAATACCTGCGGAGTAATAGTCGCATTAGATGAGCAGTCGCCGGATATTGCCATGGGAGTAAACAAGGCCCTGGAAGCCAGGGAACATACCATGTCTGAAGATGAATTGAAAGCAATCGGTGCAGGAGACCAGGGAATGATGTTTGGGTTTGCAACCAATGAAACGGAAGAATACCTTCCATACCCGATCTATCTGGCCCACCGATTAACGAAGCAGCTTACAAAAGTAAGAAAGGACGGCGTCTTATCCTATCTTCGTCCCGACGGCAAGTCACAGGTTACGGTTGAATACAATGCGCAGGGAAAGCCTGTACATCTTAACGCAGTGGTGCTTTCCACGCAGCATAATCCGGAAGTAACCCAGGAGCAGATCCACACAGATATTAAAAAATATGTTTTTGATGAAGTATTGCCCAAGGAATTAGTGGATGAAAATACCAAATACTTTATTAATCCTACGGGACGTTTTGTTATCGGCGGGCCAAACGGTGACAGCGGTTTAACCGGGCGTAAAATCATAGTAGATACTTACGGCGGTTATGCCCGTCACGGCGGCGGAGCGTTTTCAGGAAAGGATTGTACCAAAGTAGACCGTTCTGCTTCCTATGCGGCACGTTATGTGGCTAAAAACATTGTGGCGGCAGGACTGGCGGGTAAATGCGAAATTCAGCTATCCTACGCCATTGGCGTGGCCCAGCCCACGTCTATTATGGTGGATACTTTTAATACGGGTAAATTAGGTAATAACGATTTAATCCAGATGATCCGCGATAATTTTGACCTTCGTCCCGCGGGCATAATTAAAATGCTGGATTTAAGACGTCCTATTTATAAGAAAACGGCGGCTTACGGTCATTTTGGCCGCAATGAATTAAATCTACCATGGGAAAAATTGGATAAAGTTGAAGACTTGAAGAAATATCTGAATTAAATTTAATTTTTATGACAAAGTTTTAATAATTGCTGGCAGAAAATGATTTACAGAATAAAAAGGAAGAATCCATATTGATGAATGTTGGGATGGAAGATTATACATTCCGGCATTATAGGTAAAACAAATAATAAGACGGCCGGTGTGGGATAGTAAGTATTATCCTTAGACGCCGGCTTTCTTATTCTGTAAATCAACTTTTATGCCGCCGATCTGCTTTGATGAACTTAACGAGGCCGGCTATGCTCATCTGACAATGGAAGTGGCTGCAGATCGGGCGAAGAAAAATAAAAATACAGTATATCGTCGCTGCCCCAATAGGGCAAAACTAAAAAACGCTGAAAAGTACCAAGAAATCAAGCTTGAAAAAATCAGCCCAAGAATTATTTCACTTCCCGACTTATGGGCGTGCCGGGACATGCAGGCGGCGGTTAATAAAATATTTATAAAAGTCATATTTAGTTTATGTGTAATTCTTAGTGCATTATGATATAATGAAAACGTAATGAACAATTGGGGGGTTTGCTTGCGGATTGAGGGGGGAAGCAATCAGTTTCTCAACATTCTTTTCAGGAAATAATAAAAGTATAGCAGGCAATTAATATAAAATAAGCAGGTGAAAAATTTGAAGTTAAAAAGCAGGCTGTTAACAGCTTTTTTAATAATGACGGCACTTCCTATCTTTTTAATAACTATTGCGGTCGGAACAATTGCGAGATATCAGGCCAATTCCATAGAGCAGACCTATGACGTTAAATCCGACACCATAAAGCTTATATCGAATCCCTTACAGATTTTAAGCCGGTTAACCAGGGGTGTTTATAATGAAATTGTAATCACAGCAATTCAATCTCCGGAAAAATTTGAAGATGAAACATATATTGAGTATTTAAATAATGAATTAAAGGGGAAATATTCCTATCTTGTTCTAAGAAAGGGCGATAAATATATCTATAACGGAGATAAGGAAAATCTGGACAATATAAAAAGTTACTTTCCTAAGTATGGAGAATATACAACCGATATGGAAGGCGGTATTTATATTGACAGTAAAAATCCGTTTTTATTGAAACAGCAGGACTTTCATTTTACCGACAAAACGGAAGGAAGTATATTTGTGGTAACGGATGTGAATACTCTGGTGCCTCAGATTAAGTCCTCCGCCATTCAAATGGCATGCTCTCTGGTTTTTGTGGTAATATTAACTGCAGGCGTACTTATTATCTGGATTTACCGAAGTATTTTGAGGCCTCTTAATACTCTCCATGCAGCCACCGATGCCATGAAGGAGGGCAATCTGGATTATTCCATCGAGGGTGATCCGGAGGATGAAATCGGACAGCTCTGCGTTGATTTTGAAGAAATGCGTATCCGGCTTAAGGAACTCATTGAAGTGAGGCATAAGTACGAGGAGGAAACCAAGGAATTAATCAGTAATATATCCCATGATTTAAAAACCCCTATTACTGCGATTAAAGGATATGCGGAGGGTATTATAGACGGGGTTGCGGATACGGCAGAGAAACGTACAAAGTATATTAAAACTATCTATACCAAGGCAAACGATATGTCGGTACTGGTGGACGAGCTTTCCTTTTATTCAAAAATTGATTTTAATGCAATGCCGTATACCTTTACCAGTATTAATCTCCATGATTATTTCAGCGACTGTATTGATGAACTGACCTTGGATCTGGAGGTTAAGAACATTGAGATAGTGTATAACAATGAAACCGATGCCGGACTTAAGGTTTCGGCGGATGCGGAGCAGTTGAAACGGGTTATCAATAATATTATCGGCAATTCCGTTAAATATATCGGAAACAGGAAGGGTTTGATTAAAATACAGATTGAGGATATGAACGAATATGTAAAGATTTCTATAAAAGACAACGGACAGGGAATTCCTTCCAAGGATCTGCCGTTTATATTCGACCGTTTTTACAGGGCGGATGCTTCCCGTAATTCTACCAAAGGAGGAACCGGTCTGGGTCTGGCAATTGCTAAGAAAATCATCCAGGACCACACGGGGACTATTTGGGCGGACAGTGAAGAAGGCAAGGGAACAACCATTCATTTCACATTAAAAAAATGTAAGGAGGGCACAGATCATGAGCAGAATATTAATTATTGAGGATGAAATAGCAATAGCAGAATTAGAAAAGGATTACCTGGAATTAAGCGGATTTGAAGTCGAGATAGAAACTACCGGAGACACAGGAGAAGAAAGAGCAATCAAGGAAGAATTTGATTTGATTATTTTGGACCTGATGCTTCCTAATGTGGACGGCTTTGAAATATGTAAAAAAATCAGGGCGGTAAAAAATATTCCAATCATTATGGTTTCAGCTAAAAAGGAGGATATTGATAAAATCAGGGGACTTGGACTTGGCGCGGACGATTATATTACAAAACCCTTTAGCCCCAGCGAATTGGTTGCCAGGGTAAAAGCCCATTTGGCCCGTTATGAGAGACTGATTGGATCCGGCGTAAAAGAGAATGAAATAATTGAAATCCGCGGCATCAAAATTGATAAGACTGCAAGAAGGGTGTATATCAATAATGAAGAGAAAAATTTTACCACCAAAGAATTTGATCTTTTAACTTTTTTGGCGGAAAATCCCAACCACGTATTTACCAAAGAGGAATTATTCCAGAGGATTTGGGATATGGATTCCATAGGGGATATCGCAACCGTTACGGTTCATATTAAAAAAATCCGTGAGAAAATTGAATTCAATACCTCCAAACCTCAATATATTGAAACCATATGGGGTGTGGGATACCGGTTTAAGGTATAAACCCTTATTTTCCGTTTGACAAGGCATATTACAAATGGTAAACTATAGTAGTCAATTCAAAAGGTGTATCTGATGAAGAAACGATGGATAGGAATGTATCGTTCTAAAGCATAAGGGCCAGCCCTGGTGGTAAGACGGTGACGGAATAAAATTGTGCAAGCCTCCGGCGACTTTTGGTTACGGAGGCTTTTTTCATATTTATAGAAAATTCTTAAGACAAAAGAGGTGAGAAACAGGTGGAGACCAGAATAGCTTTAATTGGAATTATAGTGGAGAATTTGGATGTGGTGGAGAATGTGAACCAGATTCTTCATGAATACGGAAAGTATATTGTGGGAAGGATGGGAATCCCCTATAGGCAGAAGGGAGTGAATATCATCAGTATTGTGATTGACGCCGACAATAATGTAATCAGCTCCTTATCCGGCAAATTGGGAATGCTGGAAGGAATCAACGTGAAAACCGTTTATTCCAAGCATGGGAAATAGTAAAGGAAAAGAGGAGGTATAGGTTGAAAGAAAATAACAATAAAAGAAAGGAATGCCACATATAAATTCTTTCAACCTTTTATTTGTGGCGAATACAATGGGTGTTAGTATGAAAAAGTTAGTTAATATGAAAAAGCTATTATCAGTTATAATGATAATGGTATTATGTTTTACCATGCTGGCAGGATGCCAGAAGAATGAGAAAAATAATGAAACAGGGGATGCACAGACCGCAGGTGAGACAAGTCAGACGGAAACGGTCTCAAAGGAAAGCGATGATACGCTGCAACAGACCGGTGAAACGGCGGAAAACGGTACGACAGAAGCTGTGCCTGCTTCCAAAATTGATATTAACGTTGCCGCCCTGAAAGGCCCCACCGCTATGGGGATGGTTAAAATGAAAGAAGATTCTGATAACGGCATAGCCGCAAATAATTATAATTTTACCATAGCCGGCAGCCCGGATGAAATTACCGCAGGAATTGTAAAAGGTGAGTTTGATATTGCCGCCGTTCCCTGTAATTTGGCGGCAGTACTGTATAATAGATCCAAAGGAGGAATTAAGGTTTCCGCCATTAATACCCTGGGCGTACTTTATGTTATTGAAGCCGGAAAGGAAATTAACAGTGTTGAGGATTTAAAAGGGAAAACAATTTATTCCACCGGTAAAGGCGCCACCCCGGAATATACCTTAAATTATCTGCTGTCCTCCTACGGAATTGATCCGGCAAAGGATGTGACAGTTGAATATAAATCGGAAGCAACGGAGGTGGCGGCCGTATTAAGTGAAGCAACGGACGCAATTGCCGTACTTCCCCAGCCATATGTAACCTCCGTAATGATGAACAATAAGAAGGTAAGGATTGCCCTGGACATAGCGGAGGAATGGGATAAAATCAGTACTAACGGCAGCACGGTGGTAACGGGCGTTATTGTGGTAAATAAAAAATTCCTGGAAAATAATAAAGAAGCGGCGGATACCTTCTTATCCGAATATGAAACGTCAGCACAATATGTAAACAGTAATGTGGAAGAAGCTGCCGCGCTAATAGAAAAATTTGATATTATCAAAGCTGCCGTAGCCCAAAAGGCACTCCCCTATTGCAATATAACCTCTATTCAGGGGGAGGATATGAAGGCTAAAATAAGCGGATATTTGGAAGCTCTCTTTGAACAGAATCCAGATACCGTAGGAGGAAAATTACCGGATGACGCTTTTTATTATATAAAATAAAAGAGCTTTACTCCCGGCAGAATAAATACCGAATTCTCATAAACAACAGGTACGAATCATGGAAGGTGACAGGTATGGAGGGATTTAAAACAGCCGTTCACAATAAGAAATATAGGATATTGGCAGTTTTTTTCTGGATTGCGGTGTGGCAGCTTGCCAGTATGCTTGTTAATAAGGAGATGCTTTTTGCATCTCCCTTTGCCGTTATTAGAGCTTTGGCGGGTTTGACCGGCAAGGGTGTTTTCTGGATATCCATATTTCATTCCTTTTTTAAAATTGTATTGGGTTTTCTTTTAGCAATTGCCTTAGGCATATTATTGGCGGTTTTGTCCTACGGCAATATAGTTTTAAAAGAAATCGTTACTCCTTTAATGAAGACCATACAGGCAACACCCGTTGCATCCTTTATTATATTAGCCTTATTATGGGTGCGGTCAAAAAATCTTTCCATATTATGTTCTTTTTTAATGACCCTTCCCGTGATTTATACCAATGTACTGCAAGGGCTGTACGGCACGGATCCCAAAATGCTGGAAATGGCCGCGGTGTTTCGGATCAGGCGCCTGAAGAAGATACGCTATATTTTTATTCCGGCCGTTATGCCTTATTTTGTATCGGCCAGTACGGTAGGCTTAGGCCTGTGCTGGAAAGCGGGAATTGCGGCGGAGGTAATCGGGCTTCCTAAGTTTTCTATCGGTGAACAATTATATGAGGCTAAGATTTATTTAATGACAGAGGAATTATTTGCATGGACCATGGTTATTATTTTTATCAGTGTTATATCCGAAAAATTAATTATCCGGTTAATCCGTATAATTCAGGAAGGATTGACATAATATGAACTTATATTTAAGGAACATTACAAAACAATATGAAGGCAACCTGGTTTTAAATCAATTGAATCTGGAATTTAAGGAAGGTAAAATCACCTGTATTATGGGCCCTTCGGGTATTGGAAAAACTACCTTAATAAATATTATTATGGGCTTGGTAAAGCCGGATTACGGTAAGATAGAAGGGACCGAAGGCAGGAAAATATCGGTGGTGTTTCAGGAAAACCGCCTTTGCGAAGGAATCGGAGCCGTTGAGAATGTTAAAATGGTTTGTGACAAAAAGGTTTCGGAGCTTAAGATAAAGCAGGAATTTGAAGAGGTTGGTTTATTGGATTATGAAAATAAAAGAACCCTTGAATTAAGCGGGGGAATGAGGCGAAGGGTGGCTTTAGTAAGGGCAGTTATGGCCGAGAGTGATATTATCATAATGGATGAACCTTTTAAAGGCCTGGATGAAAAATTAAAAGGACAGGTAATAAATTACATGAAGCGCAAAACAAGGGGTAAAACTTTGATAATTGTGACACATAATAAAGAAGAAGTGGAAGCGCTTTCGGCTGACTTAATTGTCCTGGCCCCACATGACATGATATAGTAAAGGAGGAGCTTATGTTAGAATTATATAAAACCAGGAGAAGCATACGGAAATTTCAGGATAAAGCCATTGAGCAGGAGAAAGTGGAGGAGATATTAAAGGGCGCCTTAACGGCTCCGTCTTCTAAGGGTAAAAGGCCTTGGGAACTTATTGCTGTTACGGATAAGGAAATATTAAGAAAGCTGGGGGAAACCAGGGGCGCAAGCTCCAGGCTTATAGCCGGCGCGGCTTTTGGAATTGCCGTAATTGCCGATTCTTTAATTACGGATGTATGGACAGAGGATGCTTCCATTATTGCCGTTATGATACAGTTATCCGCCCATTCTCTTGGCCTTGGCTCCTGCTGGGTACAAATAAGGGAGCGGTTTACTCCCAGTCAGGAGAGTGCGGAATCCTATGTAAAGGGAATTCTTAATATACCGGAAAAATACAGAGTGGAATGTATTCTTGCCCTGGGTTATCCGGGAGAAGAAAAGGAACCTCATGAGGAAGAAAAGCTGCCCTATGAAAAAATCCATTATAATTGCTTTTAGAAGACCTGAAAGTCTTTACGGACAGAATAGCTGGTGGTATAATGTTTAACACTATAATTAAAATAAACGTAAGAAGTCCGGAATCAGTAATTGGTAGCTGATATCCGGCGGTTTAAAATTAGGGAGGACGTTATGCACATTACTATAACCGGCAATCTGGGAAGCGGCAAGTCGACAATTTGCAAGATATTGGAAGATAAATACGGTTTTGAAATATATTCCACCGGAAAGGTACAGCGTGAACTTGCCAGAGAGATGAATATCACTACGTTGGAAATGAATCGATTAATGTGCGGTGACCGTAAATATGACAGGATGATTGATAGTGCAACGGCCAGGATTTCAAGGGAAAACAGGGATAAGAATATTATTTTTGATTCCCGGTTAGCCTGGCATTTTGTTGAACGTTCTTTTAAAGTATTTTTGTCGGTAAGTCTTGAAGTAGCCGCAAAGCGGGTAATGATGGATAACAGGGGAAAGGAAGAAAAATATACTTCCCTTGCGGAGGCTAAGGAAATGCTGGCAGCCAGGGCGGCAACGGAAGATAAGCGCTATAAGGAAATTTACAATTTGAATTATTTTGACTTTTCCAATTATAACATGGTCTTGGACAGCACATACGCGTCACCGGAAATTATAACCGCCGTTATAATGCAGGAAGCGAAAGGCTACGAAAAATTACAAAAAGAAAATAACGGTGATGTTATAGTGAACCGTATTCTGCTCTCACCGTTAAGTCTTTCTCAGGAAAAAATTCCTGAGAATGAAGAGAGTCAATTACAGGACAAAATCAGCGAGTACAGGAAAGTTACTTATTTTCTGGAAAAAACAATTCCGGTAAAAAAGGTTCTGGACAGCTATACCGTACTTGCAGATCTGGAGGAAGTAAAGGCGGCACGGCTTGCTAAAGTACCGTTTATCCCTGTAAGTCTGGTTGATTGAGGATATAATAAATATTTATTAAATAATTTAACTACGAAATTTCATAAAAATTTAAAAATTTTGGAAACCAATCTCTTGAAATCTATGAAGCAATCACCTAACATACATTTATTTTTATTACAGACAATAAAAACAGAGAGTAATTACAAACAAAGGGTAATTATAAAAGGAAATTAATTACAAAATGTGTAATGCTCTCTGTTTTTATCATTTGAATTAAAAATATGGTTATGATGAAGGGAGGAATGTTTCTATGATTATCAAAAATAATAAAGTGGAATTATTATTAATCGTAATCGCAACTGTTATGTTCGTATATTTGGGATTTGAATATATCCTGCCTCTCTTTGCCCCGTTTATAGCGGCATATCTCATTGCTTCGGCATTACTGCCCCTGGTGCGTTTGTTAAATTCAAAAATCCGCCTGCCGAAATTGTTCGGATGGATAATATCCTTAGGAGTTTTAGGTACCGGCATCGGCTATGGTTTATTTTATTTAACGGATATACTGATAAAGCAGGTTGTAGCTCTGTTAAGAAATATGCCGATTTATCTGGCTATGTTAAGCGGGTATCTGGATAAATTCTGTGAAAACTGTGATAAAATTATGGGAGTTAAACTGGGCTCCATGCAAAGTTTTATTTACAGCAATTTTGACGGGATTATAGTTGTCATTAAAAATAAAATTATACCCATTATAACTACCCGGAGTATAAATCTGTTAATCGGTATGATAGGATTTGCCGGTATTTTATTGATTATACTGGTTTCCATCCTTCTGTTGATTAAGGATGAGGAACAATATAAAAGCAGTATGAGGGAATCCGTTTTCTATCAGGATATCCATATAGTGACCTCTAAGCTGTTGGAGATGGGAATTGCCTATTTAAGGACCCAGGGTATCATGCTGCTGCTGATTTCTGCCGTCTGTACGGTGGGTATGCTTTTGTTAAGGAATAAATATGCTTTGCTCGTGGGAATTGCAATAGGAATCTTTGACGCCTTTCCCATCCTTGGAAGCGGGCTGATATTAGTACCCTGGGGGATAATTGCATTATTCAGCCGGGACTTTTATACCGCCGCCGTTCTTTTAACGGTTTATGTGGGTTGTCAGATAATAAGGCAGTTTTTAGAACCCAGACTGTTAGGAAACCGGATAGGAATAAAGCCTGTGTACACCCTGATGGCGATATATGTGGGGATCAGAATTTTTGGCTTTGCGGGTTTCATATTAGGCCCCATCGGCTTAGTGATTATAACAACAGTGGTAAAAGAAGCACAGAAAAGGCTGAATATTCTTGTTAAGGACAACACGGAAATCTCAAAAGATTAATAAAATCTTAAATCGGCAACCCGGTAAAGGCAGGCTTATACCCTGAATTGGGCTATATCCAGGTTTATCAGTCTGCTCTGTACCGGTTAAACCGCATACATAATATATCAACACAGTTGGCGGTTAAATATACGTGATAAAATCCTGTTTTAATGATTTATATAAGAATTGGGAATACAATTGAAAAAAATGAACACGAATATAAGCTACAATAGAATAATATCAATAAAATAGGCCATTACAAATAGGTTTAGTTTATTACTGAAAAGAAGCTTACTGTAGGTGTGCAATTACGTTTATTTTATTTGTTGCAATCGCTTTATTTTATACAAAGCTTATTACTAAGCCCATCAAAAAGTACCTCACATATGCAATCATCGATGTACAAAAAACCGGAAAAATTAATCTTTCTGAAGAATTTCATGACATTATAGAAGAATATAATAATCTAATTTCTTCAAAAAGAATTAGATGTTCAAATTATAATGGCTATGACCTGTTCCCTCTTTGGTATTTTACTATTTAATTGCTTGACAAAAGATCGAAAGTAGCATAGAATCGTCAGTATAATAGCGTTGAAAAGGAATAGTATATAAGTATTATCCTTCCAGAGAGAGAATGGATTGGTGGGAAATTCTTAGGATAATTTTATAGAACCTACCTTGGAGCACTGTGTGAAAATACAGCGTAGGGCCGGCGTTAACGGGTAAAAAGAGAACTTGCAGTATGCAAGTTAATTAGGGTGGTACCGCCGAGGTCTTTCGGTCCCTTGTGGATGAAGGGCTTTTTTTATTTCACAGAAAATTCCGTGAATATCTGATGAAATAAAAAGCCTTCCATTTTATTTATTAAATCAATATAGGAGTATTTTCCCATAAATTACTTATATTATAAAAACAGTCTATGTTAATTTACGGGTATACTCTTATATCAAAAGGAGAAAGCGTTATGGCTAAGGAAAAGAAATTGGTAGAGGCAATAACCTCCATGGAGGAGGATTTTGCCCAGTGGTACACGGATGTGGTTAAAAAGGCAGAATTAATTGATTACTCCAGTGTAAGGGGATGTATGATTTTAAGGCCCAACGGTTATGCCATTTGGGAAAATGTCCAGAAGGAATTGGACAGAAGATTTAAAGAAACCGGTGTGGAAAATGTATATCTGCCCATGTTTATTCCGGAAAGTCTTTTGCAGAAGGAAAAGGACCATGTGGAGGGCTTTGCTCCGGAAGTGGCCTGGGTTACCCAGGGAGGCCTGGAGCCTTTACAGGAGAGATTATGTATAAGACCTACTTCCGAAACCTTATTCTGCGATTTATATTCCAATATCGTACAGTCTTACAGGGATCTGCCTAAATTATATAATCAATGGTGTTCCGTCGTCCGTTGGGAAAAGACCACGAGACCCTTCTTACGTTCCAGGGAATTTCTGTGGCAGGAGGGTCATACGGCGCATGCTACGGCCCAAGAAGCAGAAGAGAGAACCATTCAGATGTTAAATGTATATTCTGATTTCTGTGAGCAGGTTCTTGCAATTCCCATGATTAAGGGAAGAAAAACGGATAAGGAAAAATTCGCGGGGGCCCATTCAACTTATACCATAGAAGCCCTGATGCATGACGGCAAGGCACTGCAATCCGGAACCAGTCATAATTTCGGGGACGGTTTTGCACATGCTTTCGGCATTCAGTATACGGATAAGGATAACACCCTCCGATATGTACACCAGACCTCCTGGGGCTTAACCACACGTATTATCGGCGCCATTATCATGGTACATGGGGATGACAGCGGTTTAGTCCTGCCTCCTGAAATTGCACCTGTCCAGGTAATGATTATTCCCATTGCACAGCATAAGGAAGGGGTGCTTGAAAAAGCCTCTGAACTTAAGGATAAACTGAAAGCTTTCCGGGTTAAGGTGGATGACTCCGATAAGAGCCCCGGGTGGAAATTCAGCGAACAGGAAGTGCGGGGAATTCCCATCCGTATTGAAATCGGGCCTAAGGATCTGGAGGCAAACCAGGCGGTCATTGTACGCCGTGATACCAGGGAAAAAATTGCTGCCCCTTTGGATAATGTGGAAGCAGCCGTTGGAAAAGTACTGGATACCATGCAGGAGGAAATGCTGGAAAGGGCCGGGAAGCATCGGGATACCCACACCTTTCATGCATCGGATTTTGAAGAATTCAAGGACATTATTGCAAATAAGCCCGGATTTGTTAAGGCTATGTGGTGCGGAGACAGGGCCTGTGAAGATGCCATTAAGGAGCAAACCGGCGCCACCTCCCGCTGTATACCATTTGAACAGGAGCAGATAACGGATACCTGCATATGCTGCGGGAAAAAAGCAAAATCCATGGTTTATTGGGGTAAAGCTTACTAGAGCGTGTT
>JAATFT010000062.1 GCA_015655075.1 Clostridiales bacterium | reverse complement strand
ATGCTTATGCCGGACTGGATGCTCCACTTTGTGGGAGGCCAGGAGCGATTTTGGGTGCGTAGTGGTGCTACGCTCCCAAAATTGTGACGCAGTATACCGCAAAGTGGGGCGTTCAGAACGGTGCGATGATTTTTCAAACACGCTCTAGTGCACTGACAAGTTGATATCTCTATAAATACCTTTAAAAGTCATCTATCTACTTAAAATTCCTTACTATTGTAGAGTGAACTATAAATACATAACTCAATTAATACTCATTGTATAAATTATATATTAAGATAAGATATAAAACAATATATTTAATGAAGATTGTGGAACTATAACCATTTTATGTTAGTCCTTTTACTTTCTGTCGTATTATGCTGACTAAAAAGTAAATAAGAGCTATAAATGAACAAACACCGGTAAATTATCATGAGAATTTACCGGTATCTATAAAAATAATTGCTCTTATCGTAAGATTTCCATACCCTCATATCGGTAGATATAGTCTTAAAGCGCGGTCAGTAAAACAAAACGCACTTCACGTTGTGAAGTGCGCGTTCTGCGTGCAGGCGCAGTTTGAAATAATAATAGAAATAATTTTTTTGCGGATGATGATTGTTGCCTATGCCTGATTCTCAAATTTTTTTATATGCGAATTTAATTTTACTCTCAGCCCAATCAGCCAATCCGGCTCATTATCAAAGGTTTCTGCTACACACCTAATTAATCTTGCATAGCTGAATAAATCAATAAATTGCCGCATGATGGGCAGCGTGGTCAAATCATCCTGCGTTATGGCGTGCTCTTCTTTGTATCCGCGGATAAATTCGATTTTAGCACGCTTTAATTCCTTATGATTCAACGCTTCGGAAAGTTCGCCAAATACCTGCTCAATGTCTACGGCATACCAATGATACATTCCATCGTCAAAATCGATAACATTACAATGCTTTTTCACAGTGTCATAAAAAACATTGTCAGGCTCAAAATCATAATGAACAAGACCATAGCAATTGTTGCTTTGAGGAAGGTATAATAGATTATCTTTGACGGCATCAAGTTTTGAGCGCATTGAATCGGGTGCATGATATTCCAGCAGTACCCTTTCAATCCAGTCCAGCACGTCTGTATACGCCCATTTTTTTGTTGCCGGCGTGTATTGTGATGACAATGAATGAAGGCGACCAAGCGTCTTGCCATATATGAACATGATATTGTCTGAATAATCGGTATTCTTAATTTGCACGCCATCAACGCCCTTATATACGCATGCATAATAGTTTCCCCACTGGGTGTTTAATCTTAAAAGGTATTTACCGGATAGGGATGCAACAGGCTCCATGACAGGATAGTTGTTTTTTCGAAGGTATTGAATAAACTCAAGCTCTCCAATCAGATTTCTTTCCAGCTTTTCTTCAGTCGGAGCAAGCCGAAGAAAGTAAATGCCGTTGTTATGGTAAAACGGGTAAATTGCATTTGCTGAGATTCGAAAGCGTGACAGTGCTTCGTCAAGAGAATGATCGTCATGCGCCCAATGCTTCAATGCCTCTTTTGCTAAATCGTAGTTTTCAAATAAATATCTTAATTTTAACATCATGTTTATCCTTTCAAAATAAAATAGCACTCCTGAAAAACAGAAGTGCATAATTTATTGTAGCAAATAAACATGAGTGCCTATTATATGTTTATCACGCAAGCAATATTACTTCGGTTTTTCATATAAGAAAACGTATACATATATCTGCTCACCTGCCTTCTCAATTAAGTATACTTTAAGACTTTAAGTACGCCAAGCGACAAACAAATAATGAAGCAACTAACTTCCAATCAAAGTTTGTCGCTTTTTGGAGTAATAGTGGGAAAAAGTTTTCGGGTTATAAGCGGGGCTTATGCTTATTCGATGAGATTAAGTTCAAACTCAATCTCATGTTTCAACGGAATGTCATTATCGCCAATTAAAGGGATCTCAGGTTTTATTTTTCTCGAAATATCCAATGCATTATGATAGAATCTTGCCATATCAAACCCTCGTTTTTGGTAAAAACGGATCGCATTTATATTATCATTGGTTGTTACAACAATGATTTTCTGGCAACCGCTTTCCTTGGCGATGCGGGTTATTTTATTTATCAGAGTTGTTCCAATCCCTTTGCCTTCCGTAAGACTGTCTAAAGAGGCTATTTCACAAATCCCGTCGCGGATAGTATAAGTCAGAAGTCCGATAATGCTTTCATTTTCCAACGCAACTATACCATCCACCTTGGTCATATCAATTTTTGTACCACGAATTATCATATCGGTCGAAAGCCACTGCGCAGAAATAAAGGAATTGATCTGTTGCCTGTTTTGCATGTTTATCTGCATGTATTCCGTAAGTATCACCTCTTTTGGTTATATGTGTGATAGCAAATATTTCATTTTTATTATAGCCCATCAATGTAGTTTTCCAATCCTGAAACAGTTTGGCTTCCTTCTTCATTGAATAAAATCCATTCCACGTCAGGATGAAGGAGGGTTTCATAATTAACCCAATCTCTTCTATATTTCTAATTCAAAAAAGCGCAGAAGATATCTTTATTGTTCATATATTCACACCTTTCGCATGTGACCTATAGAACGTCTTTACCGCTGCCAGCACCTGATCAGAACAAAGGTACTGAAACAAATGCCAGCCATGATTAATGATGATAAACCCATAAGAGCGGGGAAGCTGCTTTTCTATATCCCGCATAGCGCTTATGGAATTGACCAAATCATCATTGCTGTTCATTAATAAGATCGGCATCGTAAGACTGTCCAGACCTTTTGACCAGTTGTATTGAGCCAATGTCCAAACATTGTTGATAAACCATCTTTTCATACTGATAACACCCGCAGAATTCCGCACAGAAGTGAACTGCTCATAAATCCGTTGGTACAACAGAGAATTCTTTTTCCCACCGGCACAGGTAACTGAAAGAACTTTTGTGACCATATCGTCGGGAACCGGAAGGTATTTAAGAAGGAAAGCAGCCTTTCTCTTAATAGGGGACATATCGGATGCGGGTACGGCGGAGAGATTCATCCACACATAGGATAAAAACAGCTCCGGATGCTCAAGAGCCAGCGTGGTAGTTGCGACGGAACCTGAAGAATGGCTGATAAAATGCGCCTTTTCAATTCCTAAATAGTCCAATACCTTTTTGATATCTCCGGCACGGGTATAACGATCGAGCCTCTCCTTCTCGTTTTCCCTGCGTGCAAAAGTAATTACCCTGTATTCTTTGCATAGTTGCTGGATCATCAGAGAATCAAAGGCTTCCAGTCCCTGACAGATTGGGACTACGACGATTGGCTCGCCTTCTCCCATATCAAATATGCGCGTTTCAAAGTCTCCGATCCGGATACTTTTCCATCTGGAATAAATAAAATTGGCATTTTTCTGAAAGGCATCCCTTTCCAGCAGTTCACTGTTCTCAAGGTTCTCAATAACTAACTTTGACATCTTTATTTCCTCCTGACCTTTCAGATTTAATCGAAAATGTAAGAAATCAGTCCGTCCAGTAATGCTTTGAATGTCTCGTCAATACAATCCTTTTCCATCAGGTCGGCATTTGCGATGCAGAAATACATTGTATGCAGATAGTTGTGGATCACTCCCGGTTTCACTCTCTTACCATCTATTTCCCACAGCTTTAAAAATCGCTCATAGGCATTATGCTCCATTTCTATCAATGCCTCTGCTTTTTCCCGTGATAATTCATGCATACCCAGAATCAGGTCCTCGATTTCATCATGATACTTAAAGATGCAAAGATAATCAGGCGAATAAAAATTGAGCCTGATATGCTCCCGGACACGTTCCTTCAACGGCACGCCACCGGATTGCGCAAAGGCTTCTGCGGCTTTTTGAAACCATTCGCTATGGAATTGCACGATAATCTCAAAGAAAAAGAACTCCTTTGATTTAAAATACTGATAGAAGGTACCTTTGGCCATGTTTGCAGCCTTAATAATATCTTCGACGCTTGTTTTTCGTATACCGTATGCAACCAAAAGCTCTCTACCTTTTGCAAGTAATTTTTCCCTTTGTATGTTTTTTTCCTGTACCGAAAGAATTCTCGGAGACATTTCATCACTCCTAAAATGACCATATTTATTATTTTAGTCATTATAGTCATGATGGCACAGCATAAACCTATTGTCAATATTCGATAGGTGAATCCAAAAAACGTATCAGCCAATACATAGAATTCTATAAAATAAGGCATCCTGTTACGCTGGACTATAGGATCCCAAATACCTATGACCGCTTGTTTTATGACAAGCAAGAACAGAAAGAAATTTAGACACTCGTGTTCGGAAGTTGATTTTTCAACGTTTTGATCTCGCAGATTTTTGGTTTTGAATGTCAAGCACGTAGTCAATCTCTAAAAAAAAAGCCTAAATCCGCGTGAATAAAGGATTTGGGAATAGAAAACGACGGCTGATATTCGGACATTCCAGAAGGAATGTTCCCAAACATCAACCGTCGTTCACATACAATTGACACATCAAACTAAGAATACCAGCAATACCGTAGCAAGTGACAAAATGAGGAACACAGCTTTGTTCCAATGATACACGCGGCTGCCGCCAAAGTGTTCAAAAGGATAGATGGCAACAATGTGGTACAGCAATAGAGTCGCGGATGCCTGTACGGTATATCGTTGGAATGTGCCTGCTGGGAACAAGAAAAAAGCAATTAAACACAAGGCGCCCATGCCGGCCCATTCGCAAACCGACGTTATCCCAAGGGAGCGACGTTGCTCATGGTTTTTTATATATTTGGCAGGATACCAGCGCCCCACCAGTGGAAAACATGTGCCCAAAAATAGCAAAACAATTGATAACAAGAGGCCACCGCGCGTAAGCTGAAAGTGCCACCGTTCTTTTGAAAACAAAGTACCGACAAACCCTCCCAATACGCTTACCGCCAGAACCAGAACAAATACAAGGCTTTCCTGCCATACGCTGCCGCCGCTGCTGTGAACAACAACATATATGCCACGAAACGAAAAGATGAGAAGATTGATTCCGAAAAAGGCCGCCAGTTCATGCACTGTCTTTCGCTCTTTGCAAGGCTTCGAAATCCAAAAGTTCATACCGCAGGCGATACAATAGAGGGTCCGCAACCAAACCAGCAAACCGTAAAACAAGCCAAATTCGCGGAAAAAGGCTATATAATCAGGCTTGGTAAAATACTGTTTGACCAAAAGCTTCCACGACGCCACATTCTCGTCCTTTACCATGGCGCAAACCGTTTCGCAGCCCTCTTTTTTCAATTTATCAACTGCTGCGGGATACAGCATATTTCCGATCCCTTTGCCGCGATGTTTTTTCTTAACATAGGCAAGATCAAGGTAACCAAGCTTTCGATTCCCCCTTATCCGGTATGTTTTTAGAAATAAAGCCCCGGCAATTTCACCATCCGCCTCAGCCACCAGCGCATTTTTCGGCTTGGAGGCTCCCAGCGCCTCCACAAGGGAAAAGTTCCGTTTTGCTTCCCTATAAAGTGAGTCCGCTTCCTCCTGTAGCATATCCCTTAATATGATGTTATTTTTCATTAGCTCTCTCCTAATTAGAAAAATGATTTCCTTATTTGTCTTGGTTGCATGATAATAGTGTAACACAGTTTTATAGAAAATAAAGATACTGTGAAGCACCCGCCGCCTACGAGTGTTCTTACAGTATTTTAACGCTTGTAAGATGGCTTAATATCAATAAAATATAATACCGCAGGGATCGGTCTTGACCTCTGCGGTATTGGTCCGAGTGTTCATAAGGACAAACTCGGAAATCCGCATATCAAAAATAAGGCTTTACGGCTACAAGCAAACGGATATTACATTATTTTGAAAACTCGAATACCGTCTTTCGATACAAAAAGACGGTGTTTTGGGTTGCCTTATGTCAATAAGATTGGAATCGGTATTATTATACCATATGCAGTTGGGCCATAGGTTGCTACAATAATATCAAGAAACCGCTTCTGTGGCACTTATTTTTTGAAATGCAACTATTCGTTCGGCTTCCTTGATTCCACCCGACATTAGCTTATGATAAGCTACCTTTTTGTCCACTTTTTTATCAAACATAGTTCCACCATTGTCAAAAGCATAGCGTACTTTTCTGTCAGTAGCCGGTAACTTAAACTTCATCTTAAATACGGACAGCCGGCAGTTTCAGAAATTGGATTTGCTATCTACCGTACGCAGGAAATGGCGGAACTGGTAGCATGGATGCGTTCTTTTAATGAGGGCAAGCCGACATCAGAACAAATTCGTTTTTATGGCTATGATATGCAAAGGTATGATAATTCCAAATCAGCACTATCACAGATATTAGAAAATGCTGCACCGGAATTGAATCAGCAATATGCTTCTGTATTGAATGGATTTACCGATGATACCATGTATGACCTTGATTCGGATGTGGTAAAGACGGCTCTTGCAGAATTGGAAACACTAAACAGCCGTCTGGAAGAACAGCGAGATACCATTATTTCAGCAACGTCTGAAATGGAATTTGCTTTAGCAAAACAGTATGTAGAGGGTATTAGACAAAATTCTGAATTACGGTTGGCAAATAATGACTACGGAACAAAGCGTGATGCATATATGGCAGATAATGTAGAGTGGATATTAGAATATGAAGAAACATTCTATGGTAATAAACGCGTTTTTATCACAGGACATAATGGACATATAGGAAAAACAACCGCCACAGTTGGAACAGAAAAGATAATGGGGGAATTGCTGTCCGAAAAATACGGCGATGAATACTTCGCTATCGGAACTGAATTTTATGAGGGTACGTTTTTGGCTTCTGATTATACTACGGGCGAACGCAAAGAGTATCATGTGCAAAATAACGGCAATAAGCGTTTAGCTGTTTTATTGTATGAAACTTCTAATGATTCATTATATTTGAATATGGAAGCTGAAAACATAGATTCGGATTTGGCGAGGTATCTTAATGAAAAACAGCCGATGAGTTCTATTGGAGATATGTTTTCAGATTCTTTTTCAAAAACAGAAACGGCTTATACGCAAAAAATAGCGCCACATAAAGCCTATAATGCAATTATCTTTTTAGATACCTTAAATCCTTCTACAATGCTTGAAACTAAATAATCAGGATGGGTATCTAAATGGAAAAAGAAGAATGGATATTATGTCCTATATACGGCAATAAAACAAGATTGAAAATCCGGGAAGATACAGAATTGAAAAATTTTCCTCTGTTCTGCCCGAAGTGCAAACATGAAACTTTAATCAATGTACGACAATTAAATATGTCAGTTATCAAAGAGCCATACGCTAAGACGCAGAGCCGATAACCGTGAGTGAAATCACAGTTGTCGGCTCTTTCTTCGTGCTACGCGGCAGTAAATACAAGACCGTTGTTTTGGCGGTAATGTAGTACATATCCGTTCAATGTAGGCACTTTTTACATCACGAATCGCATCTGCAAGCATTTCATCCTCTGTTAAATCACGGTCCGGAAGTTTTCCCCTATCATTATTTGCCGCATAACTGACAGGGCGTATGCCATATACAATTCTTTTATCTCTAATGTCTTTTCACAGCAACTGTCAGCCGGAACATCGTTAAATGCTCACTGGTAATAACCCAGCCTGATGTCAAACTGAAATCCTTGTTTTTTTCCATTAATGTATGTATTTCTTAAACTGTCATCGCAAATCACATCCACTAAATTAATTCGCAGTCCTAATGCCATCCTTATCTCCTATTCTAAGTAAACCACTGTTTTTTCTGCTGCATTTTATATGACTTTCATAACAGTATTTCTTTTCCCGTGTCAGCAGTTTTATATATTATCTAAAATTTGTGTTACCTTAAATGCCTGTTCCGGTTTCATAAAAGGTTCTGTTTCATTCATAATCGCATCCAGCCATTGATTTGCTTCTGTCACACCTGCTTTTAAAGCTCCGCCTTCAAAGTATGCTATGTTTCCGGCAGCTGATATACTTTCCTGCATTAAAATTCCATCCTTGCCCCGGTTATAAATCAACTCACCTGTCGGATAGCTCATACCAGAACGAATTTCAGCCCTAATTTTTATTTTCCTTATATTTACACCCATACATATCGCAAACCTGACCGCTATACTGCCATAAATAAATAAAATGAAAGGTTAAATTTGCAGCAATCCTTTCATTAATTTTATTTTCTTTCAAGTTTATATCTCTCATGAGTGCCTATTATATGTTTATCAAGCGAGCAATATTACTTCGGTTTTTCATATAATAAAACGTATACATAATATCTGCTCACCTACCTTTCTCAATTAAGTATACTTTAAGACTTTAAGTACGCCAAGCGACAAACTTCCAATCAAAGTTTGCCGCTTTTTACTGCGGATGAAGGGACTCGAACCCCCACGGTCTCCCACTAGATCCTAAGTCTAGCGCGTCTGCCAGTTCCGCCACATCCGCATATTTTATCAAAGCGACGTGTCTGAATCTGTCAGACACTGGCGCCGTCACACCGTCGCCTCAGTAACAAACGTCATCCTGCGCCGGGTACGGCCGCTTTGTACAATTTCCTCTCGCACATCCATACATCCTGTCCGAAAAGTTTTTATAAAAATGAGACATCCGGGATTCGAACCCGGGACACCTTGATTAAAAGTCAAGTGCTCTACCAACTGAGCTAATATCCCATCTGATGTATTACGTCAACTAACTTGACACCAATTTATTCCGATTAAATAAATCAATCGGAAACTGGGCTGGCTGGATTTGAACCAGCGAATGCAGGAGTCAAAGTCCTGTGCCTTACCGCTTGGCGACAGCCCAAAGGTTACAATACCAGGGTGGATAAAGGGATTCGAACCCTTGGCCTCCAGAGCCACAATCTGGCGCGCTAACCAACTGCGCTATACCCACCATATTAAATTATGTCATCCTTATCTTGGTCAAAGCGGATATTCCGGGGTCGCCGTACCGCTTGCTCATAACCATACCAGCGTAGCTGGTATTTACCTGCCAGGTTGATGTCTGCCTGATTTGCCGGTATTTCAGCCGGAGCCCTCTCTCTAACTGAAACAAATACATCCCAGACATGTACAGGACACCGACAAGCATGGTCACTGATGTCTCCCCAGCTGAACCGAAACAAATACGTCCCAAACCCACCGCTTACGCTTCGCTAAGAAGCGGGGGACTTACTTGTAAGGTTAAATAATACCATTATAATGATTAGCTCATCGATATTTATATCATTACAATTTAACTGGGATTCTGAATTGTTAAAACAATTCGGACTATCCGAGATAAAAAAACGTGCCAGAAGGGATTCGAACCCCCGACACATGGCTTAGAAGGCCATTGCTCTATCCGACTGAGCTACTAGCACACTTAAGGTATACCTTAGGGTATACCAAGCGGGTGATGGGAATCGAACCCACGTATCTAGCTTGGAAGGCTAGTGTTCTACCATTGAACTACACCCGCATATTATATTTGTCCAAATCAATGGGAAGTATAAATGTCTTTCTCTCTTCTCCAATCACCTGCCGCAGCTGATACCATCGGGGTGACAGGATTTGAACCTGCGACCTCTTGATCCCAAATCAAGCACTCTAGCCAAGCTGAGCCACACCCCGTATTGCTACGTTTCCGCCTGCCGCCCGTGACGCAAGAACTATTATATAATAGAGATACTTTAATGTCAATCATTATTTTTATTTATATGAGTTTTTAATACCATATTTAGCCCATGATCCCGTCCTGAATTTACCATTTTTTCGTTGTTAATATTAATATTGTTAACCAATATACTATATATAATTCAAAGTAAAATGTGCTTCTCCTTTCGAATCGATATCCATAATAATATAAGAGGGCTTTCCGCCTACCTGTCTGGGCTGTGTAATACTTCCGGGATTAATTGCCCATACATTGCCGCTTATATCTATCAGGGGCCGATGGGTATGACCGAACATAACAATACTTGCCCCATACTGCATAGCGACGTTCTTTAATCTTTCCGTACCGAAATTTACTCCATACCGATGTCCATGGGTAAGAAAAACGGTGTAATTACCTATGGTTATAATTTTATCTTTATCCATGTCGGTAAAATAATCATTATTCCCCGGAACCATTTCCGTCCTGCAGGGTACAATGGATTTTATATATTCCTCACTGTCTTCAAAATCTCCAAGATGGATAAACAAATCAATAGGCTTTACTTTTTTTAATGCTTTCTCCAGATAATTATTCCTTCCGTGAGAATCACTTATTATCATTATTTTCATATAAGCTCCCGTAGCGCATAGAGGTTACTATTAGCCGTTAAGATATTGTAAAGTATAGGACACCTGTTTTCCGATGTCAATGCCATAATATAATCAGGGCAAAATAAACATATTTTCCATACAGTTTTTTTAGAGCGTGTTTGAAAAATCATTGTGCCGTTCTCTGCTTCTTATAATTTCTTTCATCGCTTCCAGCGCTTTTCCCCTATGGCTGATCTTATTTTTTATGTCCGTGGGTAATTGAGCGGATGTGCATCCGTACTCCGGAACCCAGAATATTGGATCATACCCAAATCCGTTGCCACCAATAATTTCATGCCCGATAAATCCTTCAATAGCCGCTCTCGTGGTAACAATTTCACCGTCAGGGTAGGCACAGGCTACGGCGCAAACAAATCTTGCACTTCTTTCTTCCTGGGGTAAGTCTTTGAGACGGTTAAGAATATAATTATTTTTAACCTCATAGGAGGTATCTTTCCCCAAAAACCGGGCGGAATAAATTCCCGGAGCTTTATCCATGGCGTCTACCTCAAGGCCGGAATCATCAGCTAATACTATTTCCCCTGTCATTTCCATAATTGTCTTCGCTTTTATAGCGGCATTCTCTTCAAAGGTATTTCCATCCTCTATAATGTCAATTTGTATTCCCGCTTCCTTCATGGATAAAATATCATAATCCAAATCCTTTAAAATCATACGGATTTCTTTCATTTTACCTTCATTCGTAGTTGCAAATATTATCCTGTCTCTCATATTACCTCCATTCCTGCGCATTTTAAGAGTTCACATTGCGAACTCTTGAGCATCTGAAATTTATGCCAGGTGTGCAGGCACAACCTTATATTTATTGCATTTGCCACCTTTTCCTCTTGTCAGCCTACTTTCCCAATTCATCAAATGACCTTAAAATTATTTTATGAACGGCTTCTGCTATGTTACTTTTATTTTCTTCTTTCCCCAGGAAATCCAGATCCTCCCGGTTGGACATAAATGCCACTTCTATTAATGCCATTGGAACCTTGGATTTTCCCACGATTACCATCTCACTTCCGGGTACCAGGCCCCGGTTGATTCTGTGAGTTACATTGGTTATCTCTTCCAAGGCTATCTGCGCCAACCGCTTTGACCCGAAACCGCCGCCCTGCTGCTTTTCATTATACAAAACCTCCGAACCGCCCGGTATGGCAGATTCATTGGAATTGCAATGAATGCTAAAAAAAAGATCCGCTTCAACATCATTGGCAAAATTAACCCTGGGATTTAAATATAAGGTTTTATCTTCAGCCCTGGTATAATATACCTTAAAATCTTCCCCCGCCAGTATTTCCTTAAGCTTCAATACAACACTAAGATTCATGTCCTTCTCATAGTATTGTCCGTCCTGTGAAAAGGTTCCGCAGTCCTTGCCTCCATGTCCGGCATCAATAACAACAATTTTATCATATACATCTTTCGGCCGTCTTAAATCGATGTAAATGTAATCTTCATCCTGGCAAAGAACCGGAGCATAGATAAAGTCCAACGCTATGTTTATCGCGGCGGTATAAAGGTCGGCAGCCTCTTTTTGTTTATATTTAATACTAAAATCCTTCGCCGGATCAGAAATACCTTGGGGAAAAGCAATTCCATAATCGGATACCTCACCGGCAGCCGAAATTACTTCCGGAATTAAAAGCTTTTCACCCTCGAAACCTTTATTAAGAATTGTATGATAGGATTCTGTTTCCTGCCCCGGCCGTATTTTAAATACCTTCGACATTTTCCCTGCTTCTTCCGGTTTATGATTGGGTATGCCGGTAAATTCATAGCCCTGGTTTACTCTCACAATAGAGGTTCCATTAAATACTTTTTCTTTTAACCCTGTTATGGTAAGGCGGATACTCCTGTCCATGTATAGATCTTCTAAGCTTACATTATAATAACGTTTCTCCGGCTTTTTAATCATTATATACCTATCGCCCAACCGCTGCCGTATGGAAGAATCGGAAATACCCTCATTCCCCGTATCTTCCGCCTTACCGGATTCTGCACTCAAGAGATTCGTATTTTCCCCATTCTGTTTCTGTGCGGAAGAATTCCCATCTAACCCGCTGCTGCCTGCATATGTCAGCGTCTGGTCATAATGTGAAATTACCAAAGACATCAATATAACCATTAACATCAGTGCAAAGCTGCTGGCAGCCATATGCTTTAGAAGTTTTTCATCCATTTGCTTTCCCCCTGATATGGAAATTATACTATGCATTATAAAATTCTACAATATAGTTTTTAATTTTACAAAATTTTTGTTATAGGATTATATTACTATATAGAAGAAACAGCAGCTTATTTCTGATTTACAGAAGGCAGTTTTTATTATCATTCAAATAACCAGTTTTCTGCGATACTTTAAAATTATATGATACTTGGACTAATGGCGCAGAATGGATTTTCATTCTGCGAGGCGGAGGAATGAGCCGTAGCGGTGGCTACGTCGATTGACGACAACGAAGCAGATGGAAATTCAGGCAAGCCATTAGACAAGATATCAACTTGTCAGTGCACTAGAGTGTGTTTGAAAAATCATCGCACCGTTCTGAACGCCCCACTTTGCGGTATACTGCGTCACAATTTTGGGAGCGTAGCACCACTACGCACCCAAAATCGCTCCTGGCCTCCCACAAAGTGGAGCATCCAGTCCGGCATAAGCAT
>JAATFT010000036.1 GCA_015655075.1 Clostridiales bacterium | reverse complement strand
TGGCAACGCTTGGAGGAATCGGAATCGGAGCCGTATCCTATGGAGGCTTGCATGGAATAGATAAGGCGGCTAATATAAGCGGAATACAGAGAAGGCCTGAAATAACGAATATATCCGAAGAGGCAAAAGTAGTAAATGCAGCTGACGATGTAAAAGATATAGGGTCAGATATAAGTAAGACAAATAAAGCTTTTAGTGATGATGTGATAGAGGAGGTCCCTGGGAGCAAGGGTTCGGGTGACGTTGTTAAGGGTGGTTCTAGGTTTAGTAAAGCAAGTAGTTATGGGATTGATATGGATAGTCTAAATTTCAGTAAAACGGTTCAGAATCATACAGGAAGACCATATCAGGATTCAAAACTATTAATTAACGAAATCGTAGAAAGCAAACATCCTATGGCAGATCCAAGAGGAACCAATGCTCTGTCTTGGACGGTTGATGGAACTTTTAATGGTAGTACAGGGCATTATGAACTTATTATTGCTCCGAAAACAAATACAGTTTGGCATTTTGTTTTTAAATCTAATTAAAGAATACGAGGAAATTGTCTATGAATAAAATGATATATGACTTTACAACACATAGTTTGTATTATGAAAATGAAGATATAGATGTTCCCACTTTTTCTTTAGCAATAGATACATTGGAAATGGTTTTTGAGGTAGAAACAGGAAAATTAATGAGAGTGCAAGGTTTCTTTCCAATTATAAGGGCTGTTTCTTGTAATATTGATATCCCAGAGTGGGAAGAAGGAGACTATTTAATTAATAATATTGATTTTTCAGCTTGTAAACAAAACGAGATATACGATTTAATTCAAAAAGATCCTCAAACAAAAAAATATTTCGAAAAATTTGTTACAAAGTTTGATAAAGAAAAAGGCATAATTCAAATTGGTGAAGAAATGAAGGAAGGAGATGTTGGAATAAAAGTGAATAAAAATATTATGTGTGGATTTGATGAGAATTCAAACTTGAAATGCCTATATATAGTTCCAACAGAATTTGTTTTATAAGCCTGTATGGTTTAAGTCACCTTTGAATGAACATATCTAGGGAAGCACTGATTTAATCAGAGTTGTTCCCTTTGATTTAAAGTTACTTTTCACCCTATTCATGGTATAATTATTATATCAATTATGAGGTGGTGCAAGCATGAAGCAACAAACTTTTAGCGATATTGAATACAACAATCGTAAACGTAAGACCAAACGGGAGGATTTTCTGGATCAGATGAATCAACTGATTCCTTGGAGCCAGTGGGTTGATCTGATTCGTCCTTTTTATCCGTCCGGAAAGCGTGGCCGTCCGCCAAAAGAAATTGAAACTATGCTTCGCATGTATCTCATGCAGAACTGGTTTAATCTTTCCGATGAAGGAGTGGAAGATTCCATTTATGACAGTTATGCAATGAGAAGTTTTATGGGTATCGACTTTTTTTCGGAGCAGGTTCCGGATGTTACTACACTGCTTCATTTCCGCCATCTCATCGAAGAAAACAATCTGGGAGAGATGATTTTTAATAATGTAAAAGTATTGCTCGACCAAGCAGGTTTGATTATGCATGGTGGAACGATTGTAGATGCAACCATTATTGAAGCTCCCAGTTCGACTAAAAATAAAAAGAGAGAGCGTGACCCTGAAATGCATCAGGTCATGAAGGGTCATGAGTGGCACTTTGGTATGAAACTCCATGCTGGAGTGGATGCAGGCTCAGGGTTTGTTCACACAATTACAGCAACGCCGGGAAATATACACGATATCGCCGAAACCGCCAAACTCCTTCGGGATGATGAGGTTGTTTATGGTGATTCCGGGTATACCGGAATCGAAAAAAGAGAAGAAATAAAAAGAGATATCCATTTTTCTAAAATCGAATTTCGTATAAACCAAAGACCCTCCAGAAAGAAGGATAGCGGAAAAAAACTTATAAAGGCTTTGATTGGAATAAATACATTGAAAATCGAAAATCATCAACCCGGTGTAAAGCTGTTAATAATAATAGTCCTATGTTTGCTGTAGAAGAAATAAAAATAAATCCTGATGGTACAAAGGTGGTTAAGTATTATAAGCAATTTCCAGATGGCAATGTTTCTAGGCTAAAAACAAGCACTATATTTCCTGATAATTGGTCAGATAATGCGATTATTAATGCAATTCAAAATGTGGCGGATAGTGCTCCTATTGGTATACGTTCATTAGATGGACAGACTTTACATAGAGGTATTATTAATGGTGTAGAAATCGATGTAATCAAGCAGGGAAATGATGTGTTATCTGGTTATCCAGTAGGTGGCAAACCAACACCAGGATTTGACCCTATATATTAATAAATTTTAGAAAAGGACAAGATAAAATGTATAATAAATTAGATGCCTATTTAATGGAATTTTCAGACGAAAATTCATCAGATGATTATTGGTATGATGTTGGATTTGAATATGCTTGCCAATTATTAGATGAGTTTAAAGAAGAAGATTGGTCAAAGTTGATACAACAGGTTGATGAAAAAAATACTATATGGAAAAAAAGACTGGTATACTGCTTTGGTGATAATAAGAGAGATGAAGAAATAAACATTATTTTGAAACTCATTGATACAAAAAATGAAGAGCTTTTTGTAATGTGTATTGATGCACTTAGAGAGATGATTACTGGAGATAATAAAAATAAAATTGCATCTAATCAAGTTGTCGAAAGGGTTGTACAATTAATTCCCGAAAGTGGTCTAGCAACAAAAAAAATTTTAGAGAGATTTATACAACAAATTAATTAATGTAGCTGAAAGAATTTTGAAACATAAATGTCACAGACTTGCTAATTCCATGATAGCATAGGATACCGGAATAGTTTTAGAAGTCGATACCAGAAACCACTAAAAATAGATGTTATGAATTGGTTAAATAAGTCAACCTGATTTCTGAACTGTTTTTTATTTAATAACTTGTTACAACTTGCCAGGTGTGTCGTTCATGACTCCGAAATTCTTCCGTATAAATGGGATTATCCTGAAATCGTGATTCCGGTCACGACCCCAATACTTAAAATTTGACTCCGATGAAAATAGCTTTCAGTCCGCATTGCGGGCTGATGTAATCCGAGCCGGGGAAGTTTTTGACCCCGGCGCTTTAACCTGCATCATTTTCGACCCCATGGTTCATGGTGAACCATGGGATTTACAGGAAATTGGTTCTATGGTAAAATGGGGCTGCCGGGATTAAGAAGAACAGTAACCTAATCCATTTAGCCCTATGGGTGTATTTTGGGTCGGCTGACATGTCACAAAATCTGCCGGCCGACATTAATCTTAATATATAAATTTTACTATTCCTATACTCTAAATTTTGTTAAAATATCCAACTTGCGCATTGCAACTTCTTCGACAGCATTTCTAGCTGCTGCCATCATTTCGATAATATCAGTTTTTTTGCCTTTTTCATCCAATACTTTAGAAACGGCACCTATATACGCATTAAAGAAATCTGTACCAACATTTAATTTAGCAATACCCATTTTTACCATATGCTCAACTTCTTCATCCGGAGTATTGGATCCCCCATGAACGACAATTGGACAAGGTACATCTTGCAAAAGAGTACCTAACAATTCAAAATTGATTTTTGGAGTATATTTATACATGCCATGAGCAGTACCAATTGAAACAGCAAGGCAATCAATATTTGTATCTTTTACAAAGCTTTTAGCCATTACAGGATCTGTATAACCAGAAGCTATTTCTTCTATCGACCTGTCAGCGTCGGATATTGTTCCTAACTCGGCTTCCACAGAAATTCCTCGGGCATGTGCCAATTCAACTACTTTTCTTGTTTCTTTAACGTTATAGTCATAGTTTTCTGAAGCTAAATCAATCATAACGCCAGTGTAATGATTATCACAGCAGAGCTTTGCCTGCTCAAAGGAACGTCCATGATCAAGGCCCATTGCTATTTTCATATCGGTATGTCTTGATGCTACGTCAGTAATCGCCTGCATATAATCCGCTCCAGCATAGTCCACATGCGCATGATATGTCTGCAAAATTAAGGGTGAGTTTTTCTTATCTGCGGCTGAAATCAATGCCTGTGCCATTTCCATATTCATTGCATTAAATGCACCGACTGTTATTTTGTGCTCCTTCGCATAGGCCAACACATCATTATAATTTACCAATGCCATATTCTTCCCTTTACTGCACATCTTTTTGAGTGCAGCCCTTTCATTTTTTGTGATTATTATAATGTTAATATATCACACTTATCGTTTTATTTCAACATAAAACGGCTTATTTTATTAGTTTGTGTTTATTTTAAATGATTAATTTGAACAACATTTTTATTTACTATAGACAATCCGAATAATATTATTTATAATATTTATAAATATAACTATTTTATAGTAATATAGGGAGATGCTCTTGATGCCACATTTTATATTCATTTTGTGCCCTGAGCTAAGCGAAAGGAATGGATATAGATATGCAGAAAAATCAAAGACAACAAAAAATTTGTGATTTATTACGACAAAATGGAGAATTACAAGTAAAAGAATTATGTGAAATCTTTAATGTTTCCGATATGACTATAAGGAGAGATTTGAATGAACTAACGAAAGCTAAAAAAATTCAGCGAACATTTGGCGGTGCAATCTTGAATGCATTGCCTCAAAATGACATAGCCTATCCAATTTCTTCAATGGTACCAAACAATACTAAAATTAAAATTGCTTTAAAAGCAATTGAATTCATTAAACCTGGCCAAATTATTTATATAGATTCTGGTACAACAACAAGTCCTATTGTGCAAAATATTCCCAATAACTATAAACTTTCTGTTGTTACCAGTAATCTTCGGATTATTCATAAAATATCTGAGAACCCCAATATATCGGCAATTGTTATAGGCGGGTTTTTGAGAAGCAGTACACTTTCCTGTTATGGAACACAGACAGAAGAACAAATCCGGCAATATAAATTTGATATTGCTTTCCTGGGTGCGTCTTCAGTAGGGAATGACGGCTATTTTTATGATGGCTATCCACCTGAAGCGGGTGTCAAAAAAAGCATTCTTTCATCGGCTACGAAAACTTATGTTTTAGTAGATTCATCAAAGTGTGGAAAATACGGTTTGATTTCTTTCTCTCACCTGAAAGATGTTGCTGGTATTATAACCGACAGTAATATTGACCCCGAGATCTATAGTCATTTTAAAGAGATGGGCGCTAACATTATTCTTGTCGAATAAGTTTATGGATAGTAGGAGCAAATGCCTCAGACGGTAGGAAAAGCCAAAGGATTCTTTCACATCCTTTGGCTTTTCTTTGCTTCATTAATTCCGAGGCCATATCCATAGCAAATAAGGAAAGCATTGGGTAAATATGCTCTATATAAAAAAAAATTACATAAAAACATTGACATGAAATAAAAATTCATATATGATGAAATAGTAAAGAAATATAGGATATTACTAATATAATTATTGGCAGCCTAATGGAAACAAATGATGAAAATGAGTGATCTTGGCCCATTACTGATATTGATTTTGTTCCTCGTCTACCAACGCTATTTTATCGCTGGAATGTCAGCAGGGTAGTAAAGAGTAATTACTAATAATAAACAATGAGTAAATCATTGTAAAAATTGGAGGAAAGAATTATGTTAATGAACATGAAAGATCTTTTAGCCGTAGCCAACAAAAATAATTTCGCAGTGCCTGCATTTAACATCAGCTCTTATGCAATGTTTAATGGAATTATGGCTATCTGTGAGGAGAAGAATGCACCTGTTATTATTGCAATTCATCCGGACGAATTGCGCCATATTGGGGTAGATGTTGTCAAAGCAATTCGTGAGAGGATATTTAAATCCTTTATTCCGGCTTGCATCCACTTAGATCATGGCGCATCTTTTGAACAGGTTATGGTAGCGATTCAGGCAGGATATACTTCTGTTATGATAGATGGATCAGCACTTCCTTTTGAAGACAACGTTAAAGTTTGTCAGAAAGTAGTTGAAGCAGCACATGCAGCGAATGTATCGGTTGAAGGCGAGCTGGGAACAATTGGAACAACCGATTCTACATCAGAAGCATTCTCAAAAGCAATTATATACACAAAACCGGATGATGCTGTAAAGTTTGTAGAAGAAACCGGAGTTGATACCCTAGCCATTGCAATTGGTACTTCTCATGGTTTATATCCGGCAGGAATGAAACCGGAATTGAAGTTGGACATCTTAAAAGAAATTAAAGCAAAAGTATTTATTCCGTTGGTACTGCACGGCGGCTCCAACAACCCGGACAAAGAAATCGGCGAGTCAGTGACTCTTGGTGTTAATAAGATTAATATTTCCAGTGATATTAAGGATGCTTATTACAAGAAAATGCGTGAAGTTTTGCAAAATGAAGCACTTAGAGAGCCGAATGAAATTGAACCGCCTTGTATGGAAGCGATGAAGAAGGTAGCTGCACATAAGATTGAATTATTTCAGGCAAATGGAAAAGCAAAACTTTATTAGAGATTGTCTGAAAAATGCTTGTGCCGGGTTGGGTGTTCCACTTTGTGGGAGGCAAGGAGCGATTTTGGGGCGTTGGGGCTACGTTTCCAAAATTGTGACGCAGCATACCGCAAAGTGGGGCGGTCAAAACGGTGCAATGATTTTTCAAACACGCGCTAGTTAAAAAGGCGGAGAGAATATAAATAGAGTTAATATTTGCCCCGTGGATTGGAAATTTTATATTTCTTTTTTGTGGGGTTGTTTTTTTGGGAAGAAGGGAAAGAAGTATGGGCATAGTAGAAAAATATACCGAAGCTTATGAAAAGATGGATGTTTTGTATCAGCTATTAAAAAACATCTTCTCAATGCAGATCTTACAGCATGGATGACCCTGCTTGCGTCAACCGGTGAATAAGTTGATTAATCATACCGAAAATGGTATTATACTATAGGAACAAAAATCAATGTTCCTATAGTCGGATGCATGGCGGCAAAAAAACGCCGCCTTTTATCGGAAATTGAAAACCAAGTTATATTATCAAAGATGTTTGAAGGGGGATAAAAAAGTATGCTTAATATGCCAGTTCTGGATGTCATCAGAGATAGATACGATAAAATTTTTTCTGCGGAAAAAAAGGTGGCTGATTATATCCTGCGTCATCCGCAGGAGGCTGTTAATGCGAATGTATCTGAATTGGCGAGATGCAGCAATGTTAGCGATGCTACTGTAGTGCGAATGTGTCATCACTTAGGATACAAAGGATATTATCAATTTCGTCTGATGCTGGCTAAAGACATTGGGCGGGGCGGGGACGTTGAAGAAGAAAAAGAATTACAGAATGAACCAAACCCAATAGCAAAAATTTTTCAACAATATGCGGACTCGGTTATCGCAATCGGCAATAGTATTAGTATTGAAGATATTAGAAATTGTGCAAATTTAATCAAAACCTGTAAAATGGTGCATATCATTGCAGTGGGAAATACGATGCCGTTGGCTTTATACATGGGATTTCGACTGGGAAGGCTAGGTGTTCGTGCTTCTTATGATATTACACCGGAATATTTCTTAAATCATGTTAATCTAGCAGATCCGGAGGATATAGTTATCGCAATATCACAATCCGGCAGTTCCAGGCAGACTATTCAGGGAATGGAATTGGCTAAAGAGAAGGGGCTGAAAAGAATCGCGATTACGGGATACAGACAGTCACCGCTATCTTCTTTAGCAGATTATGTATTGATTTCAAACGAATGCAATGAGTCCTTCAATTACTATAAGAGTTATGCTCATTTAAAAGAAACGGCAGTTATTGATGCATTATTGTCCTTTGTTATGAATTGGGAAACTATTGAAGAACGCGGTGCAGATAAGCCAGAAATAATTATGTCAGAATACAAATTTTAGAATATATAGAAGAGCACTCTCGGAAACTCCCCTGTACGCATCTTTGGGGCTGATTTTTGGCCGGCTACACACAAATTTAATCAACGTACGCCCCACGTACGCCTCATAAATTTGTGCATAGCTGACAAAAAATCATCTCACAAATCTGCATACAAAGAGTTTCCGAGAGTACTC
>JAATFT010000006.1 GCA_015655075.1 Clostridiales bacterium | reverse complement strand
AATGCTTGTGCCGGACCGGATGCTCCACTTTGTGGAAGACAAGGAGCGATGATTTTTCAAACACGCTCTAGCTCCCCGAAGTATACCGCACGCCTGCCCAAGGCAGCCGCAGATGGCGTGTAAAATGTTTATTCCGCAAATTTGCTTATAATTTTTATAATAACGATATTAATCGTAATTTTCTGCCTCATTATTATTAATTGTACAACATATTTCTTATTTATTTGACAATAACAAATAACGCCTGTCCCTATCTGTTAGTTCTTAAATTTTCATTTTTATCATTACTTACAAAACAAATATTCGCGCTTGACAGCCTGTATTCATACGACAACAGTGGTCATTAATTGTGGATAATGTGGATAACTTAGTGCATAACTTCTTTTTCGTATAAAATCAGGTCTTAAAATTGTGGATAACTTTTGGATAAAAATATACGGGAAACGATTCAAATACACATCTGTAAAAGCATGTACTATTCTTTTGTGCAATTTGTATACACTATGATTTATCAAGGGTCTATTTTATAAATTAATGCTTATATTAATAAAAATAACTATTTAATAAAATTCATACAATTTCAAAACATTTTACTACATTTTATATGCACGGTACAAAAAACAGCGCTTTTTATCGAAAAATAAAAGGCTCGTGGAATTCTCTATCAAACATCCGTGTCCGCCCTTGCCGGCACCACGATAAATGGACCCGGCATTTGAGGTTTCAAAGTAGCCGGAAGAAATAAAGCGAAAAAACGCATCCGCAAAATTAAAAAGGATGTTGCTTATGTAATGTACATATATTACATAAGCAACATCCCTTTTTATATAGTTAGTTAATTTAAAACTCTTCTTGCTTTATATGGGGTACGGTAATTATAATTGGAAACCTTAATGCCGTCCCTTTCATTGCTTGCATGTGCCACCCTGCCGCTTCCGATGTACAAAGCCACATGGCTGACATTTCCGCTGCTGTTACAGTAGAAAATCAAATCACCCGCCTGAAGATCACCAAGGCTTACTTCTCTGCCAGCAGATTGGGACTGGCTGCTTGAACTCCTTGCAATGCCATAACCAAAATGAGCGTATATAGACTGTACAAAACCGGAACAATCCGTACCGCCTGTTAAGCTTGTACCACCATAAACATAGGGGTTGCCGACAAAATTAAGTGCATAGTCGGCAATTTCGCCTCCTGAAGAAGAACTGCCGGAACTGCTAGAACTGCCGCTGCTTGAAGAAGACGAGGATTCATTTCCGGAATGTTCTGCTTCTTCGGCTGCATTCCCGGCCGCTTCTTTTTCCTGTGCTTCTCTTTGTCTTTCTTCTTCCTGCTGCTGCGCCAATTTTTCCAAACGTTCCGCTTCGGCTTTCTTAGCCGCCTCTTGTGCCGCTAACTTTGCTTTTTCTTCCTTGATGGAAATAGCATACTCAAATTCAACATCTATCTCTACCAAATCTTTGGATACAAATCCTGTTATCTGTTCGTCCGAATCATCTTCATCAATTAAGATTTTTACCCATTCATCGTATTCTTTTACTATATAATATTTCTCACCCTCAGGTATCAGCGCCACTATATCCGTATCCGTTCCCTGGCCTTCCCTGACACGAAGTGTTTCCGTATTAACAACTGCATATTTAGTTGCAACATCGTCAATCAGCTTTTCTGCATCTTCTCCGATGGCTAAAAACTCTGACTTAATATAACCGTCAACCTTACCGGATTGGATTTTAACCCACTCGCCTTCCGTAGCAAGAATATCGGCGGCACAGCCGGGATATAGTTTACCCAAGATTTTACTTTCCTCATTCGGCTTACTTCTTATATTAACATAACTATTTTCATTAGCAATCGAAATTCCCAGATTTGCATAGGGCGATTCAACCTTAGTTACTTTAGAAGCACTTAATTTCTCAGCTTGTTTTTTCGATAAGGATTCTAACAACTTCTCCGCATCTCCGGTCTCCTTATCCGCCGTAGCCGTATAATAATTATCCAATACAGGAGTAATACCTGCAATACCCTTATCCGACGTACACGTTGCTGCCTTCGCCGTAACACCATAACTTAAAGAAAGCAATAACGCTGTGGCACATAAGGACGCTGTGGCAGTTATTCCTTTTATCATATGATAAGTGACCTCCTTGTTAATTCATATGAATGTAACAATCCATTCACAATAAACCGTCTTTTGTTTCGTTTTCATAAATAATTGTTACAAATTTATTAAATATCTGAAGTCATTATATCAAATCATTCTACTCCTGTCAACCGAAAATGAATAAAAATATCTGTTTATTTTTATTCATTTTCGCTAAATCTCATGCCTTTTTTTAACATTTTCATACTATTATTTCATTATAGGGTATTTAAGTACTTTTCTACTGCTGTAATAGAATTCGCACCATCGGAGGCGGCAGTGATAATCTGTCTTAACTCTTTGGTGCGGACATCACCGGCCGCAAATACCCCCGGTATATTGGTTTCGCAGTTTTCACCGGCTATGATATAGCCGTTTCCGTCCGTCTTCACAACTGTTTTATATACGTCGGAATTGGGGACATTGCCTGCGGCAATAAATATTCCGTTTATCAAAAGTTCGGTACTTTCTTCCGTCCTAACGTTTTTTACCGCTATTTTTTCCACCTGCTCCTTACCTTTTATTTCTTCCACAACACTGTTCCATATGATTTCCACATTCTCCAGGGACAATAATTTATTAATATAACTTCTCGCCGCCCTGAATTCATTTCTGCGGTGGATTACATAGACCTTTTTACAAAGTCTGGCAAGGAAAATGGCGTCTTCCACTGCCACATCCCCGCCGCCTACAACAGCGGTTATTTTATTCCGGAAAAATGCACCGTCACAGGTCGCACAATAGGAAACACCCATGCCGGCCAGTTTTTCTTCTCCCTCCACCTTTAGCTTGCGGGGATTGGCGCCGGTAGCAATAATGGCTGTTTTACCGCGATAAACGATTCCATCCTCCAGGGTTATTAACTTAATTCCGTCTTCAGCTTTAAAGTTTACCACTTCACCGGTAACAAAATTCATGCCCATCCGGTCACAATGCTCCCTGAATTTTGTTCCTAATTCAAAGCCGCTTATACTTGGTATTCCGGGATAGTTATCCACCTCATAGGTATTAATAATCTGTCCGCCGCTGATGGGCGCTTTTTCAATAATAACGGTGTCCAATTCTGCTCTTCCTGCATACAGTGCAGCCGCCAGGCCCGCAGGGCCGGAACCTATTATAATTACATCATAAATTTTATCCATACTCTATATTCCTCCCATTTTTCATTCCTTTGTGACATTCAGCCACCATGGTTTTTATGAACCGACGTATCAGATTTTATTAATGCGTAACTATTTAATCGTTCTATACTTTTTATATCATCCCAACTATCCATGTAATAATATCTGCAAATAATGTAATAATCCGTTCCAATAGTAATTTTTAACAGTCCGGATATTTTATTATACCACATTTTCTAAAATATTTAAATCCTATTCGTTTCTGAATCACGGCCATCCTATAGGGGCAAAATAAAGCCTATCCCGCCGTTTAGAACTCCTGATATATTTTCAGAAGCTTTTATCAGCAGGATAGACTTTTGATTAATTATATTTAAGCGGGGACTTGTTTTCATCTCCTCTGTATTTCTTTTAATCTGATCATTTTATAAAGAAGTGTATAATCGTATAAAATTTTTCCGTACTTTGTTCAGTTACCTCAGGGACATTTATTTCATTGATTATCATAAGCGTTATGCATATGACTATTGCAATAATTAAGCTGATGGTTATTAATCTTACCCTTTGGGCAGGTACTATATAAGAATTGTCCAGTAAACTTATATCTCCCTCCTGGGTGTAATTGAAATTGCTTTCCGTCTGAAGGCGGCCGTCGGTTCCTTTAACCCCATTTTTTCTAAATATCCCCTTCACATGTTCCCATCTACCGGAATTTTTTGCAATTGTCCTGAACACAATAAAAGCCAATGCAGTTGCAATTAAAGCAGTTACGCCATAACTTTGAATAATATATTCCAGATTAATGTTGTCAAGCAATTCGGAATTTATTGATTTCATCAACTCATCCGCATTAAACTTTTCCGATCCGTAAAGGTTTTCCAGCAGTTTAAATAACGTGGGGTATAATGACATAACCAGTACAGAGGTTCCATTTATAAAGAAATGTACAATCATGGTAGCCAGAATGGAATCGGTAGCTTCAATAAGCAGTGCAAATACAATTCCCATTGCAAAAGCATAAGAAAACTGATTTAAGTTGCCATGTATGATTCCAAATAAAAATGCACTTAAGAAAATTCCCTTTAGCGGATTTACTTTACTGTATTCATTATAAAATATCCCTCTGTATACAGATTCCTCAAATATACACGGTATAAAGGCAACCATAATAAGGCTGGGCAGGAAACCGCTATTGGAAACAATGCTATTCATAAAATCCGCCGTATCATTCTTAACATACAACATGGATATGGCATTAATCAGATTCATTAGAGGTGAAATCAGATAGGAAAAGATTATAATCAGAACTATATTCGAAATTTTAATCTTATGAAACCGTATCGCCTGTGCA
Organism: Clostridiales bacterium; assembly: GCA_015655075.1. Taxonomy (GTDB): domain Bacteria; phylum Bacillota; class Clostridia; order Lachnospirales; family Lachnospiraceae; genus Anaerocolumna. The sequence continues at coordinate 81,465 of JAATFT010000006.1, read as the reverse complement.
ACATTTACCTTCTGGATAATAAGATAAACCAGAGAGGGTACGATCAGTATAATTTGCGACATTAACAGTACCCAAAAATAATTATCTGAATATTGCAAAATCCATGTATTGATAAAAGAACCCATTATAGATATAAGAACCGTAGCTAAAAATACCCTGTTTACTGACTTTACTCTATTCATTAAACTTTACACCTGCTTTTCTTTATTGATTTTCTTAACTATTACATTCAACCAAATTTCATTCTCTTTTTCATTTCTTGCATCAGGGCTTTTCCATATTTCCAGTAATTCAAGTTGGGAAAATTTATTAATTGCGTTTTTCATTTCTTTTGTTTTAAAATCATTAAAATACCGGCCGTTTCGAAAACCTGAAAATTCTCCGTATTTAAAGGACATATATAATACTCCGCCCGGTTTTAAGCATTGAATCACCTTGCCGAGTATCTCTTCAAAATGATCCGGCGCAGTATGTAATAAAGAAGCGCATGCCCAAATTCCGTCAAATACTTCATCAAAATCCAGCTCAGAGAATTGCATATGAAGAACATTCTGACCGATATGTATGGAAGCCAGTTCACATAACTCTTTTGAACCGTCTACCGCAGTTAAGTCAAAGCCTCTTTGAATCAGATACAGGCTGTCTCTTCCCGATCCGCAGCCCAAATCCAGGATTTCACCGCCTTCCGGCAAATGGCTGATAAATTTCTCTAAGGTTTCTCCCATATCCACTTCTACTGTACTTTCAAAGTATAAATTCGCGTATTTATTATAATAGTCTATAGAGTCCAACAAAACCCATCCTTTCAATTCCAATACGTTTTTCACTACAAACCGGCAAAATCAGCGCCTTTTTATCGGAAGATAAAAATCAATCTTCCGATAAATTATACTATAGAAACAAAAAGCATTTTTCTATAGTCCCATGCACGGCGCAAAATCAGCGCCTTTTTATCGGAAGATAAAAATCAATCTTCCGATAAATTATATTATAGCAAACAATCCTCCAAATATCCAGTAAATTACACGGAATTTTATTACAGGGGCCGCTGCAAAGTTACTGTTCACAGCCGATAAACTCAACGTGTTTTTTGTGAGTGCAGCGAAGCGAAAGTCACAGAAAACCGGAGTATAGCAGCGCCAAAACGCTGGTTTTGCGTTTTGTGTGCATCGCGAAGCGTGTTACGGTTCACAGATCTGCTGATTTTTTGCAGGGCTGTGAATAGTGACGCTGCAAAACATCATTAAAGTCAAGCTATTTTACAGCGGCCCCTTGGCATCAATTATTAAAGAAGCAATCGCTTCAATCTCTATTAATACATCCTTGGGAAGTCTTGCAACTTCTACGCAGGATCTGGCAGGGCAATCTTTTGTAAAATACCTGGCATAAACTTCGTTCATTGCCGCAAAGTCGCCCATATTCTTTATAAAAACTGTGGTTTTAATCACGTGATCCATACCGGTACCGCAGGATTCCAGCAATGCTGACAGACTTTTCAATACCCGGTCTGTCTGTACCTTAATATCACCTTCCACAATAACTCCGTTCTCCGGATTAATGGGAATAACACCGGACGTATAAACCGTGTTGTTTATTTCTACAGCCTGTGAATAAGGCCCGATCGCCGCCGGTGCTTTTGTTGTACTAATCACTTTTTTCATAATTTTAATAACCTCCGTAATTTATTTTTCCTATGATACAAATTATCAGAAAATTGCTTATTTTTTCTCTTCCGATAAAAGGCGGTGCACTTTACCAACCTGCGTCTTATTATAGGAATATGATTTTATTTTCTATGATATAACGAAAACGTAGCGAGCATATGCAAGTTTGCTTGTAATATGCGAGGGAGCAACAAGATCATGAATGCCTGCATTCATGATATAACAATTATATACCAATTGTACAAGGATTTCACTACTTTTATAAAATAAACTTGAATCAGAATAAATAATATTTATACCATATTGCAAAAAATAATGTTATAATAATTGGTAAATCAACCAAAGGAGTAATATTATGTACAGTTTTAAAAGCCGTGTCCGCTATAGTGAAGTCGATAAAGAGAAGAAAATGGATATGTATTCCATCATAAATTATTTTCAGGATTGCAGCATTTTTCAATCTGAAGATATTGGTTTGGGACTAGCATATCTGGAGAAAAATAAACGTGTCTGGTTAATGCATGCATGGCAGATAATTATAAACCGTTTTCCAGTCCTGGGAGAAGAGATTACCATATCTACCTGGGCTTACGATTTTAATAACATGTACGGGTACCGGAATTTTATGATCGAAGATTCCCACGGGCAGCTTACAGCCGCAGCCAATTCCATCTGGGTTTATATGAATACGGAATCCCGCCGTCCCGCCAAGATCACAGAAAGGGAAATACAGGGCTATAACTCGGAAAAAAAAATCGATATGGACTATGCTCCCCGCAAAATATCCATTACCGGGAATATGACCGCCCTGACCGGATTCCCGGTGATTCGTTCCAATATCGATACCAATAATCATGTAAATAATGGGCAATATATAAAAATGGCGGAGGAATTCCTGCCAAACGGTTACCGGATTAAACAAATGAGAGCCGAATACAGAATGTCTGCTGTTTTAGGAGATATTATCACACCCATGGTATGCAAGGAGGAAAATACATATACCGTGGTTCTTGCCAATACGGAAGGGAAACCCTTTACTATTATTGAATTTAAACAACAGGAGGATCTATGATAAAATTAGGTGAAGTACAAACTTTAAAAGTTCAAAAGTTCACGGATTTCGGTATTTATTTAGAGGAAGTTTTAAGCGATGCCAAAACACCGGAGCATACTTATGCAGACAGGGCAGTCCGTCAAAGAAAGGCACCCCATGACAGTAAAACATCCCGAACAGGACAAGCCTCGTTTGCCAGATACGATGCAAATCAAATACTGCTGCCGAAAAACCAGGTACCAGATGGAATTAAAGTTGGAGAGCACCTGGAGGTATTCGTATATAAGGATTCGGAGGACCGTCCCATCGCAACTACCACAATTCCTCAGTTGACAATAGGAAATGTGGCTCTTCTAAAGGTAAAGGAAGTTACGACCATCGGCGCCTTTTTAGAATGGGGACTTTCTAAGGATCTGCTGCTGCCTTTTAAAGAACAGACCGCCAGGGTTCATACCGGTGAAGATGTACTGGTTTCGCTTTATATTGATAAAAGTGAACGTTTATGTGCGACCATGAAGATTTATGATTATCTGGACTGTAATTCCCCCTATCAAAAAAATGACCATGTCACCGGTACGGTTTATGAAATCCTTGACAGCTTCGGTGCATTCGTGGCAGTGGATAACCGCTACAGCGCACTGATTTCTGTAAAAGAGCTCTTTGGTCCCATAAAAGTAGGCGACAGTATAGAAGCCAGAATCACCCAGATTAAAGAAGACGGAAAGCTGGATTTAAGTATCCGGGAAAAATCCTATGTTCAGATGGACTCCGACGGGGAAATGATTTTTCAGAAATTACAGGAAGCCGGCGGTTTTCTGCCTTATCATGATAAAACAGATTCTGAAATTATCAAGGCCCAGTTTAAGCTCAGTAAAAATGCATTTAAACGTGCGATCGGAAGGCTTATGAAAGAAAACCGGATAACCATTTCCGATACGGGCATTACAGAAATAAAGAAATAAAATTTTCACCGGAGTGCCTATCCGCCGCCTTACCGTCATTTTCCCGCAGCCGCCCCTATGCCCTTCTTACCATCACCTTGCATGGGAAGCAAGCATCCTGTATATTGCCTGCATATCCTATGTGGCAATTAGAAGTTTCAAGGTATTAGTTATCCAAAAATTTCATCTTAGAATTCGGGTTGTCCTTAAAATTTTTTCTCTTGGCCGGGGGATCTTCTTTCTTATAGAGATTGACTAAATTATGAGCCAGCTTATCCTTACAAGCCTTACAGAATCTTCCGGTCTTAATCATTGCCCCGCAGTTTTCGCATTCAATTCCTACAGGGGAATCCTCAGAAAATGCCAGTCTCTCCTCTCTCACCCACTTCTGGAGCTGCATGGTGGACACGTCATTTTCCTCGGCTACCTCCTGAATGCCGGCTCCCGGATGGTTATAAATATATTCTTTTACCACTGCAAACTTTTCCTCCAATGCCTTCATACAAGCGTTACACAGAGGCGGCATTCCATTGACATAATTATATAATCTGCCACAATTTTTGCAATTTCGTACATCCATATCTTCATCCTCCTTAGAATCCTTTACCAATACAAATACTTAGAAAATAAACTTCATCAATACCATTTTGTAACAATATATTCGTACAGGCTTCAACGGTGCTTCCTGTGGTATAAATATCGTCTATTAACATTACCTTATGGATTGTATTAGAAAATTTACTGCTTTCCTCATGGGAATAAGTGAATGCCTTTTCTAAATTTTTTAACCTTTCTTTATCATTTAATAATTTCTGAGGCAATGTTTTTTTATTCCTTTGCAAAAGCTGGGATAGTACTGCTATATTCAGCTTTCTGCCGATGCCTCTGGCAAGGATATCTGCCTGATTATAACCCCGCTGCATTTGCTTGCTTTTATGTATGGGCACGGGAACTAATACATCCGGGGCAATTTTCTGAATTTCCATACCATACCTTTTGGTCATCTCATCAATATAAAAGTCACTGTATTCTCTTCTTCCGTGAAATTTAAAATCCGCTATGGATTTCTTCATGAAAGAATCATAAACCCATAAAGCATAACCGCTTATATAATGATGATGTTTTGTCTCACAATCATGACAATATTCTTTTTCTTCTGATTCTATGGGTTTACTGCACTTTTTACATCGAGGTTCTTCTATTGGATTTAATTTTGATCTGCAGGGAGGACATATCAATTTTCCCCTGGGTTTTACTATATCACCGCAAATCGGACATCTTCTTGGATATATTATATCAATGACTGTTTTTAACAAATTTCTCCCTCTGTCGTTATTTACCTTCTTTTCAAAATAGATTTTCCGGGTACACCCCTTGGTCAACCAATGCACGGAAAGACTCCACTACCATTTGCTTATCTTCTTTATAGGTAACCCCAAACCATTTATCCTTTGAGGAAAGCACATGAACCGCTGCTTTGCCCTCCTTCACCAATCTTCCCACTTCCTCGGGAAGTAAATATTCCGATTTTAATTCATTTCCATGTTCATTAAGAAAATTAATAAATCCGGTTTCCAATTCTTTTATAAGACCGGTTGTAAAGCCCCACATATTCATGGATACAGCGCACTTTAAATCAAGCTTAATTTTACCGCCTTTACCATCAGATGCTTGTGCATAATTTTCTTTTCGTTCTATCTCCCTGGTTTCAATAATATCTGTCAGTAAACCATTCCCGTCAACCTGGCATATACCCCGCGTAACCGCACCATTTTCACTTAAGGTATTTCCTAATACAAATCCGGCCATACAGTAATTATTCTCCTCTTCCGATTTCAAACCTGCCAGATATTCATAAACCTTTACAAAAGCTTCCTTACCGTAATAATCATCCGCATTGATGACAGCAAACGGTTCCTTTACCGCTCCTTGACAGCACAATATAGCCTGCCCCGTACCCCAGGGTTTGGTTCTGTCCGCAGGTACGCCATATCCAAAAGGCAAATTATCCATTTCCTGGAACACATATCCCACATCAACAATTTTGGAAATACGGTTCCCGATTATTTCTTTAAAGTCCCGTTCCAAATCTTTTCTTATAATAAAGACTACTTTATTAAAACCTGCTTCTATCCCATCGTAAATGGAGTAATCCATTATAATCTCACCGCTTGGCCCCACCGGCTCTAATTGCTTGATCCCTCCATACCTGCTTCCTAATCCTGCCGCCATTATCACTAATGTAATTTTTTTCATAATTTACCTCTCATTCCGCCGCCCACGGCGGCACAAAATCTGATGAAAGAAACCGTATCACGGGTTCTTTCAGAGTGAAAGCTTTATGCTAACTATATAACTTTGGAACTTTGCTGCCTTTATTATAACCCACTTTTCCAAAATTTGCACGAAATAATTTATCCTTATTTCTGAAACTATTCCTTAATTCGCAGGGAAAGACCGGAATACCGGCGCTGTTCGCTTTCATTGTCAATCATCATCTGTACAATATCCGTGCTTCCCACTATGGTAACGCAATTTTTCGCCCTTGTAACAGCCGTATATAACAAATTACGGTTAAGTAACATCCTGGGTCCGGTTAATAAAGGCATAACCACCGCCGGATACTCACTCCCCTGTGATTTATGAATGGTAATTGCATAAGCCAATTCCAGCTCTTCCAACTGGCCAAAGGTATATTCAACCCTTCTGCCTTCATCAAATTCCACGGTTACCTGCTCCGCAAACAAGTTAATTTCCCTGATGATTCCCATATCTCCGTTAAAAATTCCGGCCCCGTTTTCCGTTGTAAATCCGTATGGGCTTTTAATTTCCCAGGCCAGCTGATAATTGTTTTTTATCTGCATAACCTTATCGCCTTCCCTGAAAATACAATTGTGATATTCCTTTTCCTTTTTTTCATCGGAAGGCGGATTCAAAAACTGCTGTAATATATGATTCAGCCGTTCCACTCCCAATTCTCCTTTTCTCATGGGCGTTAATACCTGGATATCAAAGGCAGTGGCATTCACATATTTTGGCATTTTATCACGGACCAGGGCGACAACGGTCTGTATGATAACCGTGACATCATTCCTTTTTAACAGGAAAAAATCCTTACTCTTATTATCCAGCTTAATCGGTTCTCCGGCATTGATTTTATGGGCATTAACAATAATATCACTTTCTGCAGCCTGTCTGAAAATCTTAGTTAACTTCACTACGTTAAAATGATGGGAGTTAATGATATCCTTTAATACATTGCCCGGTCCAACGGAGGGCAGCTGATTGACGTCTCCCACAAGTATCAGTCTTGTACCTACCATAACGGCACGTAACAGGGCATGCATCAAGCCTATATCAACCATGGACATCTCATCGATAATGATGACATCCGTTTCCAGAGGATTCCCTTCATTCCGCTCAAATATTAATTTATTGTCAATATCACCGGACATTTTAGAAATTTCCAGCAATCGGTGAATCGTCCTCGCCTCATAGCCGGTGGTCTCCGTCATTCTTTTTGCGGCCCTTCCCGTGGGCGCCGCCAGTAAAATATCCATTCCTTCCGTTTCAAAAAAACGGATGATTGCATTAATTGTGGTTGTTTTCCCGGTTCCGGGCCCTCCCGTAACGACAAGGAGCCCGTTCTTTACAGCTTCAATTACCGCTGTCCGCTGCATCTCGTCTAGTTCTATCTGAAACTGTTTTTCAACAGTCAATAATTTGGATTCAATTTCCGTTAAGGGCAAATCATACTTAATATTCAAATCACAAAGCATTTTTGCAGAATTTAATTCCATGTAAAATAAACTGGCTGCGTAAACCTGCTTTATCCCTTCACTCTCCCGAAGCATAATCTTCTTATCCATGGCCAGGTCAATGATATGATGCTCTATTCCCCTTACATCAACCCCTAATAATTCCGAAGTCCTGGCTGCCAGCACTTCCTCCGGCAGATATACATGCCCTTCCCCGCTTGCCTGAAGGAGGACATATAAAATTCCTGCCTTCATCCGATAATCGGAATCCGTTCCAATACCTACCCTGGCTGCGATTTCATCAGCCAGCTTAAACCCAATTCCATTAACATCCTCAGCCAATTTATAAGGGTTTTCCTTAACTACCTGATACATTTTAGCCCCATATTCTTTATAAATCTTAATCGCCAGAGTCGTGGTGATGCCAAATTGCTGGAGAAACAACATGGCCCCCCGCATTTCTTTCTTATCGTCAAACTGCTTGGCAATATCCATAGCCATATTCTGGCTGATGCCTTTTATTTCTGACAACCGTTCCGGTTCTTCTTCCATAATGCGGAAGGTATCCTTTTTAAATTTTCTGACGATACGGGAGGCCAGCGCATTTCCTATGCCTTTAATCGCTCCTGAGCCCAGATATTTCTCTATAGACAAAAGATCCTCCGGCTCCATAAATTCATAACTCTGAACCTGGAATTGCTCTCCGTATAATTGATGGGCGGTATAATTTCCGGTGGCACGAATAAACTCTCCTTCACCGATAAAAGTAAATGTCCCCACACATGTCATTTCCGCATCATCGTTGACCAGGGTTAACACCGTATAACCATTTTCTGCATTACGGAAAACAATTCTGTCCACATAACCTTCTATAATTTCAGACAATTTATTTCCCACCTCCTTTAAGCCGGCCATTTTAAACGATTGGTCTTTATGAATAATCATCCTGATAAAAAAATATCTAACCATTCTGATAGAAACATATTCTAACACTCTTAAAACCTTTAACCGTAATAATAACGCCTGGAACGAGTACCAAAACCCCTATCTTTTACAGCCATAGAATCCAACACAACAAAGCAGTCTATTGGCGTCAGTAAAAATTCCGAGATTTGGGTTAGTCACATTTCCAGGCGCAATTAAATCTTAAGTTATGTATTCTTATTTATTTCTTTTCATGGATTCATAGAGCATCTGTGCAATGCCCATATCCCCGCTTTCCGTTACTTCATCGGCATATTCCTGGTAAAGCATATCTCCGAAATAATTAAGATATTCATTATCCTCTTCCGTATCAGAAACCGTTTTTCTCATCTCTTTAAACATCTGTTCAACAAAATAGGATTCGAAACTTTTGCATACATCCATTAATTCTTGGTCTGAGGAAGTCTCTAAATCACTGTTTAATTTTGCCTCCAGTTTGCTGGTACTGTTGGACGTGTTCCACGTGGCATTCGAGGCACCTAATAAAGAATCCTCACCGATTGCTATACTCATATGCTTACCCCCTTTTAGTTATGAGCACTCGTTATTTGCGTAAATTATTAGCTTGCTGCAACATTTCATCTGCTGCCGTAATTGACTTGGAGTTCATCTCATAAGCTCTCTGTGCCACAATCAGATCCACCATCTCATTAACCGCCTGAACATTGGAGCCCTCCAAATATCTACTTTTTATAATGCTCTTTTTTAAATTAGTATCCTCAGACTCTAATCTTGCTGTTCCGGAAGCCGCAGTTTCCTTTAAAATACTGTCAGAGGTCTTTTCAAGTCCTGCGGGATTGTTAAATTGGGCAAGGCTTATTTGGATTCCCATAGGCTGTAATTCCCCATTCTCATCCGGATATTGCAGATTTCCATTCTCATCGATTTCCAAGGAGGCAGCATCTTTATCGGAATCCAGTACAATCTGAGCTCCTGCCGTATCTAAAAGAGGATATCCCTCGGTCGTCGCCAATATGATACCATTAGCGCCCACGGAAAGCCCCAACGCACCATTTCTGGTATAACCTATGCTTCCGTCGCTTGTCTGTACCCTGAAAAATCCATTACCCTGGATGGCAAAATCATAATCATTTTCGGTTTCCTGTAAATTCCCCTGTGTATATTGGGAAAGGATTGCGGAATTTCTCACTCCAAGTCCGGTTTGTATCCCCACCGGCTTGTCAGTTCCGTCAGCATTAGTGGAACCGGTCTGTATTGTCTGATATAGCAATGATTTGAATTGTGCAGTCTCTTTCTTATATCCGGTTGTGTTAATATTGGCCAAATTATTGGAAATGGTATCCACATTGGTCTGCTGTGATATCATACCGGAAGCTGCTGTCCATAACGAACGCATCATAAGCTTACATCCTTTCTTTTGTAATTGCTCTATTATTAAGTTTTATCTAAATCTTACCTACCGTATTGACTGCAAGGTCTAAAGTACCATCCACTGTCTGGATTACCTTCTGGTTCGCTTCATATGCCCTAGTAACAGCAATCATGTCAACCATCTCCGATATAACATTGACATTGGACTGTTCGGTATAACCCTGCCTGATTGCCGCCGTACCCGTCGTCTCATTCGTTCCGTCCAAGGCTATATACATGCTGTCCCCTTGCTTTTTAAGGTAGCCATAATCTTCAAAATCCGTAATCAGTATTTTATCAATATAAACACCATCCGCATATACAGAGCCATCCGTATCTATAACCACATCAGCCGCATCCGTCGGAATCGTAATCTCCCCGCTCTCACCTGTTAAAGAATTCCCCTCAGCATCCACTATCCTGCCATCCTGGCTCTTTGTAAAGGAACCGTCTCTGGTGTATTTAATAATTTCATTTCCATCCTCGTCCGTGGTTGAGATGTTGAAAAAGCCCTCTCCTTCGATTGCCAAATCAAAAGGATTACCTGTTTCCCTTAAAGACCCTTGTTCATAATCCGTATAGACTTCCCCTAATTTAACCCCAAGGCTCATGGAACCGACCGATCTTTCGGTATATTGTTCCGATGCATCCTTGATTTTTATGGCTAATAAATTATCAAATGACTGATTGGTCACATTGTCTTTTTTATATCCTACGGTTGCAGCATTGGCTAAATTATTAGAAATAATATCTAATCTTTTTTGTTCATTTGCCATTCCCGTCCATGCCGTATATAGTCCTCTTACCATACATTACTCCTATCTTCCCGACCTTCGGGCACTAAAAGGCTTATCCCAGTCACTATTATATATATCGGCTAATCCCTCTTGCCGCTTAAGAACTCTACGAATTTTCCTGTACCGATTGCAACTGCCGTCATAGGATCTTCCGCCGTCATAGTATTAATACCAGTCTTGGATTCGATTAATTCCTCCAATCCATAAAGCAAACATCCGCCGCCGGTCAGCACAATACCCCGGTCTGCAATATCCGCCGCCAGCTCCGGAGGTGTTTTCTCCAGGACACTGTGAACTGCTTCTACAATCTGGGAAGTAGTCTCTTTTAAAGCTTCTTCCGTTTCATCAGAAGTAACGGTAATGGTTTTCGGAAGACCGGTAACTAAATTACGGCCTCTTACATCCATGGTTACAACCTCCGGCCTTTTATAAGCGGAACCGATTTTAATTTTAATATCTTCCGCCGTTCTTTCACCAATTAGCAGATTATGCTTCTTACGCATATATCTGACAATCGCTTCGTCAAAATCATCACCGGCAATTTTAATTGAAGTACTGACTACCGTCCCGCCTAAGGAAATAACCGCAATATCAGAGGTTCCGCCGCCGATATCCACGATCATATTACCGCAGGGCCTGGAAATATCGATACCTGCACCGATTGCCGCGGCAATTGGCTCTTCTATAATTGCAACTTCTCTGGCACCTGCCTGGTATGTTGCATCCTCTACCGCTTTTTTCTCAACTTCAGTGACACCGCTTGGCACACATACACTGATTCTGGGCTTACGGAAACGCTGCTTGCCTACCGCCTTCTGGATAAAATACTTAAGCATTTTCTCCGTTACGGTATAATCCGAAATCACACCCTGTCTTAACGGACGTACAGCAACAATATTACCGGGAGTTCTTCCAAGCATTAACCTTGCTTCTTCTCCGATTGCTTTAATTTTATTGGTATCTCTATCAAAGGCAACAACCGATGGCTCTTTCAATACTACACCCTTTCCCTTTATATAAACCAACACACTTGCTGTTCCCAAATCAATTCCTATATCACTGCCTAACATAATTATCTCCTTTCACTTCCTGGTTATATTCTGCCTGCAGGCCTATCACATTATGAGATGCCGCAGACTTATATCCTATTCATTTGTTTAAATCAATTGTTTAAATACCAATTTTTATGATATCGCCAGCCTAATTCAGTATTGTATATTCAAATTTTTTCCAATACACTGTCAGTTAAACATACATGAATATATTATATACGTATTTTGGGAATATTTCAAAGGATATTTTAAAAAAAATGCCTATTTCGGCTATTTTTAAGAAAGAATTAAGAAATTACAGAATCGAGGCAGTATTAGAAAACCCCCAGCCTTATAAAACCAAGGGCCAGGGGTAACTTTTTAATTATTCAATAATGGTAGCAACTTTACCTGAACCAACTGTCCTGCCGCCTTCACGGATAGCAAAACCTAAACCTTGCTCCATAGCGATAGGATGGATTAATTCGATGGACATTTCAATATTGTCACCAGGCATACACATTTCTGTGCCTTCCGGAAGGTTGCATACACCAGTCACGTCGGTTGTTCTGAAATAAAACTGGGGTCTGTAGTTGTTAAAGAATGGAGTATGACGTCCACCTTCGTCTTTCGTCAATACATAAACCTGTGCAGTAAATTTCTTGTGGCATTTAATTGAACCTGGTTTGCAAAGAACCTGCCCTCTTTCGATTTCATTTCTCTGAACACCACGAAGAAGTGCACCGATGTTGTCACCAGCCTGTGCCTCATCAAGAAGCTTTCTGAACATTTCAATACCGGTTACAACAACTTTACGGATTTCCTCTTTAACGCCAATGATTTCAACTTCTTCAGATATATGAAGAACGCCTCGTTCCACACGGCCTGTGGCAACAGTACCACGCCCTGTGATAGAGAATACGTCTTCTACCGGCATTAAGAAAGGCTTATCTGTCTCTCTTTGAGGGTCCGGAATCCAGCTGTCAACAGCATCCAATAATTCCAGAACCTTATCTCCCCAGGAACTGCTGGGATCTTCCAGAGCTTTTAAAGCAGAACCCTGGATAATAGGTGTGTCATCGCCGGGGAATCCATACTCTGTCAATAATTCCCTGATTTCCATTTCTACTAATTCAAGTAATTCGGGGTCATCAACCATATCGCATTTGTTCATAAACACAACGATATAAGGAACACCTACCTGACGGGCTAATAAGATGTGCTCTTTTGTCTGAGCCATAACACCGTCAGTAGCGGCAACAACAAGAATAGCACCGTCCATCTGGGCAGCTCCGGTAATCATGTTCTTAACGTAATCGGCATGTCCCGGGCAGTCAACGTGAGCATAATGTCTTTTTTTGGATTCATATTCAACGTGAGCAGTAGAGATAGTAATACCTCTTTCTCTTTCCTCCGGTGCCTTATCGATCTGGTCGAATGCTATAGCCTGACCTGTACCTAATCTTTCATGAAGAGTCTTAGTAATCGCTGCTGTTAATGTAGTTTTACCATGATCTACGTGACCAATGGTTCCGATATTACAATGTGGTTTAGTTCTTTCGAACTTAGCTTTAGCCATTTTATAAAGTCCTCCTTTAATTTAATGCTTTTCATAAGCACGTGCTTATTGCACTGCCCGCATTGGGCTATTGGGTTTGTCTTATATGCCTAATTATATTTCAATTTAGAAACATTTTCAAGCTAAATTAATGAATCGCGCAAATTTTTTGTGCATAATTCATTTTAAACAAAAAATTGATTATTAAATGGTGACTGTTCCGTTACTCGTTACTTACGAACTAACGTTTCTATACGTTTATGCAACACAAAAACGCTGAAAACCATATTTATTAAACTGCTTTAATTTTTACCCTTCGCCGCCAATACCTTTTCCTGTACATTCTTAGGAACCGGTTCATAGCTTGAAAAGAACATGGAGTAAGCACCCCTGCCCTGTGTTCTGGAACGTAAGGCGGTTGAATAGCCGAACATTTCAGACAACGGTACATAGCCTCTGATTAGCTTGGTGCCGTTAACATCTTCGGTTCCTTCGATACGTCCGCGGCGCGAACTGACATCCCCGATAACGTCACCCATATAATCCTCCGGTACGGTAACCTCCACTCTCATGATTGGCTCAAGGAGAACCGCTCCTGCTTTTTGCATCGCATCCTTAAATGCCATGGAACCGGCAATCTTAAATGCCATTTCGCTGGAATCGACTTCATGGTAGGAACCGTCAAATACAGTTGCTTTAATGCCAAGAACAGGATATCCTCCAAGAATACCGGCCTTGGCCGCTTCTTCGATACCGGCGCCTATTGCGGGGATGTATTCCTTCGGAATAGCACCGCCGACAACACTGGAAACGAATTCGAAGGTCTTCTCCGCATTGGCATCCATCGGCTCAAATCTGACTTTACAGTGTCCGTACTGACCCCGGCCGCCGGATTGCTTTGCATATTTACTGTCAACTTCAACGGCTTTCGTAAAGGTTTCTTTGTAAGCGACCTGAGGCGCGCCTACATTCGCTTCCACTTTAAATTCTCTTAAAAGTCTGTCTACAATAATTTCAAGGTGGAGCTCACCCATACCGGCAATAATAGTCTGACCGGTTTCTTCATTGGTATAACATCTGAAGGTAGGGTCTTCTTCCGCAAGTTTTGCAAGAGCCTCACCCATTTTATCCTGTCCGGCTTTTGTTTTAGGTTCAATGGAAACCTCGATAACCGGTTCAGGGAATTCCATGGATTCCAGGATAACAGGAAATTTTTCATCACAGATGGTATCACCGGTAGTGCTTACTTTAAAACCAACTGCTGACGCAATATCTCCTGAATATACCTTTTCAAGGTCTTCTCTCTTATTTGCATGCATCTGCAGGATACGCCCAACCCGTTCTTTCTTTTCTTTTGTAGAGTTAAGTACATATGAACCGGCGTTTAAAGTACCGGAATAAACTCTAAAAAAAGCAAGTTTTCCTACAAAAGGATCGGCCATAATCTTAAATACCAATGCTGCAAAAGGTTCTTCATCAGAAGATTTTCTATGAACCTCGTTGCCTTCTTCATCAACACCTTTAATATCGGGAATATCCGTAGGTGCCGGCATATATTCGATAACGGCATCCAATAATTTCTGAACACCCTTATTCCGGTATGCGGAGCCGCAGGTTACAGGTATAATTTTAACATCTATGGTGGCTCTTCTAAGAGCTGCTTTTAATTCTTCTGTAGTAGGTTCTTCCCCTTCTAAAAACTTTTCGATTAAATCGTCATTCGTTTCGCAGATGGATTCAATCATATCCGCTCTGTATTTATCAGCTAATTCCTTCATATCATCCGGAATTTCTTTGATTGAAATGTCTTCGCCCTTATCATCATTATAATAATAAGCTTTCATTTCAAATAAATCAATCAAACCCACAAAGCTGTCTTCCTTGCCGATTGGTAATTGGATCGGCACAGGATTCTTGCTCAATCTGGTTTTAATCATGCTTACAACGTTGTAGAAATCCGCACCCGAAATGTCCATTTTATTTACAAATGCGATTCTGGGTACATTGTATTTATCAGCCTGACGCCATACTGTCTCGGACTGGGGCTCAACACCGCCCTTGGCACAGAATACACCCACCGCACTATCCAGTACACGTAAGGAACGTTCAACTTCAACTGTGAAGTCAACGTGTCCCGGTGTATCAATAATATTGATACGATGTTCTAACGCACCAGGAATCTTTTTATGTTCAAATTCCTGAGTCCAGTGACAGGTTGTAGCGGCTGAAGTAATTGTGATACCCCTTTCCTGTTCCTGCTCCATCCAGTCCATGGTTGCAGTCCCTTCATGGGTATCGCCTATTTTATAGTTTACACCGGTATAGTATAAGATACGCTCGGTAAGTGTTGTCTTGCCTGCATCTATATGAGCCATAATGCCGATGTTCCTAGTTCTCTCTAACGGATATTCTCTTCCAGCCAAGGAAATTCCTCCTTAATTCAAGTAGTCCACCCATTCCATTACAATCAAATTCAATAATAATAATGTAATAATGGGCTATTTCAATAATTACATTGTAAAAAATATAAATAAAAATATTTAGATAAATGCTTAATTAAATATATATTGCTGTAAATATATAAATAATTAAATACAAAATTGCCTAATATAATTATAATACTTTTAGTTTATAGTTAATAGATAAACTTATATAGTTAATTGCCGCTTTCAATAATAAGCTATGCTTTTTGTAGTAAATTTGCGCAGTCAGGCTGATTATAGAATTAAACTTGTTGCTTCCATAATACAGTTTGTAAAAATGCATTTTCAGTTTTGATTAATGGGCGGAATTCCCCCTCTATCTGATTGCAAGAACAAATATCCCGCTTCTATAATATACCACCGACAGTAGTAATTATACCAGAAGTATAAGTACTGCCAAAAGCATCCATTATTTTAGCTGTTCTTACCAGCGGTAATGTGCAAACGCTTTATTTGCATCTGCCATCTTATGCATATCTTCTTTTTTCTTAACAGCGGATCCGGTATTGTTTGCCGCATCCATAAGCTCATTGGCCAACTTTTCCTGCATTGTCTTTTCTCCTCTTTTACGAGAATAAAGTGTTAACCAACGAAGAGCTAATGCCTGTCTTCTGTCCGGTCTGACTTCGATTGGCACCTGATAGGTTGCGCCGCCGATACGTCTTGCTTTCACTTCCAACACCGGCATAATGTTGTTCATAGCTTCCTCAAATACTTCAATCGCTTCCTTGCCGGTCTTAGCCGCAATTTTTTCAAATGCTCCGTATACGATCTTTTGTGCAGTACCCTTCTTACCATCTAACATAATGTTATTGATCAGCTTAGTAACAATTTTGTTGTTATAAATCGGATCTGCCAATACATCTCTTTTTTGTATATGTCCTTTACGTGGCACGTTTCTTCCCTCCTTAATAATCCTTATTGAAACCCAATAAGATTTTCTTAAATCATCGGTACTCACATATCCCCGATCTTTATCGGGGCAATATGGGTATTAGCCCATACTTTCATTGTGTTCGCGCTCAGTTTAACTCTTTTTCAAATCTATCCCATCTGTCAGAAAACAAGTTTCTTAAAGATTCGGCGATAAAACGCAGCCCATAAATTTTATCAGAAATCTGATTAAAAATTAACCCGGCACTTAATGATTAGTGAAAAAACCTAAATTTATTTACCTGTTTTCGGTTTCTTTGCTCCATATTTGGAACGAGCCTGCCTTCTCTTGGCAACACCTGCGGTATCCAGTGTGCCTCTGACAATATGATAACGGGTACCGGGTAAATCCTTTACCCTGCCGCCTCTGATCAGAACAACACTATGCTCCTGAAGGTTATGACCTTCACCCGGAATATAGCTTGTTACTTCGATACCGTTAGAAAGACGAACTCTGGCGATTTTTCTAAGAGCTGAATTAGGTTTCTTAGGAGTAGCTGTTCTGACCGCCGTACAAACACCTCTTTTTTGGGGTGCTGAACTGTCGGTAGCTCTCTTATTTAAGGAATTAAATCCTTTTTGAAGAGCCGGAGAAGTAGATTTCTTCTCAACTGTCTTTCTACCTTTTCTAACTAATTGATTAAATGTAGGCATTAATTTTCACCTCCTGATGATTATTAAAATTACTTGGGCTGCCTGTTATTATTTTATATTAAATACACACAAATATATACGCAATATAAAATCGCGCTTACTGATTATACTTTATATTTCAAATAATGTCAAGGGTTTAAAAATAATAATTCTGAAGCTGTAAATAGTAAATAACTCTAAGTTTTCCTTCAGACTGCTGATATAATACCGGTATTTTTTTCTTCCTTTTCCCCTTTTAGAATGGTCTTTTCCTCCATTCCGGTACTTTTCACCCCTTTCCACTGCACTTTTTGTGTTAACCGCTCTATTTTTTCAGTTTGGTAGTATTCTCTTAACTCTACCTGACCATGGGCCTTCTCCACTGTCTTTATATAGATTTCTTTTACCTTACATTTTATCTCTTCCTACTTTAGATAAATCCGTACATCATCATACAGAATTCCCGGATTTCCCTTTAATGCCAATACATAATCGGCTCTTTTTTCCGGATTTTTTCTGCAATTGCTGACTGCGTAGGTATGCCTAATTTTGCCCTGAACAGTGCTTGTGGATATTTTATACTGTTCTTTAAATTCTAAAAAATTATTGAAACGGAGTTCCTATAAGACAAAAAATGTTTTGGTAACTGGTTCTTCCAGATGGATTGGAAAAGCCATTGCTTTAAAATTTGCAATGGCTACAAAGTTTTTTGATATGTTGAAATATAATTGCAAAGTAAGGTTCATTCTTACTCTTGATGGCAGCCAAAGCTACTACTCATTAAATATCCTTACAATGTAAATGCCCTATATGTCGTAATATCTTTTGCTTTTGCTGTCTGATAATCCTCACATAGGAATCCTGCTACATTTTCACCGCTGCTTAGTTCTACCATTCCCAAACATAACGGTGCAGATATCCGAAGCATTAGCTTCCCAAAATTCTCTATGGGCATTTCATAGATATCTACAGCAATAGATTCTCCTCCCTCCACACTCTTAATCATGCCAGGTTTTGCCGGTATAGTATCTAATTCATATAGCTTATAACATGCAGCTGTTCTTGTACTCTCTAAATACATAGCTCCAAGTTCTACCAATTGGCTCTCTAACGGATATCCCTTTTTATGTAAGCCGCAAACCGCAATTTTCATAGCTTCCTTTTTCAAAAAAGCCCTTGCCGTACCTAATATCAGATTTTCCGAATCCGCTAAGCCAAAAATCGTGATCCCAAAAGGAATTTTATTACATCCGCTTTCTGTAGGAACTGCAACAGCGCACAGATCAAGAAGATTACAATGATTCGTATATAAACCCATCTGACTGTTAGTCTCTATCGGATTCTCCCTGACCTGTTCTCTTGTAAAGGTCCCGCCAGCTGTCGGCATGACCAGAACGGCGTCTTTCAGTATTTTCTTTATCAAAGCACGATATTCCTGTATTTTATGCATGGCTTTAAATAGTTTAACGGCTGTATACTCAGAATTACTTCCTGACCGGAGAATCTTTTCCGTAACCGGAAATACCTTTTCACGGTTTACTTCTACAAAATCACCTAATCCTTCCCATCTCTCCGCTACCCACGGACCATTATATAAAAGGGCCGCAGCTTTTTGAAATATAGAATAATCGATACATTCAATCTCTATTCCCATGTTCCTGATTCTATCTAACGCCCGATACCATTTTTGTTTATATATTTCAGCAAAAGGTCCATAAAACTTCATGCTGTCCTTCGCCAGGCAGATTTTTTTCGGAAGTTTCCCGATTGGAACCGCATACTTTCTAGACCAACAGCAATCTTCATCAAAACCTCTGACCGACAGATTGACTGCCTGTGCATCCTCCAGATTATTGGCAAAAACCGTTACGCTATCAAGACTTGCACAAGCAGGTACGACGCCTTTGGTAGACCAGGCTCCCAGAGCCGGTTTATAACCAACCAGGCAGTTTAATGCTGCCGGAACACGGCCGGAACCGGCGGTATCGGTTCCTAAAGAAAAAGCTGCCATCCCAAGTGCTACTGCCACTGCCGAACCAGAACTTGAACCGCCGCTGATTAACTCCGGTTGCAAAGCATTATGTACTTCTCCATATGGACTTCTGGTTCCTACCAAACCCGTAGCAAATTGGTCTAAATTGGTCTTGCCTACAGGAATAGCGCCTGATGCGATTAGCTTAGCTACAACGGTGGCATTTTCTTTTGGCATATATTCATAATCTTTACATGCAGCAGTTGTCGGTACTTTTTCTAAATCAATATTATCTTTTATCGCAAATGGAATCCCCCACAATGGATGATTACTATCCGGTATAACAGGAAGCGCAGCTATATATTTTTCCAGCATGCTCATCTTTGGTTTCACAATCCAGATGTTGTAAGCTTCATACTTTTCCGCTCTTCTAATTATTTCTTCTGCCACCATTGTCGGAGTCACTTCACCGGATTCATAACAGCTCCTTAACCAGGCAAATGTAAACTTTGCCGGAAAATACGTCATAATTATCACTCCTCGTATATAATTCAGCAGGCCTCTCGCAGACCTGATATTGTCAGATAATTCGGCAGATTAATCTTATTTTTATCTCTTACTGAAGAATCAGATCCCTTCTATTTTGAACAGGTTTTTGAAGCCAAACCTCTACAGTTTTTGCAATAAGCTGAATATATTGGTCTAAATCATTCACATCACTGCTTTCAATCCCGGAGTGGGAATATCTTGCAGGAATCGCTATATCCAGTGTAGCAACACCGCGGCCCTCCGTCTGAACATAGGAGGCCTCCGTTAATACACCGATTAATACACCTCTTTGAACAGGAAAGCCTAACAGGGCAGCGGCTTCAATCGCTGAATTTCTCAGAACGGGATCAGGAATCAATCCCATTAATGTACCTCTGCCATGAAAATTGTATTCGCTGACAACCGGCCCTTTTCCAAGAGCTAGGTCCGCCTTTTCCAATAAATCAGGTGTATCTGTTGCAGGATACATATCGCAGCATAAATGGGCGTCCGGCTGCAAATACCTCACAATAGGCAGTATTCCTCTTAAGCTCCATTCTTCCTGAACACTTCCGGCAATCCATATCTCAGCCGGAATATCCATTTCAGCCATTAATTTCCCGGCTTGTATCATTGAAGTAAGCCCTATACGGTCATCTAATGCGTTGGAAAAAATCCGGCTTCCGTTTATAAAAAAAGTTCTTTTATAGACAACAGGTGTACCAACTCTCACACCGGCTTCTGCTGCTTCTTCTGCACTGGTAAATCCTGCATCAATATATAAATCCTCCATGGGCACAACCACATATCGCTGATCCATTCCCGTTAAGTGATGGGAACGCGTTCCAATCAATCCCAATATGGAGCCTTTATCCGTCATTAATTCCACTACCAGCCCCAATAAATTTTTCTCGGGAATACCTCCATTACGTGTTATTTTAATAAAGCCGTCCGGTTGAATTTTATGTACCATGAATGATACCTCATCCATATGTGCGGAAAGAAGAACTCTCTTTGCACCCGGCTTACGGCCGGTTATACATCCCATAACATTTCCCAGATTATCCACTTCCACTTCCTTGCAAAGAGTCTTCATTTGTTTATAGACTTCTCTAGCCAACCCCATTTCATTTCCGCTGGGCGAAGGTATTCCAGTAAATTTTTCCAGTAAATCAAGTGTTTCTTTCATATTCATATCCTTCACCTCCTCATATCGATGCACGAAATTCTTTAATCTTATCCATAAGTTCTTTAACCCGGTTAATATCTACCATATTTTCAAATTTACCGTCAAACTTAAATGCAGTCCCTATAACAGCGCCATCTGCTATAGATAACTGTTCTTTATAGTTATCCTCATTAACTCCTGTATTTGCTAAAACAACTGTATCCGGCACCGTTTCTTTTACTCTTTTAAGCGCTGTAAAATCCGTTGGTGTTCCGGCTGTCAATCCGGATACACAAAGAGCATCCGGCCGGCCTACAAATACTGTTGACTTTGCAATTTGGCATAGGTCCCGATCAACAATATACTTTGCCGACTCAGGGACAATGTTAAATAAAAGCTTTACATTTTCTGCATTTACAGCTCTTTGATGTCTTATGGTTTCTCCAACATCCGTATTCCACAAGCCAAAATCACTTCCATACACACCGGTAAAGATTTCCCTCACAAATTCTGCACCGGTAGCGATTGCCAAATCAATTGATTTTTTTGCATCCCAGAGTACATTTACTCCATACGGAATTTTAATTTCAGGCTTGAGTTCACCGATAATATTTGCCATGGCCGCAACCGTAACAGGTTTCACATCCGTAAGATACGGAAGGCTGAATTCATTAGAAAACATAACGGCGTCAACACCACCGTCCTGCAGAGCGTGCAAATCTTCCCTTGCCTTTTGAAGAACATAATCCATACCCTTATCTTTATCAAAATACGGGTCACCGGGCAGAGCTTGCAAATGACACATTGCAATAACTGCTTTATCTGTTTTTGTTAATTCCATTAACCAATTCATAATTTTTCTCCTTTTTTCTGCAATATTGTGATAAAATTAAAGAGTTCCGAGATATTCTTGACCTTATAACAGGCACCTTCCAGTTCTCCATCCCTGGTAAATCGACTTTTACATCCTATTGCAGGTATTTTTAATTCTTCGGCAGCTTCCATGTCGGATTTTCTGTCACCTATCATATAAAGCTTCTCATTTGGATATTTCTTACTATGATAGGCGATTATATCTGCCTTTTTTTTGCCCTTAACGGATTCCAGGCATTGAGGATCCTCAAAATATTTTCGGATTCCCTGTGTATCCAGTATTGCATTAAGATATGGAATACCGCAATTACTGGCTGTTGTCAAAATATATCCCGCTTCTCTTAACGCGGCTAATGCTGATTTTACATGAGGCAGCAGGACAACATTTTTCTTTAATGCTTTTACGATTTCCACATCATAACTTTGACTGATTTCTTTTCTTTTTTCAAAAGGGAATCCAGGCATCAGATAAGCCCACATATCTTCCTCTGACATACCAAAAGTATGATTAATCTTCTGCTGAGCTATTTCTTTCAATTGAGGAAACGGAGCTAATAAATTTTTTATGACTTCAACGGTTTGTTGTGAGGAATCCACCAAAACCCCGTCAATATCAAAGATTAGTAACGCCATGTTTATCTTCCGTCCTAATTTCCCGCCAATTTATGCGCTAATTCTTTTGTTGACCCATATAATGATTTATAAATCTGGTAATGTTTATCATATATTTTAAAATTTTTATTATCAGGTAATATTACCTTGGGCTTTCCAATGCTTATCGCTAATTCGTTCATATCTTCTCTGCTAAAAAGTCCGGCGCCCATTCCTGCCATTAAAGCATCTCCTATAGCAGCATTTGTATTTAACATCGTCTTTTGTTCTTTTTTACATACATCACTGATGATCTGAGTCCATAAGGGATCCGTGACACCGCCGCCTGCACCAACCAGATTCAGGTCACCTAAAACCTTTTCGAATTCCTCCACATTATGCCTAATGCCGTATGCAACACCTTCCAGCGCAGCTCTGCTTATATCGGCCAAATTATGTTTTAGCGTTAGCCCAATGATGATACCTCTTGCATCCGGATCAGAAACAGGTGTTCTCTCTCCACTGAAATAAGGCAGCATTACCAGACCGTTACTCCCGGGAGGACTTGTTCTTGCCCGGTTAAAAAAGTCTTCATAAGTTGCTCCTTCCGGGTAAAATTCATCTATAATCCAACGAACTAATGAACCGGCTGTAGACATTCCCCCTGCTAAGGCCCATTCCCCCTCAACCATTCCCGGAGACGGCCAGAACATTTCTGATTGTTTTACAGCCTCTTTTGTTGTAGCAATAAAAATAATAGAACTTCCGTACATAATAAACATATTCCCATTTTGGATTGCAGCACCTGAAACAGATTCTGAAAGGGCATCTGCAGAACCCGTTATAACAGGGATACCTTCAGGGAGCCGCAAAAACTGAGCCGCTTCTTCCTTTAGCCCTCCTGCTACATCAACAGGCCATAATATCTCAGGCCACCAAAACCCATCCTCTTTTCCAATGTAGCGGTCAATCATTTCCAGGTCCCAATCCATGGTATCCATACGAAAAAAAGGCGCGTAACTTGGGGCAACATATTGGTCCAATGTCCACCTGCCTGTCAGTCTGTAAATCATATATGTCGTTGCAGGAACAAACCGCCTGGCCTTTTGAAATATATCCGGCTGGTTTTCTTTAATCCACAAAATTTTAGGTCCCGCAGTTTGTGAAGACATTCTCTGTCCATATCTTTGTAAAACAACAGCGTCGCCCAACTCCCTGTTAAAGCGTTCTATTTGTTTACCTGCCCTCACGTCCACTCCATATAAAATTGCCGGACGCAACGGCTGATTGTTTTCATCTAAAGGCAAAACACATGGAGACAGGGTACTCACACCGATGCCTTTGACATCCGCAGTTTTAAAAACACCTTTGTCCACTAACTCATGAATGACTTTTACCAAACCGTTCCACCAGACACCTTCGGCATCCTGTTCCGCATATCCATGTGCCGGTATACTGATCTCATGCCGGGAAGAGGTACTTCCCAGCCATTCTCCTTTTGACGTAATGGCAGTAGCTTTTACTGAATAAGTTCCTATATCTATCCCAATTAGTACTTCCATGCTTCTCCTCCTATCCCAAAATGCGCGGCACACATTAGAAGGTCATCATTCCTCCGGTAATATTAATGGCCTGGCCTGTTAAGTATTTTGAGTCTTCATTTGCCAAGAACCACACAACACCTGCTACGTCATCCGTATCTCCCAGACGCCCAAGAGGGGTACGTTCTATCCATGGAACGACGGGATCGGGAGCGCCTGCACCAATATCTGTTTGAATAATTCCGGGACATATGCTGTTAACCCGAATGCCATAGGGTCCTAATTCTTTTGCCATAATCTTTGTCAACTGAATAACGGCCCCCTTGCTTGCCGCATAAACAGATTGAAATGCCGCGCCGTCTTTTCCACCCATAGAGCCGCTATTTATAATTACGCCTCGTTTCTCTTCCATCATCTTTCTGGCAATTGGCTGCCCGACTAAATACATTGATTTCAAGTTTACATTCATTTCTCTGTCATATTGTTCCTCTGTAACATCAACAAAGGGAACCCATTGTAATATACCTGCATTATTAAATAAAACATCTACAAAACCGATTTTTTTGAATATATCGGATATCACACTGTCCACCCGGGCTTTATTTGATACATCACAAGAATAGTAAGCTCCGTTACTGTTCTCAACCACTTTCTTACATACATCACCAGGCTCCTTCGCCAAGTCTAGGATAATGACTCTCCATCCTTCTTCTGCAAATCTTTTTGCTGTTCCTAAGCCGATTCCTCTTTCACTGTTTCCTCCGGTGATTAAAATTGTTTTCATATTAACCTCCAATCCGCGCAAGCCTATTACCTCCGCTAACCTTTTACAGCACCAAACGACAGTCCTGTCAAAATATTTTTCTGTATTAATAATGTGATGATTGCAACAGGAATAATCTGTATAACTTGTGTTGCCGTCATCATCTGATACTGTACCGATACATCGCTTGCATATGTGGATAAAATGACCGGCAATGTCTGAGTTTGGGTTCCTGTTAAATTCATGGCAAAAATCAATTCATTCCAGCTAAAAATAAATACAAATGCAGCTATGATTAAAATACTGTTTGCTGCTAATGGCACAACCATTTTTCTCAATACACCAAAATGACTTAAACCATCTACCCGTGCAGCTTCTTCCACTTCAACCGGCAATCCCTCGAAAAAGACAGTCAACAGCCAAACTGCAAAAGTAACATTGCTCATGACATAAAGTATGATTAACCCCCAGCGATTATTTGTAAGTCCTATTTTACTAAAAAGTATGTAATATGGGAGCAGCACCGAAATAAGGGGCATCATCCTAAGGCCAATAATCCACATTTGAATTTTCTGACTGCTTTTTGTTTTAAACCGGGCCAAGCTATATCCTGCAGGAATAGCTAATATGAGCACAATAATTGTGGTCATCACGGAAACAAATAAAGAGTTCATCAAAGGTCTTAAAACAGAAGTATGGCCTGTAAAAAGCTTGATGTAATTGTTGAAATTAGGGTTCTTTGCAAAAATATCGGGCGGAAAGACCTGTGTCTCAATATAAGTTTTAAATGAAGTAATGATTGCCCATATAATCGGAAGGATACTCACCATACTAATTAAAGAGCAGGCAATCAACAGCACACCTTTTTTACGTGTTCTATTCATCTTACTCCTCCTCCTTTAGCATGATTTTTGCAAATAATTGACTTATGACTGTACTAATAAGCACAATCACGATGGACATTGCAGCTGCCTTACCATTTGAAAAATATTTAAAAGCCTCCCGGTAAATAGCATATCCGCTTACCATGGTACTTGTTCCCGGTCCGCCGTTCGTTGTTGCCAGGACCAGTTCAAAAGTTTGGATAATCTGAACCAAAGATAAAATTGCCGCAATTCCTATTACCTTTTTAATAAGTGGCAAATCAATACTGATGACCTTCCTCCATAATCCGGCTCCGTCAACATCCGCACTTTCATATATTTCAGGTCCGATGGATAAGAGACCTGCCAAAATCAGCATAGCCGTATATGGAGTCCATTGCCATAAATAGATGCCTACTATACAAGGAAACGCAGTAGCGGAATCGGAAAGCCATTCTTGCAGCGGCAGATGCAGTGAATGGAATATGAAATTTATGGCGCCAACCCCAGGGTTTAAAAGATAGTTCCAGAACAAACCCACCGATAAGGGGGTTATCATCAATGGAAATAAGTATATGGTACGTAAAACTCCTATACCTTTTACTTTAAGTAATGTCGCACTCATAAAAATCTTTGCAATGATATAACCAAGGATAAACTGAATCGGTAATGCTGCCACGCAGAAAATCATTGTCTTAGCTAATGCACCTGGAAATAGGGATTCTCCCGTAAATATTTGTATGTAGTTGCTTATACCCACGAATTTTCCTTCTGCCATATTATTGACCTGTAAATCCGTAAAACTTATCCATAAAAGATAAATACCCGGAAAAACAGATATGATAGCCAAAAATGCCATCAGCGGCGTAAGCATCGTAATTCTAGTAAAATTATTTGTACCTCTTAATGATTTTGCTGCGTGCATAGCCATTACATTACCTCCTTCACCAGACCTTATGTCCTGTTTTACTTTCTCAGCAGAAGAAACTATTCTTTTACGTTGTAACCTGCCGCTTTTAATATCTCCGCAACTTCACTGTTAGCAGTATTCATTGCATCTTCCAATTCCATAGAGCCGTCCAAGTATTGTCCTATATAAGAGCCGACTGTATCCATAATTTCAAATGATTCAGGTATTTGAGGTCTAAATGCCACAAAAGCCGTATCAACAATTTGCTGCATAGTCGTATAGTAAGGATATTCAGCCAATAACTCTTCGTTATTAATCAAGGAATATCTGGCAGGAAGACCACCTGTTGTTGCAAACTTATAAGATGTCTGCGGTGTGGTAAACCAGGCCAGAAAATCTTTTGCAAGGTCTTGGTTCTTTGAAAACTTACTCACTCCAAGGGAATATCCGCCGATTGGTGTATGTTGTTCTACACCTTCTGCCATAACAGTCGGCGCAGTTGCATAGGAATCTGCAACCAAAGATTGCTCAGGATCGTCTAACGGCATAATATCCGTAATCCATGGGCTCATAATGGCCGCCTTCCCGGACGCAAAGGATGAAAAACGTTCATTCCATGCCATGTTAAGTGCACCGTCTCCTTCATACTGAAGCATATCTTTAAATAATGTCACGACTTCCAAAGACTCTTTCGAATTAATCAGCGGTGTCATATCGGCATAATAATCCGCAGAACCAGGATAAACGCTTTCAAAAGGCTTTCCCCCCATATTGTAAATATATTCAAAATAAGCTTGCCCTACACAGGTACCTGATTGATTATTAAGTGCAATACCCGCAACAGAATCGGTTTTTAGCGCTGCTGCCGCTGATGTTAATTCATCAAAATTAGTAGGTACTTCAACACCTGCTTCTTCCAGCATCTTTGTATTGTAAGTCAACATAATATAATAAGGCGCAAAAGGAACTCCCAGTACTTGATCATTCCATGCAGATGCTTCCCGCGCTACCGAGAAGAAATCGTCATAATCTATCATCGTTGCATTTTCATTGATGAAATCGTCTATAGGTAACAGATAATCCCCCAGAGCACCAATCCAGGGAATATCATAAACAAACAAATCCGCTTCATCGGAAGACTGGCTTCCGATTAATGTTTCTTTAGAATAAGCTGCATCATATCCTAAAGTAGAAAAATTAACGGCTGCACCTGTTAAATCTTCAAATTCGGCAGCAACTTCCATCATAGATTCAACCCATGGATCCGAAACAGAAACCACATTTAAAGTTTGCCCTTCGTATTTATCTTTTAGTGTCTCTACATAGGCACTATAAGCTTCAGCCTGTTCTGAGCCGGTTGAAAATTCTTCAGATGCAGTTGATTCTGATGCAGATTCAGATACGGTTTCAGACGCTGCATTTGTTGCAGGCTGGGAAGCAGCTTCTTCCGTTTCAGACGTTCTGCTGCCTTCACACGCAGTAAATGACATAATTACCATAATGCCAATTAATAATACTGATAATACCTTCCTTTTCATAAATATCTCCTTTCAATTTTTGAGCGCTCTTTTTGACAGCTTATAAAATGCAAACAATTTAATCAACTTACCTTTACTGCTCTTCTTTCGCGAAAGAGGTACGATACACAGTTTTACTGTATTTTATCGTAAACGCCGGTTTCAGAAGCCCCATAATAAATTACAAAAAAAGATGCAATTCAAGTATATTTATTTCACCCTTGAAATTGCATCTATTTGCATTTGTTGTTTCCAAAATCAACTTATAAGCATATTATAACCACCTTAAAGTGAAAAGTCAAGATTATTTATGATTTTTTATGCTCTTTTTATTATTTTTATGATTTTTATTGGATGCTTAGAATACTAATGTCCTAATTCTACCAATTTTTATGCTTCTATATGATCATTAGTTACAGTTCAGTCTATGGTACCGCGAGGTGTTTTTTGTGAGTGGAGTGAAGCGGAAGTCACAGAAAACCCGAGACATATGTGCGCGAAATTATGCAGAATGCATAATTTCTGTGCATCATTTGTTACAGTTCAGCCGTACGGCTGAACTGTAACAATCATTAAGTGATCTTTTTACTGCTATGATTGAAACATTTTTATTAATGTGCTAATATAATCACATATGACTGCATTTATACATAGATAACCATATTTGTACAGAAAGGACTGATAAAATATGTTTCAAATCGAACGTCAGCAGCTGTTAATTGAGTATATTGACAAAAACAAAAAAGCCAGTATCGAAGATCTCAGTGAAGCTTTTAATGTATCCAAAGTCACAATACGCCGGGATCTAATCATGCTGGCTGAAAAAAAACTGATTCTTAAAACCCATGGCGGTGCAATGTCTATCGGCAGTGCTATGAGTCATGAAATACCCTATGCCCAAAAGGTCGACCTTCACAGCAGCGCAAAGGAAAAAATCGGTGTTACCGCTGCTTCCTTAATCAAAGATCACGATATTGTAATCATCGACACAGGCTCTACTACTTACGAAGTCGCCAATCATATAACCCAGGAGGATGTTACCGTGCTAACTAATGATTTAAGAGTAGCTATGAATATTGCCGAAAAAGGCCGCTCTCACCTCCTGGTTGCAGGAGGTATTCTTAACAACGGCGTCTTTACATTAGTCGGCGAAAATACCGTTAACTTTTTTAAAGGTTTTCGGGCTAACAAGACTTTTCTTGGTTGTGATGCCTTTACCATTGACTATGGCATTACCAATCGAACAATTGAGGAAGTATCAGTAAAACGTGAAATGATCCGTTCCAGTGAGGAAGTGATTCTGGTTACAGACTACAGCAAATTCGGAAAACAGGTATTTTGCCATTTATGTGAAATGTCCGAAATAAATCAAATCATTATTGATACGATGGACGAACCTTCAAAAACTAAGTTAGAGTCCCTTGGTATCAAAATCACTATCACAGGCTCTTAAAAAACAGAATCCGCAGGCAGAAAGGGCTAAAATTAGATACTGTTTGGAAATCATTTCAATCATAAAGGAGTAGTCTGTAAATATTTACGGCGTTTACTGTAATTAAATAATGTAACCGCTAAAGTTAAATATCTGTAAATTTATTTATCTTATGGGACAAAGACCATTATAACAATCCTCGTCAATAAGATCCTGGGTTTCATCCACGTCAAATTGTGCCAGCAAATTATAGTCAATGGGTTTTATGCTTCTTACCCGTTTTTCATAATTTTCTTTCGTGGTACGTTCAAAGGGAAGCAGGGGATAGGTTTCTTCATATAGAGGCAGAAAAGTAACACCT
Organism: Clostridiales bacterium; assembly: GCA_015655075.1. Classification (GTDB taxonomy): domain Bacteria; phylum Bacillota; class Clostridia; order Lachnospirales; family Lachnospiraceae; genus Anaerocolumna. Next base: position 51,739 of record JAATFT010000006.1, on the reverse strand, counting down.
ACCCCATAATCAAAATTCCGATACAGCCACTCTGCAACATCATCCCACTCGTTTTCTTTTACGTGTACAGTAATGGAGGTATTATGATCCGTCCAGTTTATCATGGATAATTTATATAACTCAAGCTGTTCTATTGCGCCTACATCATATTTTGTTTTCCCCTCCGGCGCTTTAACGGGAAACTCGATAACCTTAATGGTACAGTTTTCATCCGTCTGACCCACTTCATTATAAATAGGATAACATCCTTGTTTTTCTATCATTTTATACAGGGGATCCGAAGCGGCAATCCGGATTCTTCTGATATAATAATTGGAATGGGCATAATGGATGCCGCTGCTGACACACGGCAGGGTTGATAAAGTCCCCTCCGGTTTTATGGTGGTCATAAGAGTTGGTGGTGTAATTTCCAGTTCCTTGCAATACCGTTTTCCTTCTTCATGGACAGTTTCCCTTAAATGCTTGAAAAGAACACTAAGTTCCCCATAACTCATATTCGTTTTATTAACCATATCCATAATGCCGGTTAAGGATACCCCCACAATCCTGTCCTCCTTCATTACCTGATTCCAATCCGGCAGTTCCACGTCAACTAATGTCATCCGTATGGCAACCCTTACGGAAAGCTTAAGGACTTCCTCCAGTTTTGCGGTATCCAGCTCGTTTCTTTCATTTACAAAGGAAAGAAGGTTATTGGTGGTTAAATTACAGCATTGTTTTGACCTTAATAGGATTTCCCCGCAAGGATTTAAGCCTTCAAAAGTACCTTTCCTGCGCAGGGCTTCCGCTCCATTGATAAATCCCGGTTCTCCGTTTATACGGATAGAGTGAAGTATTTCCTTAATCCGTTCCAGGGAGGGTCTGGCTGTATAGAGGATAGAGTTATTACTCATTTTCCGGTGGGATATTTCCTGGTCTTCCACCCAATTTCCGTCTATAATTTTGTAGATATCTTTCTTGGCATTAATTACTTCTTCCTCCTCTTCATCACAGATTACCATCATAGCACTGCGCCTCACGCCGCCGGATACCACATTCTCGCTGATTATGGTGGCCATATCCAGAATATCTATGGACTGGAGTTTTCCGCTTTCATTATGATTTATTACCCTATTGATCTTTTCAAACATTCTTTTTAAGGATTTATGGCCGGAAGCCCTTCCCCCAAACCTGTGAAGCCTTTCTCCCTCCGCCCTTACATAGCTGTAATCAATTATGATTTTCTCAATATCTGCATATTCCCCGTCCGAAATTAATTCAAAATACGTCTTAAGGGCGCCACACCAGCCCTCTTTGCTGTCCCCTACTTTAATCCGCGCCGTTTTATTCTTCTCTTCCACGGTTAAAACCGTATCTTCCATTAATTCCTTAGGAGTGCGCTTACGTATGTTCCCGTCGTATATCCCCTCCAGCTGAATTTTTCTGACCTTAGGCATCCGGCGGATTAGTCTGCGGTCAATCCGGACACCTACCCCGCAGCCTAACATAAGAAGATAAAACACATCCGCAAAGTCATGAAATTTTTCGATCATAGTAAAGCAGCAATTATAATTTGATAAAGGATATTCCCTTACAATTTCGGTTCCGCCCATATATAAGGTTCTTCCGGAGGTAAATGTTCTTAAATTATAAAGGTTATCAAATAAAAGTTCCGCCTCTTTTACCTCTTCCTCCGGCTTTACTGCGATGCCCTGTTTCTTTTTATAATCCCAACCTAACCGGATATTGTATTCTGTCGTCCGAAGTACGGTTTCAAACCAGTTCTCCCTTCTTTTTTTATCCTCTATATATCGGGAATAAGTCCTTAAGTATACAAACTCCCCTAATGGACTTAATGGAGTACTTTGATTTTTATATTGATTCAAAAAATGTTCCGATAATATACCTGTCATGCTTATACCTCCAATTCAATCCGAATCTATATTCCTATTCTATTATGTTGATATCCGCTGTAAATTACTCCTGTACTTGCGGTCTGATAGGAAAGCCGCCATAACGTGGAATATATCTTATTATGTTCATTTAATACAGGTCAAAACACAACATATTGTGTTTAACATTATATATCAGCACAATATATATGTCAACAATTATAAAATAATATAATATATTAAAATAATTAAAAAATTGGGTTTTCCCATTTTTTTACCTTGCAAATAAATCCCCCGCTTCTTAGCAAAGCGTAAGCGGTGGGCAGGCACAATACAAATTGACAGAAAGCACTGGTATCTGCACAAAAAGCCTGTCTGAAACAAAAGTTTTAAAAACCTTTCATTTCAGGACAGGCCTTTTATCTATCTCTATAAATTATTCCGGATCATTTGTTGTCTTCGGCATAATCTTCCGTTAAAAAGTCATCGTCACCTAACTCTTCGTCATTTAATTCTTCCTCATTTAACTCATCCTCATTTAATTCTTCCTCATCGTCAAACTCATCGACTTCGATACCGTCAATATCATCCATGGCGGATTCCGAATAATGAAAATTTGAATAATCATCATCTTCAAAATCTTCGGAGATTAATAATTCCTCGTCCATGTCACTGTCTAATTTTACGGAACGGTATCTTTTCATACCGGTGCCGGCAGGAATCAACTTACCGATGATAACATTTTCCTTCAAACCGATAAGGGGATCCACCTTTCCGTTAATAGCCGCTTCAGTTAGGACTTTTGTAGTCTCCTGGAAGGATGCGGCAGACAGGAAGGAATTGGTCGCTAAGGACGCCTTGGTAATACCAAGCATTACCTGCTTGCCTTCTGCAAGCGGTAATTCCTCTGCTTTCAATTTTTCATTAATATCGTCAAATTCTAAAGTATCCACCAATTTACCGGGTAATAAATCCGATTCACCGCTGTTTTCAATACGGATCTTCTTAAGCATCTGACGAATGATAACCTCAATATGCTTATCGTTGATTTCAACGCCCTGCAGACGGTATACACGCTGAACCTCCTGGATCATATAATCCTGTACGGCGCGGACACCCTTAATCTTAAGGATATCATGAGGATTTACGCTGCCTTCCGTTAACTCATCCCCGGCTTCCAGGATATCTCCGTCTGAAACTTTGATTCTGGAACCATAAGGAATTAAATACGCTTTGGATTCACCGGTTTCCTCATTGGTTACGATTATTTCCCGTTTTTTCTTTGTGTCCTTAATAGTTACAACGCCGCCGAATTCAGCAATAATTGCAAGGCCCTTAGGCTTTCTTGCTTCAAAAAGCTCTTCCACACGGGGAAGGCCTTGTGTGATATCATCACCCGCAACACCGCCGGTATGGAAAGTACGCATGGTAAGCTGTGTACCGGGTTCGCCGATAGACTGGGCGGCAATGATACCTACTGCTTCACCGACCTGAACTGCTTCACCGGTAGCCAGGTTGGCGCCATAGCATTTGGCGCATACACCAATATGTGACTTGCAGGTAAGAACGGTACGAATTTTAACTTTAGCATTAAAGCCTGCTTCCTGTACTTTCTTGATGGCAACAATTCTTGCCGCTCTTCTTGGTGTGATCATGTGGTTTGCCTTGACAATCACTTCACCATTATCATCCACAATGGTTTCACAGGAATATCTTCCTGTAATACGCTCTTCCAAACTTTCAATTACTTCATTGCCGTCGGTAAAGGCTTTAATCCACATACCCGGAATTTCTTTTCCTTCACAGCAGTCTACTTCACGGATAATTAAATCCTGGGATACGTCTACCAGACGGCGGGTCAGATATCCGGAGTCGGCGGTACGAAGAGCGGTATCGGAGAGCCCCTTTCTTGCACCGTGGGCGGAAATGAAGTATTCCAATACGTCCAGACCTTCACGGAAGTTTGATATAATCGGCAGCTCAATGGTACGGCCGGATGTATCCGCCATAAGTCCACGCATACCGGCAAGCTGTTTAATCTGCTTATCGGAACCACGGGCACCGGAGTCAGCCATCATAAAAATATTATTATATTTATCAAGCCCGCTAAGAAGCGCTTCCGTTATATCATCATCGGCAACCTTCCAGGTTTCAATAACCGCTTTATACCTTTCGTCTTCCGTCATAAGACCGCGGCGGAAATTCTTGGAGATTTCCTCCACTCTCGCTTCTGCATCCGCAATAATAGTTTTTTTCTCCGGAGGCACTGTCATATCGGAAATGGATACTGTCATGGCGGCTCTGGTGGAATATTTATATCCCAGCGCCTTAATTGAATCTAAGGTTTCGGCAGTCTTTGTAGCGCCGTGGATATTGATGCACTTCTCCAGAATTTTCTTTAACTGCTTCTTACCAACGTGGAAGTCAATTTCCGGTAATAAAAAGTTTTCCGGTTTTGAACGGTCAATAAAACCCAAATCCTGGCTGATGATCTCATTAAAGAGCAAGCGCCCTAAGGTAGATTCTATCATCTTTGTCTCCAATAGACCTTCACTGTTAACACCTGACCTTCTCACCTTAATCATGGCATGCAAAGTAATTGCTCCATTCTCATAAGCAAGAATTGCTTCATTTACGCTTTTAAAGCAATGACCTTCACCCTTATCACCAGGCTTTTGTAAAGTCAGGTAATAAATACCAAGCACCATATCCTGAGAAGGAACGGCAACAGGCGCACCATCGGAGGGTTTTAATAAATTATTGGGAGATAACAGTAAAAATCGGCATTCTGCCTGAGCCTCCACCGATAACGGCAAATGGACAGCCATCTGGTCACCGTCAAAGTCGGCATTAAATGCGGTACATACCAACGGGTGGAGTTTAATCGCCTTGCCTTCCACCAATACCGGTTCAAAAGCCTGAATACCAAGTCTGTGAAGAGTTGGAGCACGGTTTAGCATAACCGGGTGTTCTCTGATCACTTCTTCCAACACATCCCAGACTTCCGGCTGAAGTCTTTCCACCATTTTTTTAGCAGATTTTATATTATGGGCGGTTCCTCTGGCAACTAATTCCTTCATAACAAAGGGTTTAAATAATTCAATTGCCATTTCTTTGGGGAGACCGCACTGATAAATCTTTAATTCCGGCCCCACAACGATAACGGAACGCCCTGAATAGTCAACACGTTTACCAAGTAAATTCTGGCGGAAACGCCCCTGTTTTCCCTTTAACATATCGGATAAAGACTTTAACGCACGGTTTCCCGGTCCGGTAACCGGTCTCCCTCTTCTGCCGTTATCAATAAGGGCATCCACCGCTTCCTGCAGCATTCTCTTTTCATTGCGTACAATAATATCCGGCGCTCCTAATTCAAGAAGTCTCTTTAAACGGTTATTACGGTTAATGATTCTTCTGTATAAGTCATTCATATCTGAGGTTGCAAAACGTCCGCCGTCCAATTGTACCATTGGCCTTAAATCCGGAGGAATAACAGGAATTACAGATAAAATCATCCATTCCGGCCTGTTGCCGGATTCTCTGAAAGCTTCCACCACCTCAAGTCTTTTGATAATTCTTGCCCTCTTTTGTCCGGTTGAATCTTTTAAACCCTTTTTCAGTTCCGCAGATTCCGCCTCTAAGTTAATGGCAATCAAAAGCTCCTGGATTGCTTCCGCACCCATTCCCATTCTGAATTTATTGCCGTACTTTTCATAGGCCTCCCTGTATTCCTTTTCATTTAAAACCTGTTTATACTGTAAATCCGTGTTTCCTTTATCCAATACAATATAAGCGGCAAAATAAAGAACTTTTTCCAAAGTTCTTGGCGATAAGTCCAAAATAAGGCCCATTCTGCTTGGAATTCCTTTAAAATACCAGATATGGGACACAGGAGCCGCAAGTTCAATATGGCCCATCCGCTCTCTGCGGACACTTGCTTTTGTAACTTCCACACCGCACCGGTCGCATACCACACCCTTATACCTGATTTTTTTGTACTTACCGCAATGGCACTCCCAGTCTTTGCTGGGTCCGAATATCTTTTCACAAAATAAACCGTCTTTTTCGGGTTTTAAGGTTCTGTAATTTATCGTCTCGGGCTTTTTTACTTCACCCCTTGACCATTCTCTGATTTTCTCAGGAGAAGCTAAGCCAATTTTAATTGCGTCATAGGTAATTTCCTGAGCACTTTCATTATTTACTGCTTCTGGCATCATCTGGCACTCCTTTTCATATTTGAGCACTCTCGGAAACTCCCCTGTACGCATCTTTGCGGCACAAATCTGCATACAAAGAGTTTCCGAGAGTACTCTATTTTACACCCATTGCAAACTACAATAAAAGTTTGCAATTTTTTACATCAGACTGACCTTTTTAGGAATGTCTGATAATGAATTAATCTTCCGGGTCATTGTCCACGTCACTAAGGTCAACCGCATCCTCATCAAAGGAATCAAAAAAACTCTCTTCTTCAGCAGAGGTTTCACGATATCCGGCTTCACCGTAATCTTCATCATATCTGAAATTATTGTCACCCTCAATCAATGGCGTTAAATCTCCATCGCCGTAATCTATATTCTCAGTCATCTTAACTTCCTGACCATTTTCATCCAGAACAATAACATCAAGTGCCAATGACTGCAATTCCTTAAGGAGTACCTTAAAGGACTCGGGAATACCCGGTTCAGAAATGTTTTCACCTTTAATAATCGCTTCATAGGTTTTCACACGTCCGGTAACATCATCGGATTTCACAGTTAATATCTCCTGCAGCGTATAAGCGGCGCCATATGCTTCCAATGCCCAAACTTCCATTTCGCCAAACCTCTGGCCGCCAAACTGTGCTTTACCGCCCAGGGGTTGCTGGGTTACTAAGGAATAAGGACCGGTAGAACGTGCGTGGATCTTATCATCTACCAAATGGTGAAGCTTTAAGTAGTGCATAAAACCTACGGTTACAGATCCATCAAAGTATTCTCCGGTACGTCCGTCGCGGAGCCTTACCTTCCCGTCACGGTTGATGGGAACACCCTTCCATTCCTCTCTGTATGCTTTATTATTGTTTAAATAATCCATTAATTCCAGGTCCAATATATTTTTATATTTTGCATCAAAGTCTTTCCAAGCCATATTGACATAATCATCGGCCAGTTCCAAAGTATCCATAATATCATACTCGTTGGCACCGTCAAATACAGGAGTGGCAGCCTTCAGACCAAGTACTTTTGCCGCAAGACCTAAATGTATTTCAAGCACCTGTCCAATATTCATACGGGAAGGTACGCCCAATGGATTCAATACAATATCTAATGGTCTTCCGTTGGGTAAAAACGGCATATCCTCCGCCGGCAATACACGGGAAACAACACCCTTATTGCCATGACGTCCCGCCATCTTATCACCAACCTGAATTTTTCTTTTCTGGGCTATATATACACGTACGGTTTCATTTACGCCCGGAGATAATTCATCCCCATTTTCTCTGGTAAATACTTTGGCGTCAACAATGATTCCATACTCCCCATGAGGAACTCTCAAAGAAGTATCTCTTACCTCTCTTGCTTTTTCACCGAAAATAGCACGAAGCAGCCTTTCTTCTGCAGTCAGCTCGGTTTCTCCCTTCGGTGTAACCTTCCCCACCAGAATATCTCCCGCACGGACTTCCGCACCGATTCTGATGATGCCCCTTTCGTCCAGATCCTTAAGGGCATCGTCACCAACGCCGGGAACATCTCTTGTAATCTCTTCCGGCCCCAGTTTCGTATCTCTGGATTCCGCTTCGTATTCTTCAATATGAACAGAGGTGTAAACATCTTCCTGAACTAATCTTTCACTTATTAATACGGCATCCTCGTAATTGTAGCCTTCCCAGGTCATAAATCCGATTAAAGGATTCTTGCCAAGTGCCAGTTCACCCTGGTAAGTAGACGGTCCGTCCGCTATTACCTGATCAGGCTCCACCCTATCTCCTTTGGTAACGATAGGACGTTGGTTAATACACGTACCCTGGTTACTTCTTGCAAATTTTAATAATTTATGAGAAGATTTTGTTCCGTCATCATTCTTGACATTTATTTCCCTGGAAGTGGCTCTTTCCACCAAACCTGCTTTTTTGGAAATAATGCAAACACCGGAGTCTACGGCAGCCTTCCTCTCAATGCCGGTGCCAACCACAGGAGATTCGGTTATTAACAAGGGAACGGCCTGCCGCTGCATGTTAGAACCCATTAACGCACGGTTAGCATCGTCATTTTCAAGGAACGGAATCATAGCTGTAGCCACGGAGAATACCATCTTAGGTGATACGTCCATCAAATCAATCTTATACTTTTGAAATACAGAAAATTCTTCTTTATAACGTCCGGATACATTTGTTTCGATGAAATAGCCATTTTCATCCAACGGTTCATTTGCCTGGGCGATTACATATCTATCCTCTTCATCCGCAGCAAGATAAACCACTTCATCCGTAACCCTGGGATTCTTAGAATCCGATTTATCCACTTTACGGTAAGGTGCTTCAATAAAACCATATTCATTAATAATCGCATAGGATGCCAGGGAATTGATAAGGCCGATGTTGGGACCTTCCGGTGTCTCAATGGGACACATTCTGCCGTAATGAGTATAGTGAACGTCCCGGACCTCAAAACCTGCACGGTCTCTGGATAAACCGCCCGGTCCTAAAGCGGATAAACGTCTTTTATGAGTTAATTCACCTAACGGATTATGCTGGTCCATAAACTGCGACAGCTGGGAGCTCCCGAAGAACTCCTTAACGGCTGCAGTTACAGGTTTAATATTAATCAAGGACTGAGGGCTGACACCTTCCAGATCCTGTGTGGTCATTCTTTCCCTAACCACACGTTCCATCCTGGAAAGACCGATCCTATACTGGTTCTGCAATAACTCGCCCACCGCCCTGATTCTTCTGTTTCCTAAATGGTCTATATCATCTGCATTCCCAATCCCATATTCCAAATGAATATTGTAATTGATGGATGCAATTATATCTTCTTTTGTAATGTGCTTTGGTATTAATTCACTGATACTCTTTTTGATCGCTGTCTTAATATCTTCTATATTTTTAAATTCATCTAAAATACCCTTCAATACCGGATAATAAACTTCTTCAGTAACACCCATTTCCTTTTTATCGACATCAACGTAGTAAGCCAAGTCAACCATTAAATTGGAAAGAATCTTGACGTTGCGTTCTTCCGCTTGTACCACAATGGAGCGGACTGCTGCATTCTGAATTTCATTTGCGATTTGTTCCGTAATTACGGTGCCGGTTTTTGCAATAATTTCCCCGGTTTCTTTATTAATTACATCTTCGGTTAGTGTAAAACCAACCACACGATTCCTTAATGCCAGCTTTTTATTAAATTTAAATCTTCCCACCTTGGCAAGATCATATCTTCTTGGATCAAAAAACATACTGTTTATCAGAGATTCCGCACTTTCTACGGAAAGCGGCTCACCTGGACGTAATTTTTTATACAATTCAAGTAAACCCTCCTGATAGCTGTCAGACGGATCCTTGGTTATACTGGCTGCAATTTTAGGCTCTTCACCAAATAATTCCTGTATCTGGGCATTGCTTCCAACCCCCAATGCACGAATCAGAACAGTAATAGGTACTTTTCTGTTACGGTCAACACGCACATAGAAAACATCATTGGAATCTGTTTCATACTCCAGCCACGCACCTCTGTTGGGAATTACCGTTGAGGAATACAGTTTTTTACCGATTTTATCATGTCCGATTGCAAAGTAGATACCGGGGGAACGTACTAACTGACTGACAATAACTCTTTCGGCACCGTTAATAACGAAGGTTCCGGTCTCCGTCATTAATGGTAAATCGCCCATAAAAATATCGTGTTCATTGATTTCATCATTCTCTTTGTTATGAAGTCTGACCTTAACCTTTAGTGGAGCTGCATAGGTCGCATCTCTTTCCTTGCATTCTTCAATTGAATATTTCACATCATCTTCACACAGTACAAAATCTACGAACTCCAAGCTTAAGTGGCCGCTGTAATCTTCGATTGGAGAAATATCTTCGAATACCTCCTTTAGTCCTTCATCTAAAAACCACTGATATGAGTTTTTCTGAACTTCAATAAGATTTGGCATTTCCAATACTTCTTTCTGCCTCGAGTAGCTCATTCTTAAGCTGTTACCAACTTTGATTGGACGTATCCTGTTTTTATCCATTGACGTTTTCACCCCTTGATATTTTATTTAACATAAAACGTTTGCCTGGGTATATGCCAGGATATCTGCCCAGGCAAAGGTCATTGTTTGATATCCGTTATTTTCGCTTCTAGATTTTTAATTTAACCTTATACCAGCAAAGCTGGTATGGTTGAGCAAGTAGCACAGCAGACCTGGAATATCCGCTTTGACTATATTCAGAAATATTTAGAATAATTTTGTAAAAATACTTTTCATTTTCGCATATATGTGCTATAATAGACTTTATAGGCATACTACAGCACAATAGTGCATCTTTCATATTATCATAAGGTTTTCAAGATGTCAACATATTTCTGTGACTTTTTTTATTTCTGTCTAACTTTAAGCAAACTATCCCTTAATTTAATTGTATACCCAAAAATATATACTCTATACGGGGAACCCCTGCCAAACTGGCAATTGAGGTTTTAAAATAAAGAATAAGCAAAGAAAAAAGTCCGTCCCTGTATATTTGCGGGACAGACTCTTCTGCAATCGGCATTATTTAATTGTAACTTTAGCGCCTTCTGCTTCAAGTTTAGTTTTGATATCTGCCGATTCCTCTTTAGAAGCACCTTCTTTAATAGTTTTAGGCGCTCCGTCAACAAGATCCTTCGCTTCTTTTAAGCCCAGACCGGTAATTTCACGAACCGCTTTGATAACCTTAACCTTGTTGGCGCCAACTTCTGTTAATTCCACATCAAATTCCGTTTTTTCTTCTTCAACTGCTGCACCTGCCGCAGGTCCTGCTACTACTAGACCTGCTGCCGCAGATACGCCAAATTCTTCTTCACATGCTTTTACTAATTCATTTAATTCTAATACTGTTAAGCCCTTAATAGCTTCAATAATTTCCTGAGTTGTCATTATTCAAACCTCCGTTTTTATTTGTTTTACTTATATTTTTATTTTTGGTTAAATCCAACCTTATAATATTTACTATGCCACTCCCTCTTGTTTTTCAGCAATCTGCTTAAGAACACGGGCAAAGTTGGTAATAGGAGATTGCAGACTTCCAAGTAATTGGGAAATAAGCACTTCTCTTGATGGAATTGTTGCAATAATCTGAAGACCTTTTTCATCATAGTAGATTCCTTCAACAACACCGGCTTTAAATTCCAGCTTGGGAGAATCTTTCATCACATCATTGATAATTCTTGCAGGAGCAGTTGTATCATCAACTCCAAATGCTACGGCCGTCGGTCCTTCTAAATGCTTGTATAAAGCTTCATATACCGTTCCTTCAAATGCACGCTTTAACAATGTGTTTTTATAAACTTTATATACAACACCTGCTTCTCTTAACTGCTTACGAAGCTTCGTATCCTCTTCCACAGTAAGCCCCCGGTAGTCTACAGCTACAATTGCTTTAGCACTGTTTACATAACCTTTAATTTCATCAACGATAGGTTGTTTGATTTCTACTTTTGCCATTTTAGTACACCTCCTTTTCGATTTTACATAATTGCCTTCGAACCATCTGCTTGCAGAATAAAACCCCTTACTGAAGAACAGTAAGGGGTTGATATAAGTCATCAAAAAATTCTTATCCCTCGGTAGGCGTATTCGACTTATGCCTTACGGCACCTACTGTCTTCGGCAGCTATTGCATTCAAAAGTATAACATCAATCTATTATAGTGTCAACCACAAATCAAATTTTCTTTGCAAAAAGATCAGACTAATTTAGCTGTATTTAGTTTTACACCAGGTCCCATTGTAGAAACCAATGTGACACTCTTAAGATATTGTCCTTTTGCAGCAGATGGTTTTGCTTTATTGATTGCACCAATCAGCGTATGGAAGTTGTCCGCTAATTGCTCCTCGCTAAAAGAAGCTTTTCCCAACGGCACATGAATAATATTGGTTTTGTCTAATCTGTACTCGATCTTACCTGCTTTGATATCCTTAACAGCTTTTGTTACATCCATGGTAACAGTACCGGCCTTGGGGTTAGGCATTAAGCCCTTGGGTCCGAGAACACGTCCCAAACGTCCTACAACACCCATCATATCCGGAGTTGCAACTACAACATCGAAATCCAGCCAGCCTTCATTTTGAATCTTAGGTACTAATTCGTCACCGCCGATATGATCCGCTCCTGCCGCTTCTGCTTCGGCAACCTTATCGCCTTTTGCAAATACAAGCACTTTAACAGTTTTACCTGTTCCATGAGGTAGAACAACCGCCCCGCGCACCTGCTGGTCGGCATGACGTCCGTCTACGCCAAGTCTGATATGGGCTTCTATTGTCTCATCAAATTTAGCAACCGCTGATTTTTTAACTAAACTAACCGCCTCTTCTGCATCATAAAAGCTTGCTCTGTCGATAAGCTTGGCAGCTTCGGCATATTTTTTTCCTCTTTTCATTCTATTAACCTCCTAGTGGTATTATCGGGAGTTATACATGATTCCTCTCATGTATATTGACTGCTCTACAACTAACCCATCGCTGTCATACAGCCGATGGCTGCCGTACAACCATTACCCTCCCACAGTTTATAATTTCTTAGTCAACTACAGTAATTCCCATGCTTCTTGCGGTACCGGATATCATACTGATTGCCGACTCAATATTTGCCGCATTTAAATCCGGTATCTTAAGTTCTGCTATTTTCTTTACTTCTGCTTTTGTAATCGTAGCAACCTTAGTCTTATTGGGTGTAGCAGAACCGGATTTAATATTGCATGCTTTCTTTAAAAGGACTGCGGCAGGCGGAGTCTTTGTAATAAAGCTGAAACTTCTGTCCTGATATACCGTAATTACAACAGGAATTATCATTCCTTCCTGATCTGCGGTTCTAGCGTTAAATTCTTTCGTAAATTGTACGATGTTAACACCGTGCTGACCTAAAGCCGGGCCAACCGGTGGAGCCGGTGTAGCCTTTGCAGCAGGTATTTGTAATTTAATATAACCTGTAACTTTCTTTGCCATTATAGCATACCTCCTAAAATTGTGGTCTTATCGGGATTGCCCTCCCACCATCCGGATCTGCTTCCCAAAACGGAAAATCTTTACTCCGGATGTTATTACATTTACATTTTTTTGATATCCTCGAAACTTATTTCCACAGGGGTTTCACGTCCAAACATATCAACACTGATTGTGACGATTTGTTTATGAGTGTTAATCTGCTTAATGATTCCTGTTGTATTCTCCCACACACCGGAGGTTGCCTCTACAGTATCACCTATTTCAAAGTCTATTACAATATCGTCTTTTTTAATTCCCATGGATTTCATTTCTATATCCGTTAAGGGAACCGGTTTGGATCCGGGACCGACAAAGCCTGTAACGCCTCTCGTATTACGAACTACGTACCAGGTATCATCATTCATTTCCATGTTAAGTAAAACATATCCAGGGAACATCTTCTTCTGAACTTTTTTCTTAACGCCGTTCTTTACTTCAATTACATCCTGAAGGGGAACGGAAACCTCTAAGATCTGATCTTGAAGTTTTCTGTTTTCTATTGTTTTCTCAATGTTGGCTTTAACCTTATTCTCATATCCTGAGTAAGTATGAACAACGTACCAATTCACCTTCGACATATAATCACCTATATCCTACTTAATAAGAACCTCTATACCGTATTTAATACCTAAATCCAGTATAGAAATTATTACACCTAAAATTACGGATATTACAATGACTGCTGCTGACTGTTTCGCTAGTGATTCGCTGTCCGGCCAGACGATTTTATTAAATTCCGCCCTAAGGCCTTTAGACCAACTTTTCTTTGTAGCTTTTTCCGTGGTATTAGCAGTATCTCCCATATTTTCACTTTCCTTTCTTAACAATACAGAAATAAAGTACCCTTAAAACAATCCCTGCTAAAGGAATGTCCTGAATTTATAAAACCTTTATGTCATTTCTCTGCTTGTATAGAAGATTAGATAACTTATTTTGTTTCTTTGTGTAATGTGTGTGTTTTACAAAACCTACAGTATTTTTTTGTTTCCATTCTGTCTGGATGTGTTTTTTTATCCTTCATCATGTTATAGTTACGCTGTTTACATTCTGTACATGCCAATGTGATCTTTACGCGCACAACTTCCACCTCCGCTTAAATTTTAAATTATGTGAACTTTCATTTTACATTCCAAATTAAGTAATAAATTAAATACACTGTAAAATATCCGGTACACAGGTTTTTTTAGGCATAAAAAAAAGACCTCTTCCATCGCTAGTCTAATATAACATACTCTAAAACATACGTCAATATTTTTTTTAAATGCTATACAATTATAATACTTCTTAAGAATTATTTCAAGATTTATTTAAAAAAAATAAATAAAATCTTACTTATTTCTTAAAATAACGTATTTATATATGATACAACTTATCGGAAGATGTTTTTTTATCTTCTGATAAAAGGCGGTGTTTTTTACCGCCGTGCATCCGATTATAGGAACTTGCTCTTTGTTCCTATTAATATATAATATTGTTCACTTTCGCCTTCGCGAAACCTGTATTTCAACAGTTCTATATAACAAATATAATATATAAGTATTCTATACGGCCCCACGTAAGTTCCTGACAGAGCCGCCTTTGACCAACTGAACTTTTAGATATATATTATCCAGTGAAGTAGTCATGGGATTTTCCATTAGATTAATGAGCTGCCTGGCAGCCTCGGAGCCAATCCTATCCGTGTCCTGTTTAACGGTGGTAAGTTTAGGCTTGAGAGCCAAAGCCACAGTAATGCCGTCATACCCTGCCACGGATATATCCTCCGGTATTTTAAGCTCTAATTTTTTGGCGGTATTCATAATGCCTAAAGCCGCATAATCATCCGGTGCAACAATACAGGTAGGCGGATCCGGCAATTTAAGCAGACATTGGGCCAAGTCCTCCGCAGATTCCGCGCTGCGGTAAACACCCTCCAGAAAATATTCCTCCGGTATTGAAATACCGTTTTCCTTTAATACATTATTAAAACCGGCCAGACGATTATGGGTTACAAAGGATTTGCTTCCGTAAATGTACGCTATTTTTGTATGCCCCTGATCAATAATGTATTGGGTCAGCTGCCTCATTCCGTCGGCATTATTGGATAATACGGAAATCGCTTCATTAAACGCATGATCTATGGTCACAACCGGATAACCGCTGTCGACTAATTCCAGTACCTCGGGATCCGTAAACTCCGCACATGGAATAAACACACCGTCAAAATTCCGGTAACGGCAATGATCCAGATAGGTTATTTTCCGATTGCCTATATTATGTTCTATAAAAGTAATATCATATCCCTGTTTGGCCGTCTTTTCCTTAAAAGCGGCTAAAATATGGGCAAAATATTCATTCCGCAATCCATGTTCGGATAAAGTGGAAAATAATACTCCTATATTGTAAGTTTTCTTCATCTTTAGTACCCTGGCATTGGCGTCCGGAAAATATCCGGCTTCATTGGCTGCTTTTAAAATCATTTTTCTGGTCGATTCACTAATATCCCGATACCCGTTCAACGCTTTGCTGACAGTTGAAACTGACACGCCGCACTTTAAGGAAATCTCTTTCATTGTCGCCACATTTATCACCACCATATATTTTCATGCGTTAAATATTTTCATCTGCACTTTTAACAGCCAGACTCCAAGTAATCCTATCACAAGTCCTGTTATTGTACCGGATATAAGCAGTGCGGGCAGATAAAATCCAATGCTTTTTGTCTTAAGGACTACGGCCGCCACCGCGATCTGACCTATATTATGACTGATGCCTCCGGCTATACTTACTCCTACGATACTGAAGGCCTTCACTTTTTTACAGATGCACATAATCAGCCAGCTAAGCAGACCTCCTGCCAGACTATATATTATACTGAACATATTTCCAAATGTAAATCCAACCAGTACAATTCTGATACAGGATATTACGAACGCCTCTTTCACACCCATTGCATATAATGCCGTAAGAACCACTATATTTGCCAGACCAAGCTTAACACCGGGAATTCCTACTGTAAAGGGAATCAGTACTTCAATATAGCTGAACACAAAAGCCAAGGCAACAAACATACCATAAAATGCCGCCTTTTTTGCTATAGAATTCTTCATTCCATTAACTTCCTTTCTTTCGTTAACTCCCATCTGCGTAAACTACCCGGCAATTGAATTACCGAGGATTAGGCGTAAATTTGACCTAAATAATACCGCCGCTTTCGTCTTTCTTGTGTTTTCATTTTTTGCTTTACAAATTCTTTTGGATATAAAATTAAGTTTATTTATTTTTTTATATAGGACTCAAAATGAGAGCTATATTTGACGTCTCCGTTCTTAAATACCCACAGGGCATCGGTATCGGGCAGGCTTTCAATTATTTTCAACCCCTCGTCAAAGGGCATGTTAATAATTTTAGCAAGGGCATCTGCCATTCCGGAATCTTTCGTTACAATCGACACGGATAAAAAATAATCGGAAGGCATTAATGTATCCGGATCTATAATGTGGTGATACTGTTTTCCATCCACAGTATAGTACCTTTCATAAACGCCGCTGGTAACCAGTGACATATTTTCCAGATTTAATATATATAAATATTTATCTTTGCTTTCCAAATCGGGATTCTGAATACCTATGTTCCAGGCTTCTTTGCTATCTGCTTTCGGATCCAGGGTCCGGACATTCCCTCCGACACTTATGGAGCCGCTTTTAAAACCGTCCTCATATGCAATATTAGCTACCTTTTCCGTGGCATATCCTTTGGCTACCGCACCAACATCCAGACTCATCTCTGGATCTTCCAGATATACAGTGGAATCCTCCTCATTAATGATTAATTTATTAATATCCGTATGCCCGGACTTTTCTTTAAGAAGATCCATAGGCGGTAATTCTGCATTTACCGGATCGTCAACGCCTCTGGTACGGTAATCATGCCAGACACTGAGTACGGCCCCGAAGGCCACATTCATTTTTCCATGGGTAAATTCATATGCCTTCTTCGCAAAAATAAGCAGATCTATAATTCTCTGATCTACTTTAACCGGTTTTACACCCGCATTGTCATTGATGGTCTTAATATTATTCATTCCGTCATAGTCGTTATAGATATCATACAGCTCATGATATTCTTTCAGATTATTATAAATCATCTGGGCATATTCTGTAAACTCTTCTTTGTCCTTTGCATAACCTGTTATGGTAGTTACCGTATCAAACAATTCCAGGAAGCTTGCATCAAAACGTTTTAGTTTCGTCGTGCCGCAGGCCGTTAAATTGAAGATAAAAACTATTGTTAACAAACATGCCGTTAATTTCCTGCACAAATTAATCACCTCATAAGGAAAGCCGCGAGATTTTAGTTAAACGAAAAACAGGGCTGTTGCAAGTAAGTTAGGTATACTTAATATTTTGCAACAGCCCCAATGTAATAATTGGCTTGTCAGAACCGCAGTGACGAAATAATTACATCAAGTTAATTATCCCATTATTGTGCTGAGTTTGTTACCGCTTTTTCAATTGATGTTACGAAATTTGTGATATTGATTGTCACAGAGCTAGTTAAGTCGGCAACAGTAGGAGCGCCCTCTTCATTAACAGAGATACCTTTTAATTCATCTACTGTCTTGCCAACAGCATATTGAGCAAATGTATTTGCTTCTTCATACCATTCTTTTCCGATTCCGGATGCCTGCTTCATTCCATAATCTTCTTTCAACTCATTTTTCGTCTGAGGAGCAATCGTTATGTCATTTGTAATATTACCTGTTGTATCAAAGTTTACAATGCCTTGGGAAGCATCAATGATACAGCTTGTAATCTTACCGGAAGCATCCGAAGTAGTTGCCACATAGTAGGAATAAGCCTGGGCTACGCCATCTGCATCCGCCGCCGCATCTTCTGAGTTTTCCATGTCTGTTGTTATACCAAGACCAAGCTTGTCAGCATCGGTTGCACCGATTTCCTGAGCATTCGCTACAGCTTTTTCCACAGCGGCAATAAAATCACCGATATGTACTGTTACGGAAGAAGCTAAATCGGCATCGGTTGCCGTTCCTTCCTCGCTAACCGCAATACTTTTTACTTCATCAACCGTTTTGCCGGTTACGTAATCAGCAAATGCATTGGCTTGTTCATACCATTCTTTGCCGATCTTAGAAGAGGAAAGCATACCATAATCTGTTCCAAGTTCTTGTTTGGACTTAAATGTAGTCTCAACAGGTGTAGTTAATTTACCCTCCTTTGAAAAATTAATCACAGTCTGTGCCATATCAAGTTTGCAATCTAAGATTTTACCGTCCTGGCCTACTAATACTGCCACCACAACTGAATTTGTCTGGTTGACGCCATCCGCATCTGCCGTCGCAGAGGTGGATTCACTTATATCATTGATTACCGCAAGACCTGTTTTAGCTGCCGTGCCGGTGCCTGTAGTGTCTTCTGTTGTTGCTGCGTCCGTCGGTGCCGTCTGATCCTGTGTTGTTTCCGCAGTTGTGGGCTCTTCTGATGTATTTCCATTCGTGTCGTCTGTTTTGCTGCATCCGGTAATCACTGCGATTACCAGAATAAAGCTAAGTAATAAAGCTGATAATTTTTTCATTTTTTCCTCCTAATAAAATCTTTTTTTATTTCAATCCATGCTTTATTAAGGTTAATAAAGCCGGAAGAATAAACTTAATAGTTAAATAATTCATTATTATAACCTACCGCAATGGGGAATGCCTATCTTCTTAAAAAAGTAAATCACAAGCATATAAACGGGGAATTTTCTGCCGATATAATAGGGTAAGGTATATCTAACTCCGCGTCTCTTTCTAAATCACAGATATCGTTAGCCGCAGAATCAGCTTAAGCGGGAGGCTTTCTTTAACACCGCCCTCAGCTTCAATTTTTTGTTTTCCGGTATCTCCAATTCACGAATGACCTTTTCAGCCTTATCGTAATATTTCTTCACCACCATATGAGTAAAAACCAAGCCGCCGGCCGCTTTAACAGCTTCGTTGATTTCCTCTCTTGAAACGCCTGTGCTTCTGGCTTTTCTGCTAAAACTGTCCATACTCTTTAACGTATGAATAAGGGGTAATGTAATTACTCCCTGTTCATAATCCGACTGCACCGGTTTTTGGGCAATTTCCTCCGTATTTTCAAAATCCATACAGTCGTCCGTTAATTGGAAAATCAGGCCGACATAATATCCCAGTTGTTTATACCTCCGGCATTCCTCCTTGCTGCTGCCTCCAAAAACCGCACCCGCATAAAAGGAAGCTTGAAAAAGAGCCGCCGTTTTTCCTGAGATGATTTTCAAATACTGATAAACGGACAAGTTCAAATTAGCATTGTTAATATGCTGATTCAGCTCACCCAGACACACTTTTCCTATATAATCGTGCATATCAAGCTCCAGATAATCCTGTTTATTGGATATGGAAGCCGCCAGATTAAGCGCGGTGCACAAAAGATAATCTCCGCATATTACGGCAGTTCTTTTACCATATTTCTTCTGGAGAGTAATATCGCCCCTCCGGATATCTGCATTATCAATTACATCATCATGCACAAGTGTAGCCAAATGCAAAATTTCAATTGCCGCGGCAATCTTAACGGCATTGGGATGAATCAGGCCTTCGTTGTCTTCCGCGCATATAATTACAGACATAGCACGGATATATTTCCCCTTTGAGGCCATTAAATGTTTGGTATATTCCCGGATAAGGAGCGGCGATTTGGCTAAAGTATTATCAGAAACCTTTTTCACCAGCTCAATTGCCTCGTCAAATTTTATCAATTCAATATTGTCATTCTCTTTTACTTTGTTACTAATCATTATAAATATACAACTTTCTAACAAACGGTATTCTCTTCCATAGTTTTTTTAGTCCCGGCATTACGTAATAATCAAGTCCAAAAGTTCTGCCGCTTCCGATTAATACTGCTAATCCGGCAAATATCATCCAGAAAGTATTTAAATATAATCCTGTGGTCGTTACAAACATAAAATTCAGTACAAGTGAAAATGCCGCCGCGGGAGCAGTAAATAATCCTCCCAGCAGTGCAAGGCCAACTAAAATTTCCGAAACCACAATAAAAATCTGCATTGCAGTCTGTACCGCCGCATGAGGCAAAATGAAAGTGTTAATAAACCAATTCATAGCAGGAATGTCCAGTTTAAATGCGAAATCACTAATAGTTGAACTTGCCAGATCAGTTCCGCATACGAAAATAATCTTAAATATTCTTAAAAAGTCAAAATGTATCAGGACTTTGCCAACCGCATCCGCTGCCGCACCTGCCGCTGTCGAAGCAGAGGTAACCGCATCCGCCGCCGCAGAGGTAACCGCACCTGCCGCATTTGCCGCCGTACTAACGGAGGGTGTATCTCCGCCCGGTGTACTGGTTGCGATGTTAAGAATACTGTTATACCAGTCATTGGCTCCGCCAAAAAAATCAGTAAGTTTAGCCGATTTGAACCATCCTTCCACAATCTTCATGGCACCTTCATATATCCAGACCGCGCCAAGCCATAATCTTAAAGGTACCAGTAAAAAGCTTGGAGTCCTGTTTGAGAAATGCCCTCCCACAAAACTTCTGCAGTTTCTTACGGTAAAGAATTCATGTTTCATATAACTGAATATTTTATTCCAGCCAAGTACCTGGATAAAGTAAATAATGTTAATAAAATGTTTTGAAAACATTGCCAGAAAAGAAGGCAAGCTGAACATGTGATTGGGGAAACCCACATGGGCAACACCGTAACGTCCGCCGATACTGACCATAACCCCATGGAACGACGGTTTATAAACCTCCATCGCACCCTGTCCCGTAACGGCGCACACTATATTATGGGCTGCCGTGTCTGCACACTGTTCACAATTTTCTACCATCTGCGGAACAGGACATTCTTCTCCTTCCGGTATATAAAACATATTATCGCCTATGATATACACACTCTCATCTTTCCCTGAACGCAGATAAGAATCTATCTGAATCCGTCCGCCGCGGGTCAATTCAAGGGTTTTACCGGCTTCCTGGGTTATATCACAGCTCTGGATTCCGGCTGCCCAGATAACGGTTCCCGCCGTGTTGTGTAAAATTTTATCGTCTTTTTTTAATTCAATATAATCCCTGCCGACACTGCAAACAGTAGCATTCATAATAAGCCTGACACCCATTTTATCCAGGCGTTTTGCAACCTTGCCCGACAGTTTTTCAGGTAAATTGGGAATCGGTCTGCTTAAGCCGTCCACATCATATAAGGAAACATCATTTTTATTTATATCATATTTTTCACAAAGTATTGGTACATATTCCGCCAGTTCCCCGATCATCTCCACCCCGGTAAACCCTGCGCCAACTACATAGAAAGTCAGCAGCTTTCTTCTCTCCTCCGTATTTGGCTCACATGCTGCTTTTCTGAAGATGTTATGAATATGATCTTTTAATATAACTGCATCTTCATAGGACCAGAGCTTAAAAGAATATTCCTCCGCTCCCGGTACGCCGTAAAACGTCGGCTTGGAACCTGCGCCCAGCGCCAAAATATCATATTCATAGGATGCATTCGCTCCCATTACCTTTTTACTCTTAAAGTCTATGCCGGTTACGGTATCCAGCTTCACATCCACTTTTCTGCCTGCAAATACTTTTTTTAAACTTATTTTTATACTATCCTCATCAACGCGGCTGGCCGCTACTTCATGAAGCTCGGTAAGCATTGTGTGAAATGGATTTTTATCAATAATGGTAATATTTACCTCATTATTTTTCTTTAATTTCTTAAATTTTTTCGCTAGTTTCTTCGCAGTCAGAATACCGGAATACCCCGCACCGACAATTACAATCCTCTTTTCCATCTTTTTCTCCTTTGCCAATTTACAGATGCATTTTAACAAATTTGGCTCCATACGTCAATTGGATTTGTTAAATTTTTAATAATCAACCTTAAAATTTCAAACCGACATATTTTCATTTTCCATGATAATATCATTGATAACATCCTTGACAGCATCCCTGATAATATCATCATTAACTTCCTTGATAATATTTATTAATAGCATCATCCACAACACCATAGACAACATATTTGCCAGCATCATTGATAACATTATAACATAATACTTAAAATTTGAATACTCATAATTTACTGAATATTTTTTAAAAAAATAAAGGTTTTCCTGCTATTTACATAATAATAAATTACTATGTAGGTATTCCGGTGTATTCAAGAATCTAAAATTCATCGGCTTACCTTCACGGAAATATGATAGAGTTTGCATAGCAATTTCCTATAAGGTAAAAAGGCTGCTGTAATATTCATAAACTTTGCAGCAGCCTCTTCTTCTATCCCTTAACATTTCATGATTGCATATTTATAGAACCAGACATATTATTTTACATATCTGGCTCTATTTATCGGCCCTTTTATATCATGAACAAAAAACATATTCATGAACTCGTTACTCCAATTATTCCACTTTCATTATATCATGAACGAAAGACGTGTTCATGATCTTTCACTGCGCTCGGAATCCGCAAGCAAGCTTGCAATTCCTCGCTACGTTTTCATTATATTATAATTTAAAATTTCATTTAAAATACCTGGCTGTATTTTGATTTATGAAGGTATTTTTCTTTCGTTGCTAAACCTCCTCTTATATGTCTCTCAGACTTGTTAAGGTCCAATACGACTCTGGCTCTGTTGGCAAGGGACGGATTAATCTGCCCCAGACGTTCTGTAACGTCTTTATGTACAGAGGTAAGTAAAAAGAACGTTAAGGCCATAATACACCTTCCTTAAGAACCTGCAATTCAGGGATTCCATCAGGATAGTTCCGGCAGAGTATCACTGAAAGCCAAATGCCAATTCATCTTCGTACACACCTGAACACAGGCATCTACAACTTGCGGCTCATAATAAATTCCGGAATATTTTTGTATTTCCTTTAAAGCATAGGATATATCCAAAGCAGGTTTATAAGGCCGATATGCGGTTATTGCTTCAACCACATCGGCAACCGACATAATTTTTGCTTCCAGCAATATATCCTTGCCGGTAAGACCAAACGGATAACCCGATCCATTAATCCTTTCATGGTGCTGCAATACAATATCGGCAATCGGCCAGGGAAAATCAATTTTACTTAAAATATCGTACGCAATCTGGACATGGGTTTTTATTATTTCATATTCTTCATTCGATAATTTATCCGGTTTCGATAAAATGGCGGAAGGAATTCCTATCTTGCCGATATCATGGAGCATAGCGGCAAGATATAAGCCTTCCGTACGTTCTTTATCCAATTTCATTTTTGCGGCAATTCTGCACGCTAAACAGGCCACCCTTTTCTGATGTTTTGCAGTATGCGGGTCCTTTTTTTCTACCAAAAGCCCAAAAGCTGTGATCGTATCCGTCAAATATTTTTTATCACCTGCCGATATCTCTACTTTTTTCGTAATTTTTTCTCCCCCGATTCTTTGCTGCAATTCCCAGATATTAAACTTAAGATCATGATTTATCGCCATCAGCTGTTCATATGAAATTTTCATTTCTGCATAATTATCCAGTAATTTACTTTTATTTTCCTGGTTCTTCCATTGTTTTGAGAAAATATTACTTAACAGAATCGCATTGTTTTCAATAAGACAGATTAATGAGCTTAAATAATTTGAAATGCCCGGTTTGGCCGCAGCTGTTTCAGATATAAAAATATCGGCAATAACGGAATCTATTATGTATACTGGTATCCTATACATCTTTAACCCGCACAGACAGCTGATTTCCCTTTCACATTGCAGACAGCCTGTATTGCTTTTCCAGTATTCTTTTAAACACAAATTATGAGGTTCCTCATAATTACATTGAATATTGGAGCATGTTGACTTCCATCCGGCACATACAATGACTTCCCCGCTTATGTCAACCACAGATATTGGTACATTGGTAATCTCATAAAAATCATGAAGCAATTTATCCAATATGTTTACATCAAGCAGTTCCTTGATTTTATATAACATCCTTATAACCCCCGGCAAAATTGTTATCCCAACAAATTGTTATTCTAACAATAGAATTAAGCTTTGTGGACGTCCTATCGTATTAATTAATGATACCTCCCAATGGTTAACGATTTTTGCGAACAAGAAAGAGTTTGCAAATCTAAATTATATTTCAAATAATATACCTTTTTGTATATAACTTGCTCATTAAGCAAATTATAACATCAAACTTACTCTATAATCAAGTTATATCAGCAAAAAAATCCATAAATAAGAATATTTTGGCATAATTATGTAATATTTTAGTATTTTATTCTATATTTACCCAAATTATAGGAAAAGTGATGTGATGTATGCAGATGAAAAATTTAATAGGCGACCGAGTACGTGAAGCACGGCATAAAAGAAGCCCCAAAATTACCCAGTTGGATTTATTGGCCAGGCTTGCTGTCCGTGGAATTTATATGGAGAGTACTTCCATCTCGAAAATAGAAACCTTTAAACGCCCGGTTACAGATATTGAATTAGTTGCAATTGCAGATGCCTTGAATGTAAGCATTCTTTGGCTCCTCAAAAAAGAGTAGTTTAAACTTATGATTATTTTTGCTGATATTCGGAAAGCACTATCAGCTAATTCAAGACTGATAGTGCTTTCAAGATTAATAATTTTTCTTAATCCCCAAGGCTGCCTGTTAATCCTGTATATATTCCTAAAAATATATCGACATCTCCATTTATATCTACTTCGATCCTCTCGATCAGATTTTTTAATATAGCGTTGGAAAAGGAGGAATGCCTCAATAGAATTTTCAGATATTTACACAGCTCTGGATTATTATATACGGCGATGGGGTTATTTTTTATTTCCTTCCTTTCCTCTAATTCCATTTGATACTTTTCAATTTCCCGATTGATAACATTTGTTTTTTCCTTTAACTCTTCCATTGTAATAACATCGTTGGCATACATGTCCATATATTTTTGCTTTTTTCTGATAAGTTTGCTTAACCGGACGGTATATTCTTTTTCTTTTCCTTCCTGGCTGTCCTTCCTTTTTAATATTCTATCGTATTCCTTTACGGCATTCTGAAAAACAGCGGGATTGTTATTTAAAATAGAAATAAAATAGCCGTATATCGAATCCATTAATTTTTTTTCATCCAAGGTCGTCGTATTACTGCAAAACTGAACGCCCTGGCTGTTGCGGCCGTTACAGACCCATGTTATGTAGGTGTTTTTATAAGTTCTGACCAGCCTGCGGAAGGCAGATCCGCAACACCTGCATTTAAGCAGCCGGCTCAAAACATTCTTATAAGAGCCTTGGTCTTTTGGAAAAGCTTTTACCCTGTTTTCACGTATTTTTCTGGCTTTAAGAAAAGCAGCCTGGGAAATGATCTTTAATTCCGGTTTATTCACGATCAGCCATTGGTTTTTTTCCCTGTTTTTCCGTTTGCCGGTCAAAAAATCCTCTACTTCCTGTTTTCCGTTTATAATTTTTCCCGTATAAATTTCATTGGACAAGATACGGCAGACCGCGTTCTGACTCCAACCGCACCCCCGTTTTGTCATAATTCCTTCCTGATTTAATATGGCGGCTATCCGGTTTGCTCCCATAGACTTTTTCGTATACATTTCAAATATCCGGTTGACAACGCCAGCTTCTTCTTTATTAATATCAAGGTGAAAATAGTCTCCCGGTATTTTATCATATCCGTAGATCAGGTTAGGAACCCTCCCCTGCCTGGCATTCTGTTCTTTGCCAAACCGGACACGTTTGGAGGTGTTGGCACTTTCCTCCTGGGCAATGGCGCTTAGCATGGTTAACATAAATTCCGAGCTGTCGGATGAGGTCTGATCATAATTCACAAAAATGACCCGGATATTAAGAGCTTTCAATTTTCGTATGCTTGTGAGAAAATCAACCGTATTGCGTGCCAGACGGGATATATCTTTTATTAATACTGCTTCAAAGCTTCCCGTACCGGCATCTGCTAAAAGTTTTAATAATTGGATCCGGTTCTTTATTTTCGTACCGCTTTTTCCCTCGTCTGCGTATATATTAACTAAATCGTATGTATGATTTGCGGCATATTCGGCAAAGAATCTCTGCTGGCTTTCCAGACTGTCCAGTTGCTCTTCCTTTTTGGTAGATACCCTGCAATAAGCTACCGCTCTCATTTAATATCTCCTTTCCCTAGAGCGTGTTTGAAAAATCATTGCACCGCTCTGGTATTAAATCTATTCCCTGCCCACGGTATCTTTTACTTTTCTAATTTCCGCCAGATTGGTGATGATCAATTTGGCCAGATACCTTGCCGTATCTTCGGCTGTATTGGGATTATGGAAAGTTATATGCAGCTGCCTGGTTCTATTTTTATTTGCTTTTGCCTGTCCTTCTTTTATCAACTGAAGCTTAAGAGAATATTCTGTTTGATATTGTTTCTCTTGTTCCATCTTTTCTGCCAATTCCATGTTTTGTACATATTATGTTTGCTTTATTTTAGATATGCTTGTTTTTAAATGAATTATGCCGACAAGAAATACAAAAAATATCAGATAAATCAGACTTAAACCCAAACGGGGCTGCTGCAAAATTTAAATTTATCCGGCTTGCATCTGTTTTTTAGCAAGTTATAAATTTATGAATTTTACAGCAGCCCCGTCTTAGAGCGTGTTCGAAAAATACTTGTGCCGGGTTGGGTGTTCCACTTTGTGGGAGGCAAGGAACAATTTTGGGAGCGTAGTGGGGCTACGTTTCCAAAACCTCGACGCAGCATACCGCAAAGTGGGGCGTTCAAAACGGTGCAATGATTTTACAAACACACTCCGGCTTGCTTATCATTCTTCCCGTATATTTTACAATTCCTTTTTATTATATATCAGCACCGATATATGATAGGACAAGAATAATACTGCCAATACAATAAACGGAAATGCATATCCCATCATCTTCAGCTGTTGGGTATCCGGTTTGGGTATATGAAGCATACCCATGAGCTTAACCGCTCCCTTGGCTGCCAAAACGGGAATTATAAATATGGCAAACATAATGATACGGGCTTTTTCCACCCCATATTTAAATAAAATGGGAATTAATATACAAAAAAATAACAGCGCAACTAATGCAACAATACCGCTTGGAAGTAAAATTGCATTTGTTTTTAGGTTCATTAAAACAGACATAATAAAAGCCATACTTACGGATACAGCCGTCCCGAATGCTACGGTAACCAGCAGAAGGATAAATTTTGACAAGACGATATCCTTTTTTAAGATGGGCATGGTCAATACAAATTTATCCCATTTGGCATATTCATCATAAGACATGGAGGTAATAACCATCATACCGGACATCATTGCCATCATACCGATTAAATAATTCGTATTTTTTAAATAAACGGCCAATAATCCAAATAATATTACGGCTAAACCAATCTGTTTTATATAATTTTTTAAATTAAATAAATCTTTTAATAATAATCCAATCATATTTTGCTCCAATCTGCCCGTTATACAGGCCTGCAATAAGAATATTAAACTTCTATATACAACGTCAATTATTTCTGTCGTTTCATAATAATACCTTGTAACATCTAACTGTTGCATATGATACGCAGGATATTTGCTTCCAAATACAAGACGATGGAAAGAGGCGCAACATGGCTACGCTGATTGACGTCAACGTAGTAGTGGAACAAATAGACAAGTATCATGCAACTTTCAGGAATTATAAAGTACCAGAGTGTGTTTGAAAAATGCTTGTGCCGGGCTGGATGCTCCGCTTTGTGGGAGGCAAGGAGCAATTTGGGCGCGTAGTGGTGCTACGCTCCCAAAATCGCGGCGCAGTATACCGCAAAGCGGGGCGTTCAGAACGGTGCGATGATTTTTCAAACACGCTCTAACTTCCTCTTACTTTAAATAAAATTATTTCCTCAATAGATGCGTTGTCAACGACTAAATCCCTGTTGTACCGTTCCAGCTCTCTTTTATTATCCACCAGCACCTCATATCCGAACTGGCTTTTGCGGACACCTACGATATGGGTTTTATCCAATTTATCATAATCCTCTTTTTTGCAATGGACAAGTCCGTAACAATAAATCAGATCATCCTTGCTTTTACTGAATACGATTTTTCCCTCATGGATAAAGGTAATGTAATCCGCCACTTTTTCCAGGTCACTGATGATATGGGAGGAAAACAATATGGTATGCTCTTCATCCTGGATAAATTCTAAAAATATATCCAGAATTTCGTCCCGTATAATAGGATCCAAACCACCGGTTGCTTCATCCAATATAAGCAGCTTAGCCTGATGGGACAGAGCTGCGGCTATGGATAATTTCATCTTCATGCCCCGTGAATATTCTTTTACCAGCTTATCCTTCGGCAATTTAAACTGATTGACATAACTCTCAAAAATATCCTTCTGCCAGGTGGAATAAATATTGCCCATGATTTTAGATATTTGGCCTGCCGTCAGGTTATCATGGAAATAGCTTTCATCAAATACCACTCCTATCTGTTCCTTAATCCGGCGCTCCTCCTTTTTATGATCCAGTCCAAATACCTTTATATTGCCCTCTTCCGTACGGATCAGGTTCAATACGGCCTTGATCGTGGTCGTTTTGCCTGCTCCGTTTTCACCCGCAAAACCCATGATACATCCCCTGGGAACCGAAAAAGATACCTTATCCAATTTGAAATTACTGTACTGCTTTGTTACTCCGTCTAATTCAATTGCATATTCCATGGAATTAATCCTCCTTATATATCATTTCCATTATTTCATACAGCTCTTCCAGCTTAATCCCGCTCATCTTCGCGCAGTCCGCCGCTTTTTGGAGATATTCTTCAAGCCTCCTTAACCGCTCTTCCTTTACCAGCTCCGTATTGGTTTCCGATACGAAGCTTCCTTTTCCGACTATTGTTGTTATAAAGCCGTCCCTCTCCAGATCCTCATATGCCCTTTTAGTGGTAATAACACTGATTCTCAATTCCTTCGCAAGCAGTCTCATGGAAGGAAGAGGCTGTCCCTGCTTTAATTCACCGCTTAAAATCATATTCTTTATCTGGGCGATAATCTGTTCATATATGGGTTTACCGCTTGAATTACTAATAATAATATCCACTGAGTCACCTCTGCTTTAATATGTTACTATTGTATATATCCAATATATACAATATGTACTAATATATACTTAATATATAATTTTGTCAAGCTGAAAATTTTACATATTTCAAGCCTTTTTCAGACATTCTAACCCTATAAAACCTATGCCGAAAATTGTAGTAAATATTTTTAATAAAACCTCTTTACAAAGTCTGTTCTTTATGTCAAAATATAAAAAATTATAGGAGGTAACAAAGTAATGTCTTCAAAAAATCAGCCAATTGGCTATCTGCCAGATGAGTGCCCTCCATTTATGGAATTAATACTTTTTGCACTACAGCAGATTGTAGTTATGTTCCCCGCAACGGTTCTGGTGGCACTGATTACCGGATTCCACGTATCCACTACTATTTTTGCCAGCGGTTTGGCAACATTTTCTTTTATCCTGATAACGGGAAAAAAGATCCCGTTATATTATGGCTCCAGTTTTTCCTATATTGCAGCAATCGCCTCTATTATGGGTGCGGAAGCATTTTCCGGTTACAGCCTCAATGAAAAAATCTCCGTTGCACAATTCGGCATTGTAATGTCAGGATTTGTTTCTATTTTCGCCGGTATGGTTATCAAAAAAAGCGGCCGGGCAACCGTAGACAAAGTTCTTCCGCCGACTGTTACCGGCAGTATCGCCATTATTATCGGTTTATCCCTTGCTTCCAACGCCATGACCAATGCGGCGGCTTATCCGTCATTAGTACCGACCGGTAAAGAAGGTCTGGCAGGCAGCCTGGCATGGATTATTGCTCTTATTACTCTCATATCCACAATTTTATATTCCGTATACTTAAAAGGTAAGCTAAGTCAGCTGCCTATTCTTTTTGGCCTTTTTACAGGTTATATTGTTGCTGCCGTTCTTGGCGGGATAACCGGAATTCCTTTTATCAACTTTAATACCATTACATCTGAAGGAATTATAAATTTACCTATCTTTACTTTTCCAAAGCCATCCTGGGCAGCCGTTGCAGCTATTATGCCTATCGCAATTGCAACCATACCGGAATCCACGGCACATATTTATCAGCTTCATATTTATGTTAACGACCTGGCTAAGAAAAAAGGTTCCAAAAAATATGCTATTGACGATAAGCTTGGGCTTAATTTAATCGGCGACGGCATCGGCGACATCGTATCCGGTTTTATCGGCGGCCCCGCAGGAACAAACTATGGTGAAAACATCAGCGCCATGGCCTTATCCAAAATATTCTCCGTTCCCGTATTAATTGCGGCTTCCATAATTACCATGATTATCGCCTGTTTTACCCCGTTAATCAATGCGGTATATTCCATCCCCACAGCAGTAATCGGCGGCTTATCCATTTATTTATTCGGTATTATCGCCGCACAGGGTATTACTATTATAATGGATAAAAAAGTAGACATGTTTAATTCGAAAAACTTAGCGGTAATCGCAGTAATCTTAATTATTGGCCTGGGGGGGAGTTTTGGATTTGACGGGGGTATGATACCTATGTTCGGAATTGAATTTCCCGCAATTGCTTCCGCAGCGGTTTCGGGTATCGTGTTAAATCTGCTCCTTTCCATCGGTGAGAAACCGGAAGCTTTAATCGAAAAACAAATTGCGGAATGAAATTTCCTGCCGGCATATAATATTGAGGAAAGCCGAGGGTTAAATTGACAAAAAACAGAGGTGATGAATATAGAATTCACACCTCTGTTTTTTTGCTCTGTAAACTTAAGCCGTTACTATTAAGATAATTGAAATGCTAAAATAACAAAGTTAAGTATAAATAAACCGGTGGCAACCCAGAGAACCGGGTGTACTTCCTTGGCTTTGCCTTTACAGATCTTAACCAGGCAGTAGAAAATAAATCCGCCTGCAATACCATAAGAAATGCTGTAACACAATGCCATAAAAATTGCCGCGAAGAATGCCGGAATCGCTTCCTCTAACTCCGACCAATTAATTTCCTTAAAGGAAGACAGCATCATGATACCAACCGCAATTAAAGCCGGCGCAGTAGCCTGGGTGGGAACAATGCCTACAATAGGGGCAAGAAACATGCTGACCAAAAATAGGAAAGCCGTAACAACGGAGGTCAGGCCGGTACGTCCGCCCGCACCTATACCGGCAGCGCTTTCCACATAAGTGGTTGTGTTGGAGGTGCCGAAAATAGCACCAATGGAGGTTGCTATGGAATCTGCAAATAATGCCTTGTCCATTTTCGATTTAAAACCGGAGCCCTCCTGAAGTGCTTTTTCATCCGCAGCATCAAATATACCTGTTCTTTTGCCGGTTCCAATAAAAGTTCCAAGGGTGTCAAACGTATCGGATAAGCTGAATGCAAAAATAGTCATTAAAACAAGAGGAATCCTGGAAGCGTCATTAAATAAGGAGAAAAGGCCTTCCTTTCCAAGTGCGGCTCCAAAGGTTGTCCCAAGCTGGCCAAAGGAATCCCCTAAGCCGGATGTGGTACTAAGAGCCGACAGGTCTACAACACCCATAGGAATTCCGATTATCGTCGTAGCCACAATACTGATTAAAATAGCGCCTCTGACCTTTAAAATTAAAAGTACAAACATGATGAATATACCGATTAAAGCCAGAATTACCGCCGGGCTGTTAAATTCAATAAGCGCCGGCACAATACCGCTGTTTGCAATTACGGTGCCGCCGTCTAATTGGGTATAAGTACCGGGATCGGCAGTAAATTTAAGAAGCCCTGCATTCTTAATGCCAATATAGGCGACAAAGATACCGATACCGCCGCCTATGGCGTTCTGAACACTGCTTGGAATGGCTTTGATAATTAATTTGCGGATCTTGGTAACGGTAATAATAATGTTTATGATACCGCATAAAAATACCATTGCCAAAGCTTGCTGCCAGGTAAAATTCAGGCCGAAACATACCGTATAAGTGAAGAATGCATTTAATCCCATGCCCGGAGCCTGTGCATAGGGCACATTTGCGAAAAGCCCCATAACTAAAGTACCGGTAACGGATGCCATAATAGTTGCCAGGAATACTGCCCCGCTGGGTATATTGGTCTGGCTTAGCATCTGGGGATTGACAAAGATAATGTAGGCCATTGCAAAAAAGGTGGTAATGCCGGCAACTATCTCCGTTGATACGGTAGTGCCGTTTTGCTTTAGTTTGAAAAATTTTTCCATAACCTTCTCCTTTACTTGTTTTCAGTAAAATGCTTCTTAAATTTTAATAATTTATTAAGGAACTTAATAAAATTTTTATAATCAGGTATATTATACCTGATTATTTGTCATATTTAAATAATTTTTCGAAAAGGCGTTCATTAGAAATTATTATTAATCACTTCCATTATACTTATATATATTTTATATATTATCCTGTCTTATCCGTTTCTAGAGCGTATTTGAAAAATCATTGCACCGTCCAGCCCGGCACAATCATTTTTCAAACACGCTCTAGCTAAAAGCACCGCCCTTTATTTAAGGCCTTTATCTATTGCTAATGAATAAAATTTATTTTAAACCCAACGGATTTATGGTATACTTTGGATAATAATAATCCACGAAAGGAAAGAAGCCATGTTTTTTCAAATTCAAAATGATATATTTCCCATAACATTGCAGGAATATGATAAGGATATTTTAACCTTTGGTATAATAACCCTGAAAGAACTGGAAATGTGTTATGAGGATTTTAGTTTCGCCCGGGCAACGGTAATGGAATGCAAAAATGATACCCACCAGATTCATGGTGAAATTGAAGTGTACGAGGATTATCATTTTGGAATTATCACCGGAATAGAAACGAAGCATTTTATCCGGGTACAGGACCGGATCGGAATTTATATAAAGCATAATTTATTTCTTATTGTAGCCATTAAAGATCAGGATGACAGCGTGAAGACAGAGTTATTTGAATCCCTTAAACATGTAAAACTTTCCAAAGTTACCTTGGAACGATTGGTTTATGGATTTTTAGAGCGGCTTATATACAATAATTACTCCGGTCTTGAAAAAATTGAAGAAGAGATAAGCTCACACGAGGATAAAATTAACGATAACCGGCTGGCCCGGAATTTTAACTATGAAATAACGGGAATCCGCAAAAGGCTTCTGCTTCTGAACAATTTTTATGAACAATTGATTGGTATCGGAGAAGAGCTGGAGGAAAATGCAATTGATATTTTTCAGGAGGAAAACCTGCGGTATTTCAAATTATTTACCAACCGGGTGACCCGCTTAAGCAATAATACAAGAATGCTCCAGGATTACTGCATTCACGTAAGGGATGCTTACCATGCTCAGATGGATTATAATCTGAATAGTATCATGAAAATGTTCACCGTCGTTACCACCATATTCCTTCCCCTTACCCTGATCGTGGGCTGGTATGGTATGAATTTTACCCATATGCCTGAATTAAGCTGGAAATATGGTTATCTCTTCGTTATTATAATCAGTATTATTGTTGCTTTTATCTGTATCATCTATTTTAAGAAAAAGAAATTTTTATAAACACGCGGCCACCGCCGCGCCTTCAAAGATCCGTCTTGTACTATCCGAAATTCTCTGCGTCATTCATCCGAGTAAAAACGAATCAGCCTTTTTCAGACACGCCCTGGCAGCAACAAAAAATACCCTGGAATATAATTTGGAACTTCTTATCTTCCAGGGTATTTTTATTATTCCAATCAGCCTTTAATCGGTTCAAAAATCGGCTCTTTTTCTTCTGTTTCCAGGCATACGCAATAATTTTTCCGGCTGTGTAAATATTCCGGAAGCTCCACCTCAATTACGGAATCGCCTTCGCAGACCTTCATAACTTTATAGGACAGTTCCGTGCCGTCCTTTAGCAGATAGGCGCGTTTCACACGGTTACCCACATTCAGGAGCTCAATGCGTATTTTAGGCTGGAGCATATGGACAAACAGCTTATAATCTTTTCTTGTAAACTGCGCCCATTCCAATTCATATGCATATATATCCACCCGCTTGCTATCATAAATAGCCTCCGCATTTTCACGTACAAATTGCCCCACCGTATCCAATACCCGGATACTTCCCTCCGGTATCCTGCCAAGGCTGTCCGGCCCGATATTAAGCAGATAATTTCCTCCCCGGCTGTTAATTTTTAACAGTAAACGGATAACATCATCCGGATTTTTCCAATTGTGGTCATACTGATTGAATCCCCATGTATCATTTAAAGTTGCGGGCAATTCCCAGTCTCCTTCATAGGGGAGTCTTGGAATGAAATTATCCCCTGTGGTCATGTATCCGCCCATTTGGTTCCCAATCCTGCCGCTGATAATACAACCCGGCTGAATGAATTTTACCAGATCAATCATCGCACGGCTTTGCTCCGCGGTAGTTTCCATGGGAGTATCAAACCAAATCAGTGCTATATTCCCGTAACCTGTCAGAATTTCACGCAATTGGGGCATACATTTTCTGTCTAAATAGGCCTGGTAATTCTTATGTGAATTATCTTTTCCATACCGCAGTCCATCCGGATCATGCCAATCCTGTGCCTGGGAATAATAAACTCCCAGCTTCATACCATATTTTTCGCAGGCCAGCTGCAATTCTTTTAAAATATCCCGTCCAAAGGGAGTGGCATCCACCACATTATATTTGCTGCACCCGGAATGGTACATAGCAAAACCCTCATGGTGCTTTGCAGTAAAAACAATATAGCGCATTCCCCATTCCTTTGCTTTTTTCACAATCTCCTCCGCATTAAATCCGGTGGGATTAAACTGCAGGGCAAGCTTTTCATATTCTTTTACCGGTATATCCAAATAATTCATAATCCATTCCGCTATACGGTCGGTTCTCTTTCCCTTATATTCACCTGCTAAAACGGAGTATAATCCCCAATGAATAAATAAACCAAATTTTGCGTCTTTAAACCATTGCTGTTTCGTATCTTTCATTATTGGTATTCCTTTCTCTCATTCTATTTTCCTTCAACCCTTAATCACATTCCCGTGCCTGGCCACCGAATCGCGTTCCACTAATTCCGTATGCAGTTTTATATATTGGGGGTAATCCGTATAATCACCGTCTGTTCTTCGCAAGAGAAGCTCCACCGCTTTTTCCGCTATTTTTTCCATAGGCTGGCGGATTGCGGTAAGCGCAGGATTTGAAACCATAGAAAATTCCAAATCGTCAAATGTTATAAAAGACAATTCTTCCGGGATGCTGATTTTCATATTATGAATTGCCGTCATTGCGCCCAGGCACATATTATAATTTGAAACGAATACAGCCGTGGGGTGTTTTTTTAATTTCCATAATTTCTGCATACACCCATATCCGGATTCAAATTTAAAATCCCCTTCCAGGATATACTCTTTCTGCAAGGTCAGCTCATAGTCTTCCATTGCCCTTAAATATCCTCTGTACCGTTCTTCTGCGGCTAACAAGCCGGGATTTTTCTGTGAAGTTCCGGTGATTATAGCAATTTTCTTATGTCCCTTCTGAATTAAATATTCCGTTGCCTGATAAGCGCCGAAAGTGGAATTAGACATAACCCGGTCGGTTTTAATACGGCCCAAAGCCCTGTCAATCACGACAAAAGGTATTTTGCTGTGAAGAATCGGCACGGCGTAGTCCTCATCACCTGCCACCGGTTCTATAATAATACCGTCCACCTGCTTAGAGACCAAAAATTCAATCGCTTTCTTGGCCGCCGCCCCATTATCTTTATGACAGCAGACCAGAATAGAGTATCCTTCTTTTTTTAGTATTTTTTCTATCATCTGTGTAATTTTTGCAAAGTACTGACTGCCAAGGGAATCGATTAATACACCGATGGTATATGTTTTGGCATTCCGCAGCCCCCTTGCATTATCATTCGGGCGGTATCCTAATTTGCGGATTGCCTCTTCAATCAGCTTTTGATTTTCCGGGCGGACTTTACCTCCGTTCATATATTTTGAAATTGTAGATATTGCCAGATTTGTTTGCTTGGCCACATCCTTAATCGTAACTGCCATCTGATAAGCCCTTTCGTAAATACAATATTTTTCATGTTATATTCAAGTACTTTCGACTGAATCATATCATATTCTTTATTATTCAACAATCCTATTTTTATCGAATAGGAAATTGCCTCCTATTCGATATAAACCCGCCCGCCTTTCTCTGCTTACGCCGGCGCAAAAGAAATCCATGACAGCCACGATACCCATTTGTTATCTTTAGATATTTCATGCGTTACCGCTTTCTATCCTTTTACCGCTCCTGATAACATGCCTGACTGCACCTTTTCATGGAATAAAACGTACAGGATAATCATTGGCAGCACGGCAAATATGATGCAGGCAAAAATCGGCCCCAGCTGCTGCTGATACCCTCCCGAAAAGGAAAGCATGGCGCGGGAAATCGTATATTTTCTTTCATCCGAAAGTAAGATCATTGCAAATATCAGTTCTCCGTAACCATAAACAAATGTTAAAATAGCCTGAGTAGAAATAATCGGCAGGGACACGGGAGTCAGCACACGGAATAATAACTGGAAATCATTGCAGCCGTCAATAATTGCCGCCTCATCCAGTTCCTTATTCACCTCGTTAAGATAACCGGTAAACAGAAATATTGCCTGGGATAAGTTAAACGCCGCATAAACCAAGGTAAGAAACCAGTAAGAATTTCTGCCTCCGATTCCGGTTGCCAGACTGGATATAGGGATAATCGTGCAATGTACCGGCACCATAACGCCAACTAAAAACAAGCTGTAGATTATGGATTTTAATTTAAATCTTTTTCTGGATAAAACATATGCGGCGAGCATGCCCACAGCCGTAACAATAACCGTACTCATTATACCGAGTGAAATTGAATTTATAACCGCCTGGCCAATATGTGCACTGTTAAAGGCGGCGGTATAATTGGACCACAGCCACTTTACCGGAAGCTTAAACATACCCAGGTTAATTCCCTGATTGTCCTTTACGGAAGACAGGAAGGTAATGTATAATGGAAAAATCGTTATAAGACCCCAAATTATCGCAAATACATAACAACATAATTTTCCGACTTTACTTTTCATCCATCCTCCTCCTATATTTCTTCTTTCTTAAATAGACGGTTCATCAAAAGACTTAAAACTACTCCCATAACCAAAAGAACCACGCCGATGGCACTGCTCTTGCCAAAGGATTTAAAGGTAAAAGCCTCGTTATATAGCAATGTGGCCGGAGTTTCTGAAGTGTGGTTCGGGCCGCCCTTGGTCATGGCCCAAATTAAATCAAAGGCTTTCAGGCACCCGGTAACACATAATACAGAAAAGATTTTAAAAGATTCTTTTGACAAAGGAATGGAAATATAACGGATTTTTTTCCACCTGGAACATCCGTCTATTTCAGCCGCTTCATACAGGGAATCGGGGATAGCCACAAGGCCCGCGGCAAAAATCAGCATATTATAGCCGGCGTACATCCATTCGTTGACCAAAACGACGCACCATACATTTAACGTAGGAGTTGAAAGCCATTCTCTGCATAAAGCATCAAGCCCCATCGCCCTTAATATTGTGTTCGCCGCTCCGTAACTTGGGTTTAAAATGTACACCCACATTAATGCAACCGCTGTTGTAGACAGCATAACCGGCATAAAAAACGCCGTTTTCATTAATTTCGTACCCTTCAGCCTGGAGGTTATAAGAAGCGCCAGTCCAAAAGCCAGGGGCATTAAAATCACAAAACCGCCGATCATAAAATAAACGGAATTCAGCATTGCATTCCAAAAGCTTTCACTGGATAATACTTTCCCATAATTATTCAATC
Organism: Clostridiales bacterium; assembly: GCA_015655075.1. Lineage (GTDB taxonomy): Bacteria > Bacillota > Clostridia > Lachnospirales > Lachnospiraceae > Anaerocolumna. The sequence goes on along the minus strand of JAATFT010000006.1, from coordinate 13,774 downwards.
CCACAAAATCCTTTGCCGCACCATACACCCCTTTCCAGCTGTGAAAAGACAAAAAAACCGTATTACATACGGGATATACAATCAGACCGAAAAACAATACCAACGCCGGCATCAAAAAGGTAACTATGATTATTTTCTCATTCACTTTCCTGTGTCGCAAAAAAATCCTCTCCTTTTCCTTAAAGAGCACTTCGGAAACTCCTCTGTACGCATCTTTGCGTCTGATTTTTCGCCAGCTACACACAAATTTAATCAACGTCCACATACGCCTCATAAATTTGTGCATATCTGACAAAAAATCATCTCACAAATCTGCGTACAAAGAGTTTCCGAGAATGCTCTTAAATAGGATTTGCCGCAAAATCCGGAAGCTGTAAGTTCCCGAATGGAAATTTCCAGAAAATACAATTCCCGTTCCATACGCAGGTTCCGTCGGTTCCCCTTCTGCAACAACCCTTATAAACCCTTACATCTTTCTATTCTTCAATCATTCGCTTCCCTCCGCAATACGGTCAACGATTTCTTTGCCGCATTGTTCGGGAGTATTACCCATAGCCAGCCCCTGTAAGGCATTTCTGACTGTATCAAGCATAAAGGATTGGGGATCGCTGTTTTGTATATCCGTGCTCATTGAGGTATAATTCTCAACAAATCCTTTAATTTCATCAAGCATGGGATTTTGGGGCGTTTTATCCGTAGGGGTAAATTTGATTGGATAGATTACAGATGCAACTTCATTATTCTCTGCGGTATATTCCTGTGAAGTAATATATTTTACAAATTCCACGGACGCCTCAATCTCTGCATCCGATTTACCCAATTTGGAGATAAACCACATATCGGAAGCTCCGCCCTGGGCCTGATCCTTATATTTCTCATCGATATAAGGAAACGGTGCGGTACCGGTCTTATCATATATATCCGTTCCGTAAATTTCCGATACATACCAGGAACCATCCCATCTCATCGCACATTTGCCTGCCGCATAGGTAGATTTTTCGGTATTGTAATCCGTATTCAAAATATCATCTCCCATATAACCTTTATCCACTAAATCCGAAATCAACTGATAGGTCTTAAGCACTTCAGGACTGTCATAAGCAAGACTTCTGTCCGCCAGTTTTGCAACCGCTTCTGTTCCAAGGGACTTAATTACAATATTGTTATGTAAATGTCCAAAACGCCATACATCCTTTTCACCGACCTGAAAGGGTTTTACACCCGCATCTTTTAATTTTTGGCAGACATTAAGCAAATCCTCCCAGCTTTCCGGAACCGTTAAGCCCTGCTGCTTAAAAATATCCTTGTTATAATACAGACTTACCGTATAGGACTTAAAGGGCGCACCCCAGATACCGTCATATCCGGCATACTGCAGATCGCCGAACATGCTTTCATAAAAGCTGCCGTACCAATCCGGATCACTTTTGTAATAAAGCTCCATATTAACAAGGGCGTCACTTTCCACATAATCCTTCACCCTGGAGCCTCCGTATTCAATAAAAACGTTGGGTGTGTCCCCATTGGCAAAAGAAGTTCTTAACTTATCCAGATAGTCCGATTCTGTGGGAATATTATCCATAACAACCTTGACTCCGTTATCCATATCATTAAATTCCTGAACCTTTTGTCTGTAAAATTTTTCATCCGGTACATCTGATCCATATCTGGAGGCAACTGTAATAGTAATATCCTCCTTATCCGAATCCCCCGCTTGTTCACCTTCCGATGATGAATCACTTGAGTTGCCAGTGTCATTGGGTTTTGCCGGTTTGCCGCAGGCTGTCAAAGACAATATCATACTTCCCATTAACAATAATGCAATTACCTTTTTCCTCATATTGCATCCTCCCATTTTAATAGAATTGATAAGTTATAAGGCAAAACGTTTCGCTTATGTATTATTTATTTTATTGCTTTTATTACACTTTGTCAATATAAATTTGTCTAATCTACACACTTTTATATTATATATTTTAATTATAATAGCATTATATTCCATAAAAATAATGTTTTATATGATAAAACGTTTCGTTTATTAGTGCATTTTATGTATCTTGCGCCAATTCAATTTCCATGTTATATTATTAATGATTATCCGGCCATAAATATTCAGCTGCCGGGGTTCTTACGAATTAACATATAGAAAGAGGTAACAAAATGGGGAGTACAATTAAAGATATCGCAAAAGATACAAATTTATCTCTTGCAACCATATCCAAATACCTAAACGGTAAAAATATTTTACCCGAAAATAAAAAAATTATAGAAGAAAGTATTCAAAGATTAGGCTATATTCCAAATAAAACGGCTCAAAATCTGCGCTCAAAAAAAACCAATACCGTCTGTATCCTATTGCCCATAATAGGTGATTATTTTTGGGGATCCCTGTGCAGCATTATTGAAGAGCATCTAAGAAAGTATAATTATTCAACTATAATATCTTCCTATAATGCATCCTCCGGTGACAATACTTCGGAATTGCAATTTCTATTAAGCAAGCAGGTAGACGGCGTTATTTTAATTCCGGACAGCAATATAACGGATGACAGGGCCTCCTTTAAACTTCCCTTTTTACTGCAAAAAGCCGGCATTCCTTTTGTCTGCCTCGACCAGGAATTATCCGGTATCCCCGGAGATTTTGTAACATCCGACAATCGGGCCGGCGCCTATAACGCTACCAGATACCTTTTAGAAAGGGGACACAAAAGACTTGGAATCATCGGCGGTAATCTTTCCAGCTATACCATGAAAGAGCGTTTAACCGGATTCCAAAACGCATGTTCAGAATATCAAATTCCGGAAAGGAATTTATCCGTCTACGGAGGTGCGGTCTCCTCCTGTGCAGAGTACTTACGCATAATGATGAGCCTTCCGGAGCACCCCACAGCCGTCCTCATATTAGGCTATGATTTAACCCTCTCCGCCATTATGACGTTGAGCGTCCTGAATATGCAGATACCCAAAGATTTTTCGCTGATTAGTTTTGATGACGATGAAATTTTTTCCGCCTTTAATCCGCCCATAACCACAGTTGTTCAGAATATGGATGAAATCGGCAGGCAGGCCACAGAATTACTTATGAAACGTATCAACGGGAATTTGGATTCATTTCCCGAAAGAAAAATGATTGAAACAACTTTTATCATCCGAAAGTCCGTAAAGGTTTTGGCGGATTAACGAAACCTTTTCCAAACCCTTTGGCATATAATTATATAAAACGTTCGTTAACTATTACGTCTTTATGTACGGTTGATTTCGAAATGCCGAATTGTTTGGCTGTCTGCCTCACAGTCGCATTATTATCAATTATGTAATTGGCTATTTCTACTGCCCGTTCTTCTATATAGCCTTTCAAAAGGATATCCCCCTATTGTACTTGTTTCTATATTGTATGCGTGAATGCCTTAAATTATATCCGATTTAGGGCCACATACTTTACCCAAATATCGGCAGCTTGTCAAAAGGAATCCCAAAAAATCACGTTTCCCTTTTGGTCCAAGATTTCAAAAAGGAAACGTGGCTTTTATTTATCCAGGGCGTGTCTGAAAACTGCCTGCGCTGGGCCGGGCGTTCCACTTTGTGGGAGACAAGGAGCGATTTTGGGAGCGTAGTGGTTCTACGTTTCCAAAATTGCAACGCAGTATACCTCAAAGTGGAGCGGTCAGAACGGTACAATGAGTTTTCAGACACACCCTAAATTAAGTGTTTAATAATCTTCACGCTCTCCAAATTCTGCGGATTCAACCCATTCTTCCGGTCTTGTGGTTAATTTCACCATTTCTTCTATAATAATACAATGGTTATCTTCCTGCTTTATTAAATACCGGTAAGTTTCCTTCGCTTTTTCATCAGCAGCATTTTCGTGCAATTTCTTATAGAACTCCAAACTTTTTTGTTCCATTTCAAGAGCCATCCGGTATGAATCTAACTGACTGGGAAGTTCCTTCATATCACTTTTAAAATCTTTCATTCGTTTGAATAACCCTCTTGCTTCCGTCAGTATATTATTATCCTGAACTTTCAGGTCAAGCATATCTGCTTTACCCAATAATATTTCCGCATGTTTTTCTTCTTCCCCCGCCAGCATGGTAAATACAACAGACAGACTATTTTCTTTATTTTTCTCTGCCTGTGACCTGTAATACTTTTCTAAATCATATTCCAGGGAAAGTGCCATTTCCAAAGTGTCCATATCCAACTGCCCCTTTCTTCTGTATTATAATATCTTAACCATATCTGTTTTCTCTTATATTGTCAAGCATTTTCACAAGTCTCTCCTATTTTCTCCTATTTTTGGTTTCACATTGCCTTTGCAATACTCCGATACTTCTGCCTTGTGGCCAGACCGCCTCGAATATGCCTTTCCGACTTGTTCCTCATAAGTATCTCATTTACGGCATGGTACAACTGCTTATTGACATAGGGCAACCGATCCTGTAAATCTTTATGGACCGTCGATTTACTGATTCCATATTTTAAAGCAGTTTCCCTTACCGTCGCTTTTGTCTCAATGGTATAATAAGCCAGTTCGATTATTCTATCCTCCATGTATTGCCGCATCATATGGACCCCCAAGCTTGTTTTTTCTAATATATGCTTGTTTGTCCCACGATATGTCTAGTACAGCATTGCATAGATTTCAGTGAATGCTGTACTAGAGCGTGTTTGAAAAATCATCGCACCGTTCTGACCGCTTGGCACTTACACTGGTCACTAATAGCCTTTTTCTCTTCTTATTTTACGCAGCTCATTTCGTTTTATCGCACCTTCCCACTCTCCGCGCTGGCTTTCCGTCTCAACGATTAACCTGGGTACACGGGTTGGTTTTCCCTCCTTATCCAACGCCACATAAACCATGTATGCCCGGTTAATGGGCCGGCGGATCCCGGACAAATCTTCCACATAAGTATCTACCCTGACTTCCATGGAAGTATTTCCCACATAAGTAATTCTTCCGATTAGAACCAAGGTGTCATTTTTATAAGCTCCCTGTTTAAACTGAAGATTATCAATAGCTGCCGTTATCACATCGCGCTCCGAATGCCTTCTTGCCGTAATACCGCCCACTATGTCAATCCATTCCATAAGCTTACCGCCAAATAACCTTCCCGTACCATTAATATGCCGGGGCATTAATAATTGTATCTGTTCCGTAAGTGAATCTTCCACACGTTTTTCTGCTTCCATAAATCAACTTTATTCCTCCTTAAGAAATATAGTAATAAAACCTCCATAAGCTGTCAAGCTTTCTTACATATCGTCCTTTTTTGATCCTATGTTAATATACAATCTGCCATATTTTAGTAATCCTTTACTGTGCGGCCTTATTATGATAAAATAGTTAAGAAAGTCCATATTTTCCATCCGATTACATTGGACAGTAACTTATCAAATGATTCAAGGAATCGTTCCCCTCTTATGAGTGGGAAGATGCAAAGCGATTCAAGGAAAACAACCCAATAAAGCAATTTACATATGATTATCTGCTTTAAAAGGGAGACAGGAGTAAGGAAATGAAGAAAAACAATAAATCAAAAGGTATCCTCATCACAGCAATTATAGCTGTATTAGCTGTAATAACCATAGCGGCTATATTAATTTATAACAAAAATAAAGATAATACCGGCATGAATAATAACAACCCGAGCGCTATTGATCTTACAGGCTATTCCAATTCCGGAGATATAATTATCCGCTCTGCTTCCTATATTTATTCTGCCGACGGCAAAATTGAAGGTTATCTGGTAACCGTCTCAAGTAAAGGTTATAGCGGTGATATCCTAATGGACGTTACGTTTGACGATACCGGTAAAATTGTTAAATCCGTTGTTATTAAAGACCAGAAAGAACCGGAAGGTTATGGCGATAAAATTACGGACGAAGCTTTCCTAAACCAATTTAACGGTATCTCGGCTCCCGTTTCATTATCCGGTGACAATACTTCCAATACTGCCGGGGAAGTACAGGATACAAAGACCGAAACCGCCGATGCAAATACCTCAACAACCGACGGTGAAACCGAGGAAAATACAACCTCTTCCGGCACGGTATGGTCCGACGGAACCTATGAAACAGAAGAAGCTGAATTTGATGATCAAGGCTATAAGGATAAAGTCACTTTAACGATTAAAGACGGTAAAATGACGGAAGTCATTTGGGATGCTTACAATGCGGCCGGTCAATTAAAAAGTGTGTTATCTGCCGACGGAGCTTATGAAATGACCAGGGGTGGCCTCACCTGGCAGGAGCAGGCTGTTGCTATCGCTGATTTCGTAGTCCAAAACCAATCAACCGACGCTATTATCACCAATGAGGAAGGTAAAACAGATTCCGTATCCGGTGTCAGTATCTCTGTTAATGATTTTATCACCTTAGTTATAGAATGTTTAGAAAAAGCATCCGCCCAGGAATCCCTGACAGAAACCGGGGAAGAACCTACCACAGATAATTCTGCCGGTACCGATACGTCCGACATTACACCGACCGCTGACGATTCCAATAAATCCGGCCAGGTTGACGCCGTATCCGGTGCCACCGTTTCATCCACTGCTGTTGTCAGCGGTGTTAACAAGGCTTATTCCTTTATTCAGGACTTCGTACTTACTAAATAGTAGATGAATGGAAAATTATAGTAAATGAACGGGGCATTTTGATTTGACTGTACTAGAGTGTGTTTGAAAAATGCTTGTGCCGGGCCGGATGCTCCACTTTGTGGGAGGCAAGGAGCGATTTTAGGTGCGTAGTGGTGCTACGCTCCCAAAATTGTGACGCAGCGTACCGCAAAGTGGGGCGGTCAGAACGGTGCAATGATTTTTCAACACGCTCTAGCATATTTAGACGTGATTGGCTAACAAAACACTTAATATGGTAAAGAATGGTGTTAGTGCGACAGCTCCCTAAAGATAATAAAGAAGTGAAATTTTTTGCTTGACAGCTATTGGAGAGGGATCCCGTTTTAAAGCTTCATCTACATTTTCCCGTCATTGCGGCAAAATGATATGTCAGTTTGCCACAGCGTCAACTCCGCTTTCTTTCGTGCTTTCAATCTCCACTACCACCTTATTGGGCAGACATACAATGGTCTCCCCATCTTTATTAATCTGCCTTTGATATACGCATAGCTTGTCCGGACAATCCGCATCCACCACGTCCGCATAACCGTCTTTTATTACCAGTAGATTTTTTCCGCCTCCCGCTCCTTCAATCTCAAGAGTAGCATCCTTATTTAAAGGTAATTCTTTATAAATCTCCCCATCTACACTAACCACAACCATTTCTCCGCTTTTCTTAACATAGTTCATATAAATTAAACCGGAAGCCGCTATCGCTAATACGATTATTATCAGTATAAAATCATTACGTTTCATAAAAATACCATGCCTTTCTGTTTACAGTTCCTTAAGCTTTCCTTATTATACATGTAGTCCTGTAAAAGTGCAATGCATTCTATAACAATCGTATATACTCCCAAAACATAAAACGCGCCCTAAACACCGGTATAATACTGGCATTTGAAGCGCGTTTCTATTCATCAGGATCAAATAGGATCAATGGTTTATCATTTTATTTCATTATTGTTACAGTGAATAATTATTCAGCAAATAACGGAGTAGATAAATATCTTTCACCGGTATCCGGTAATAATACCACAATTGTTTTTCCCGCATTTTCAGGACGTTTTGCGAGCTGGGTTGCCGCCCAGGTTGCAGCTCCTGAAGATATACCGACTAATAAGCCTTCCAGCTTTGCAATTGCCTTTCCGGTTGCAAAAGCATCATCATTATCAACCGTAATGACTTCATCATAAATTCCTGTATTAAGTACTTTAGGAACAAATCCTGCTCCAATACCCTGGATTTTGTGAGGTCCCGCCGTTCCCTTTGTTAAAACAGGAGAAGCGCTTGGCTCAACAGCAACAATTTTAACATCCGGATTCTTGCTCTTTAAAAATTCACCGACACCGGTAATTGTACCGCCGGTACCAATACCGGACACAAAAATATCAACTTTGCCATCGGTATCCTCCCAAATTTCGGGACCGGTTGTTTTTCTGTGGACTTCTGGATTGGCAAAATTCACAAACTGTCCGGGAATAAAGGAATTGGGAGTTTCCTTTGCTAATTCGTCCGCCTTTGCAATAGCTCCGTTCATTCCTTTGGCACCTTCCGTTAAAACCAGCTCCGCACCATATGCTTTTAAAAGATTTCTACGTTCAATACTCATCGTCTCCGGCATGGTTAAAATAATCTTATAGCCTCTGGCAGCCGCTACGGAAGCAAGACCAATGCCGGTATTGCCGCTGGTAGGTTCAATAATGGTAGCACCCGGCTTTAAGATGCCCTTTTCTTCCGCATCATCAATCATTCCCTTTGCGATTCTGTCTTTTACACTTCCTGCCGGATTAAAATATTCTAATTTTCCCACTAATTTAGCCGGCAAATTATTCTCTTTATCATAATTAGATAATTCCAGTAACGGGGTCCCGCCAATTAAATCTGTTAAACTTTTTGCTATCTTCGCCATATCCTTATTCTCCTTTACTTTATTGTTATTTGAACTCTTATAATGAATTCATTAAGTACATTGGTTTATATATAATCTATCACAGTAAATACTATTTGTCAATGATAATTTTTATATTTCATATCTGATTACTATGAATTATTTACCGGCACAAAAATTATTCCTTATATCACTATAGGCAGCTTCTTTTTTATGTATCGATTCTATATCATGGATTACATTAACCTGAATTTTCAGGGTAATCTTACCCTGGATCCGGGGTAAATTCGTAAGCAGCTCATAACTGACTGCCTGGAAGGTTCTAATATATTTTCACCTGTTTCCCGGTTTAACCCCAAAGGGACACTGAAATAATAATCAGCCATAATTTCTAAGGTACCGGTTTTCTCATCATTTGCAATGATTTCCCGGTTGTCTAGAAGTAACAAATGGATGTAAGGTTTGGTTGACATTAAAACTATAATATGCTATTATGAAAATGTAAGGTCGACATTACATTTTTGGGGGACGAAATGAAAAATCGAGTTAAGCAATTACGGGAAGCGTTAGGTATGACACAGGAGCAATTGGGCGAGTTAGTTGGCGTGTCAAGACAAGCTATAAATGCTATAGAAACAGGAAAAAATGAACCGTCTATTTGGCTGGCATATGACATATCAAAAGTTTTCGACGAACCAATTGAAAGTGTGTTTCTATTTGAAGAAAGTGAAAGAAAATCCAGAGCGGATATTAGTAGAGGGAATGCTTATGGCGCTAAGAGAAATTAGGACTTTTGATGATGAGTTTTTACGAAAAAAAAGCAAACCCGTGAGCAAAGCGAATAAACATATTAGACAACTGCTATAATTCTAACGTATTATCATCCAGAATCACGGTAAACGGCCCGTCGTTTATTAATTCCACCTGCATATCTTCTCCGAATTCGCCGGCTTCCATTTTTCCCAGCTTAAGCTTACACGCCTCCAGAAAATAAAGGTATAATTCCCGGGCCTTTACCGGCTCCGCAGCCTGCAGAAAATTAGGGCGATTACCTTTTTTACAGTCTGCATATAAGGTAAACTGGGATATTGCAAGAATCTCTCCCTGGATATCCATAAGTGACAGGTTGGTTTTTTCCTGTTCGTCTGCAAATATCCTAAGCTTTAATATCTTATCGATATATTTATCAATCACTGCCTTCGTATCTTCCCTGCCAATGCCAATAAACAGCAAAAGGCCCTTTCCGATTTCTCCGATACAGGTTCCTTTTACGGTCACCGAAGCCCGTTTTACCCTTTGTATTACAATTCTCATAATTTCCTCTCATTCCGCCGCCGACGGCACACCTGACAAAAGAATCCCCATGTGGTATCCCCTTGTCTGTTTTATATTTTCTTTCTTTTCTTTCAAACCTCTCAGCCGTACCGGGCGGTTTTGCCTTCCCGCCACATAGATTCCTGTCCCTGCTCTTCCTTTTGAATTTCTTACATTTTCATTAAATTATTTGAATATTCTTTAATAGATATTGTGATATGAACAACTTTATGCTATAATCGCCAATGAACAATAAAATGGTGAAGCGAATACATTAATTATACCGTTATGGATCATGCTTAATGTCAAATTCCAGAAAGGTTGATTTTGTTGAAACAATTTATTTTAAAATACAGGCATGGATGGATTTTATCCTATTTTTTTATCTACATTATATGGTTTTATGCATTAGAAAAAAACGTTACTGCCAGTTACTCTTCCGTTTATATATGGCTGGACGATTATATTCCTTTTAACGAATGGTTTGTAATCCCTTATTATTCATTGTTTCTTTTTATATTTGCAACAGTTGCTTATTTTTTCCTGACTTCAAAGGAAGATTTTAATAAAATTTGTGCTTTTTTATTTATCGGAATGACAATATGCCTGATCATTTATACCATCTGGCCCAACGGACAGAATTTAAGACCGGATTTATCAAAGATTGGCAGGGATAATATATTCATCCGGATTGTAAAAAGCCTTTACATTGTGGATACCCCCACTAATGTGTGCCCAAGTATCCATGTATTTAATTCCATCGGGGCCAATATAGCCATCCATCGCAGCGAGGCTTTAAAAAAATATAAGTGGTTAAGACCTTTTTCCACCGTTTTAACCGTTTTAATTTCTCTCTCAACCATGTTCTTAAAGCAGCATTCCGCTTTTGACGCAATTATTGCCATTGCCTTAAGTATCGTAATGTACTTTTTAGTTTACGGCTGGAGTGACAATAAACAGTCTGCAAAAGTAAAGGAAAAGAAAGTATTTGCACAATATTAACAGCAATCCTGTAAAGAGTGACAGTAATATATGGTTTCATTTTATTAACTGAAACCATATATTTTTTTTGAAATTTTATAACCGGCTCGCACTATCTTACGCCCTATTTTACCGGGCAGGTTTATGGACCTTCCTAAAAATCGGTTATGAATCTTAACATACAGCTTTTTATTGGATTTCTCCAGGTAATCCCATAGTTCCTGTTTTTTAGCCAGACTTTCCTCCGTATTTTCTTTAATTAAATAAACGGAAGAAACCGTCATCATCATACATAAATATTTAATCATATAATTGCGCAGCTTTTTATTCTTTATTAAAATTACATCCGTATCATTAATCATTATTTTCGTAATATAAATCTGTTGGTCAATCCGCTTAATCATATTCTTTTCATTGACGGACTGGTCATCTCTGCCGATAAAATAACGGTAGAGGTTCACATCAAGGTAATACATGGTTTTTACATAGGGCAGAGGGTGGTATACAAATATATTATCCACATAAAAGGTGTGCTTCGGCAGCTTTAATCCGCAGTCTTTTAATAATTTGGTCCGATACATGGCGGCATGCATAATAATATGCTGGCTTTGTTTAAAAAATATAATGTCATTCCATGTGAAAATCCGGTCCTGGGGCAATGCCGTTTTATAATCCATGACTTTATGTTTATTTATGCTGGGCTTTTCATAAACGTAATTAGCTATCATAAGGTCCAGGCTTTGTCCGTCCTCAACCAACTCCCTTAATTTTTCAAGTACTTTGCGAAGGGCAGCTTCATTTACCCAGTCATCACTGTCCACAACCTTAAAATATAGTCCTTTTGCATGACAAAGACCGGTATTGACAGCTTCTCCGTGTCCTCCGTTTTCCTGATGTATTACTTTGATTATTTCCGGATATTTGGCGGCATACTTATCCGCTATTTTTGCCGTATCATCCACAGAACCATCATCCACAATAATGATTTCCATATCATTACCGCCGGTCAATAATGTTTCAATGGCGCGTTTCATATACGCTGCAGAATTATAGCAGGGTATTGCCACACTTAACAATTTCATTTTGCATCTTCCTCCTAATGATTATAAAAATCCGTAACAATAATTATAAAACATAAAATATAAACATAAAATAGTATTCCAAGAAATTAAGAAATATTAAAAATTAGTAAGGTAAATTTAAGAAATATTAAATTGTGCTGCTATTTTGTCAATGATATAATGAAAGCGTAATAACTAAAGCAACAAGATCGGGAACGCGCTTTTCGTTCCTGGTCTATCCTACCAACCAATAAAATACGTTTCCGGAGGTTACTTATGTCATTTGGTTCAAATTTAGAAAAATTAAGAAAAGAATGCAAAATCAGCCAGAGTAAATTAGGGAGTGCTCTGGGCATTACCCAGCAGATGATAAGCAGTTATGAAAAAGATATATCCTCCCCTAATATTGAAACCCTGATCAAAATAGCAGACTTTTTTGAAATATCAATTGACAGATTAGTTGGTCATATTGTTAAGTCAGAAAACCCGGAATCCCAGAAAATTCAATTTGATCACCTATTTGATTCCTTTTCCTTTGAAGACAAAGAACGATGTCTGTTCATTTTAAAAACTCTTCTCCTTGACCGCGAAAAGGCCAATGAAAAATTTTTAAAAAAGAAAAACGGTTAATTCAAAATTATATTAAGTTTTCAGGATTCAAACATTCTAATTCAGGGATTACAAATCGTCCGTCTTTCCGTATCAATACATCATCGAAATAAATTTCACCACCGCCGAATTGAGGAGTCTGGATACATACTAAATCCCAATGAATTGCTGATTTATTGCCATTAGAAGCTATTTCATAACAATTACCGGGAGTAAAATGGAAGGAACCCATAATTTTTTCATCAAATAATGTATCTTTCATAGGCTTTAATACATAGGGATTGACACCAATAGCAAATTCGCCCACATATCTTGCACCTTCATCCGTATCGAATACTTTATTAATTCTCTCCGTATCATTGGCCGTAGCTTCCACTATCTTTCCGTTCTTAAAATTAAGCTTAATATTTTCATAGGTAAATCCCTGGAATACCGCCGGTGTATTATAAGCAATGGTACCGTTAACGGAATTCCACACCGGCGCGGTATAAACTTCACCGTCCGGAATGTTACACTCCCCGGCACAAGGAATGCAGGGAATACCTTTTACGGAGAATGTCAGGTTGGTTCCGGGGCCTGAAATTTTAACATGATCTGTTTTTTCCATATATGCAACGAGATTGTCCATTGCCTTTCTCATCCTGGAATAGTCCAGGTTGCATACATTAAAATAAAAATCCTGGAAACTCTCTAAACTGGTATTGGCTAACTGGGCCATAGCATAATTGGGATAACGAAGAACTACCCATCTGGTTTTGCTGACGCGGATATCATGATGAACCGGGGTGGTATAATATCTTTCATATAATTCCATTTTCTCGGCAGGTACATCGGATAGTTCCGATGCATTGTCCGTGCCCCGGACTGCAACATAGCAATCCATCTGTTCCATTTCTTTTGCATCGATTTCAGCCATAAGGGATATCTGTTCCTGCGTGCAGTTTAAAAGAACCTCCCTTTGTACCGTCTGATCTGTAAAATGGGGAAACGCAAGCCCTCCTGCCATATATACTTCCTTGATTATCGCCCTTGCCAACTCTTTTGTTGAATTCCCAATATAATGCACATAAACTTTATCCCTTTTTTTTACATTCATTGAATAATTTACTAAATTATGAGCTAATATCTTTACTCTTTCATCCATCTTTCTTCTCCTTTTCTATTTAAGATAATTGCGAAACAAGGTTATTGTATTTATATGCCATGCAATTAATACAATTTCAGAGCTGAATTTTGCCCTAAAGGCAACTGAAGCTATGAAATTCGTATTAATTGTATGGTATATTCAGAAAACTATATCGTTT
>JAATFT010000033.1 GCA_015655075.1 Clostridiales bacterium | reverse complement strand
TACACCATAGAATCCGCTGGAGGTAAGAATACTGTCGCCAGGTTCAAGGGTAGAAATCAGCGCCTGCATTGCCTTTTGCTGTTTTTTCTGGGGACGTATTGCCATAAAATAAAAGGCCGCTCCCATAATTGCAATCCAGACGATCATCATTCCTAAGGACAATCCTCCAGATTGGGTAGTCTCCGTTAAAAAAATAAGATTATTCATAAAATTCCTCCTGTTATAATAAAAATTTTATTGTTACTGCAGGGCAGTTTACCGTACAATAACATATATTATGCTTCGCCTTGTGCAAAGCCTTCCAACTTAACTTTCTTGTATTCCTTATATCTGTGCTGCTCGATAGCCGTTCTTATCTCTTCCATCATTTTATTATAAAAGTAAAGATTATGGGTGACTAAAAGTCTTAAGCCCAGCATTTCTTTTGCTTTAAACAAATGTCTGATATAAGCCCTGCTGTAATGCTTACAGACCGGGCACCGGCATTCCTCTTCAATGGGACGGCCGTCCAATTCATACCTGGCGTTGAGCAAATTTAATTTTCCGTGGTTGGTATAGGCGTTACCATGTCTGCCGTTTCGCGCCGGATATACACAGTCAAAGAAATCCACCCCGCGGTCTACGCATTCCAGTATATTTTCCGGAGTGCCCACCCCCATTAAATAAGTCGGTTTATCAAGCGGCAGATGGGGAACCGTCTCCTCCAGGATATGGTACATCTGCGCATGGGATTCTCCCACCGCCAGACCGCCTATGGCATAGCCTTCCAACTCCATATCCGAAATCCTCTTAGCATGCTCAATACGGATATCTTCGTAAGTACCGCCCTGATTGATGCCAAATAACATCTGTTTTTTATTAATGGTATCAGGAAGGGAATTGAGTTTTGTCATTTCGTCCATGCAGCGCTTTAGCCATCTGGTAGTCCTGTCCACCGAATTTTGCATATACTCCCTTTCGGCAGGATGGGGAGGACATTCATCGAGGGCCATCGCTATGGTGGAAGCAAGATTGGATTGTATCTGCATACTTTCTTCCGGACCCATAAATATTTTGCGGCCGTCCACGTGAGAATTAAAGTATACCCCTTCTTCTTTGATTTTGCGGAGTCCTGCCAGGGAAAATACCTGATAGCCACCCGAATCCGTTAAAATTGGTTTGTCCCATACCATAAACTTATGAAGACCTCCAAGCTTCTTAATCACCTGGTCCCCCGGCCTTACATGTAAGTGATAGGTATTGGATAGTACCACCTGTGTTTTTATATCCTGCAAATCCATTGTGGATACGGCACCCTTAATTGCAGCGGCAGTGCCCACATTCATAAATACGGGTGACTGAATTGTGCCGTGAACGGTATAAAGCTCACCCCGTTTTGCACTGCCGTCTCTGCATATTAACCTGTACATATATTCTCCGTTCCAAATCCATTATAAGATATTTCCCTTTATGCACCATCTAATGCTACAAGTATACCTTTTATGGGATTCTTTTTCAACTAAAATTTTAATTTAAATTATGGACTTCTGCTAAATTACGGCACTGATCTTTTAAGCTTCACCCACCGCATATTTTTTAATGACATTCTCTAAATTACCGTTATAGCCATTATAGGCCACATTTAAGTTTTTCGATATGTCTAAACTCATAATGCCAAGAAATGATTTTGCATCCATAGTAATTCTGTTATAGTATATATCGATATCAAAATCACATTGTTCCGCAGTTTTGACAAAATCCATTACTTCTTTCGGTGTATTTAGTTTTATCTGTTTTGTTTCCACTTTTAATATTTCCTCCAAATAAATTGTTTATCCGGCCAAAGAACGCCGGTATAGAGTAAGTCCCAAACCCACCGTTTACGCTTCGCTAAGAAGCGAGGGACTTACTTGTAAGGTTAAATAAAAACGAATCATAAAATTTATAACATGTTTTATGTTATAAGTCAAATCGTATCCACGATTGCTTTTTAATTACCTGTTTTATGCCGCCGGATACTGTTTTGGGCTTCCCATGTGTAATTTATACAATCATCGGAATATTATATCTGCTTTTTTACTATATCTATTTCTTATCCCAATGTATTATAATGTAACTTATCGGAAGATAAAAGGCGGTGTTTTTACCGCCGTGCATCCGACTATAAGAACATGATCTTTGTTCCTATAGTTATAGAATATGTTGAATTCCATTCCATATTAAATTTATTTCACGGAATTTAATATGGAATTGGAAATATGGAATGGAAGCAAGGTGGTATTATGGAATTTACAAGATTGCAGGAAATAACAAAAGAAATAAAACAAAACATTGAAAAAGTCATTGTGGGCAAGTCTAAGGTTATCGAACTGGTCCTGACGTCACTTTTGGCAAACGGCCATATTCTCTTAGAAGATGTTCCTGGCACAGGTAAGACGGTACTTGCCAAATCCCTGGCAAAATCCATAGATGCTGATTTCAAACGGATTCAATTCACGCCGGATCTTCTTCCCTCCGATATAACCGGATTGAATTATTATAACCAGAAACAGGGGGAATTCACTTTCCGCAGCGGTCCGGTCTTTACCAATATTCTTCTGGCAGACGAAATCAACCGGGCAACTCCGAGAACCCAGTCCAGCCTTTTGGAATGTATGGAAGAAAAGCAAATTACCATAGACGGGCAGACTCATATCCTGGAAAAACCTTTTCTAGTCATAGCAACCCAAAATCCCGTTGAAACCGCAGGGACCTTTCCCCTGCCGGAAGCACAGCTGGACCGTTTCCTGATGCAGATCGGCATGGGATTCCCTGAATTCTTTGATGAAGTTACCATATTAAACCGGTTTATTCACGCAAATCCACTGGAAGAACTTCATGCCGTATGCTCCGGAAAAAATTTACTTATAATGCAGGAAATGATAAAATCCGTATATATCCACCCTTCTTTAATGGAATATATCATATCCGTCGTTCACAAAACCCGTACTCATAAAAACATTGCCCTTGGCGTCAGCCCCAGAGGCAGCCTGGCTTTCTTAAGAGCAGTACAGGCATATGCCGCAATAAGGGGGCTGGAGTATGTTACCCCTGAACTGATCCAGGATATCGCCCCTTACGTGTTGGCCCACCGCTTAATTTTAAGGACTGGTTTCCAGAAAGGAGCTGTTTCCGGGGATTTAATCCATGATGTTTTATCAGATGTACCTGTTCCCACCGAGGATTTTACCAGGAGGTAACTATTTTCATGAAAATATTATCAGCCATGTTAGGTGCCCTGCTTTTGTATCTGCTGCAAAATTACCTGTACCGCAGATACTGGAATAAAAATTTGTCTATAGACTTAAAATTCTCCGAAGATAATGCCGTTGAGGGGGAAGAATTGATTTTGTATGAAACTGTCATGAATAAAAAACTGCTTCCCCTTCCTATACTGAAAGTAAAATTTATGACCTCCAGGTATTTAAACTTCCTGGATACGAATAATTCCAGCGTAACAGATAATTATTATCGAAACGATTTATTATCCATTATGATGTATCAGAAGCTGACCAGGTCCTTAACCTTTCTTTGCGCCCGCCGGGGTTATTATATTATTAATAATGCCGATTTGGTCTGCTCCGACATGTTTATAACCTTTGAAGCCGTAGCCAGTTATGATACGGATACCCGCCTGTACGTATACCCAAAGCCGTTGGATTTTAATAAATTTCAGGTTTCTTTTCATAAAATGCTTGGAGCAGTCCTTACCAAACGTTTTATAAATGAAGATCCCTTTGAATTCCGCGGCATCCGTGAATATCAATCCTATGATAATTTAAAATCCGTCAATTGGAAGGCATCAGCTAAAACCGGTTCCTTAAAGGTAAATGTAAATGATTATACTTCCCAACAGCAGGTTAAAATCTTTTTAAACCTGGAATCGGATACTATATGGAAACATGAAGACCTTGAAGAGGAAAGCATACGCATCGCCGCTTCCCTAGCTTCGGCTTTCATAAAAGAGGGCATTCCCGCCGCCATATATACCAATGCCAAGGATATTATAACACACAACATATTAAATATTTCGTCAGGTTCCGGCTTTGGCCATGTAAAAACCATAAATGAAATGCTGGCCAGAATAGATACCTCCCAGGCAGTTCCTGCTTTTGTACCGTGCGTTCAGGAGGAATTTATCCATTTCTCCGACAACGACTACATTATAATTATATCATTTTATCAAAAAGAGGACTTACAGCAGCTTTTATCCTCTTTTACAGAAACCAGGACCGATTTTTCCTGGATTATCCCCACAAATCATGATGTTACCGTAAATGCCGTTGAAGAATTAAGGCCCTATATTATTCCCTGGGAATTACCTTCTCTGTAATACTCAATAAAAGGAAAGGAATGAAGTTTATGAATAACAGACGTTATCATTTCATAACCGATTTCATTAATATACTCCTCCATTTTCTGGCTTCTTTTGCACTGATTGGAATTGCCGTTCTGTTTACTACGCGAAATACTGCTTCTGTTGTGAAAGCATTCATTTTATTGCCCGCACCGATTATTTCTTACCTGATTGGCAAATATACAAAGCATATCTGGTCGTTTCTGGTCCTTCATATTATCATGACGGCTGCCTACGCCTTTACAAGTCATAACGGCTTTGTTACCGCCTTTTACATGATATACCTTATTCTATTAACAATCCTTGCGTTAAAAAATAAGCTGCAGGAGGATACGTACGGGAAAACCAATTCCCCTCTAATATTATTATCCCCCTTCGTAGCCATGTATTTACTGAATAATTATTTAGGAACAACCGGTTTAAACAGCCTTGTTTTTGCGTTAGTTATTATATTTGTTCTGTTATATTTACTGAATATGTACCTTATTAATTTTGAGGTTTTTTTTCAAAAGCATAGTAATATCACCAATGTTCCAATAAAACAGATCAAGAATACCAATCATATTTTGATTTTATTTTTTGTGAGTTTATGTGTAATTATTATGATCTTCTTTACCAAACTTCCCATTAAGGAGCTTTTATCCGTTACAGGAAGCTTACTGTTAGGCTTGTTAAGAATGATTATCTCCCTCTTTCCGGCAAAAGAGGAGGAAACGGCCCCATTAGAAAATATGGAACCGGAATCGGCGGCTCCCCCGTTAGATCTTTTGGATACCGGACCAACCTCCTTAATCTGGCAGTATATCCAGAATATCCTGTCAGGCTTATTTACAATTGCCCTCATTGCCGGAACGATAGCATTAATCCTGTATGGCCTATACCGGATCTATCAACGCTTTTACGGATCCAAAAATAATAATTTCAGGGATAAAACCGAATTTATTTCTCCCTTTGATAAAAAGGAGGGCATTCATAAAGAGGCGTCAAAAACTGTTAATAAGAAATTCTTCCATATTTTTGGCCGCACCAATAATGAAAAAATCCGGAGGTATTTTTACAAGGCCGTCATATCCGGGAATAAAACTGAAAATATTCCTACGAATCTAACTCCCGTGCAATTATCAAAATATGCCTTCACCGGCCAAAACAGATCATCGGAAGAAGCCTGTGACACAAAAAAAGCAAAACTGCTGGCAGCTTATTATGAAAAGGCCAGATATAGTGAGGAAGAATGTACAAAAGCAGAAGTTACACAGGTTAAAAACATAATAAGAAAGTAAGATAGCCTGCTTGCGGTACTGCCCTATCACTTCACCCGTAATTGGATATCTAATCCATTCCGGTAGTTTCTATTAATCATGGCCGTATCATTATTCTAACTTCTTATTCGGCATATAAATACTAGACTCAATCCACGCGGAAGCATCAAGATATTCAAGAATTGGCAGTTTACTTAATATATTAACTACATTACTGGAAAGTGGTGCCCGTTCCCAAGGAATATCCTTAAAAAATTGAAACTCTCCCTTTGCAGACCAAGCCTGTTTAATCACATTTTCTGTCGGCAGATAGGTCGCATAGCTGATATCTGGTCCATTTAAATCTACTGCGGGGAAATGTTTCCATCCAAGCCAGCATTTTCCCTCTGAATTTTTGACCATCTGTGCAATTTCTTCCTGCGTTTTTTCTTTAAAATCCCATAGCTTTGCTTCCAGTAAACGTGTCCCATCCTCAGCCGCGAAAAAACTGGCCTGTTTATTAAAGAGTTTAGCATCCGGAACCTCACCCATCAGTTTCGCAGCACCAAGAAGCTCTCTTCCCAATAAAATCGGGAAAAATTTATCCATCCATAATACTAACCCAAAAGATCCTTCTGCTTTGTCTTTTTTACCTTCATAGATGACGCTGGCATCTATATCTACCAAATTATATCCTCCTCCAGCCATATAGTCTATCTGTCTGCATTCATGTTATCACATAATCACGTTCTCTTTAATGTACTATTTCTACAGAAAGTAGCGCTCATTTCTACACATCTCTATAGGTTTTGCAGTTATTTTTTTAGCTGTCATAATTAATCAAAACAGAGGGACCCCTCTTCTTGTTTTAAGGGAAGAAAATGACTTTATTAAAATATATTTAAAATATATTGGTGTTGTATTTCGGACTGTAAAATAATAAGATAACTGAAAATTTTAATAAAAGAATTAATTAACCTTCAAGAATTAATAACTCTCAGCCTCAACGATTACAAAGAATTCTGAAAAGCTGTAATCATATGAATGAATAAAAAAAATAGATATACGAAAAAAGCTCTTACATTCGTAAGAGCATCTTGAAACAGGGGATGAGAGAATCGAACTCCCGCTAAAGGTTTTGGAGACCCTTGTCATACCATTTGACCAATCCCCTATATAATTTCGAAATCAATACTGTTATTTATAATACAATGAATTGTTTTAATTGTCAAGAATATTTTATTGAAATTGAATAATTATGTATGCAGACAGACCTTTTTTTCCCTTTCCCCCTGCTATTTATTTACACGATATTCCCTGGTATAACACCAAAAATATACCCTATACGCCACCCAGACTACATAGGTTCTTAGCTTTTATGACAAAAAAATAACTTAAAGAATTATGGTGTATACCAGAAAATATAATCTGTTATCAAAAAAATGATCTTATGTATGGTATTAAATACCTTGTTGACACGGCAAATAAACTTATGCGCCCGCTTTCTCTCTTCATTGGAATCGACATAAAACACAAAGACCTTAATTTCTTTGCCAAGGACCTGTACAAGAATTAAATTAAAATCTGTGTGTTTTAAAGATATTTATATTGTTACTCTGCCATCTTTATGATTGACATCAATTTTTTCCGTCTCGATATGAAACCGGATATACCATACCGTAAAAAGCATAATAAGAAAACCAAGGAAATTCAGTACCTGCTGTGCATAAATGGGTGTCCCATTTATATGAGTATCTGTTCGTTGTAAAAAGTTCAATAAAGCACCGCCGAAAATCGATACAACAAATCCAAAAACTCCCGAAATTGATGATACTAAGGTCAGCCAAACCATTCTTTTTTCATTCTGGAAAAAATCCAATTGAACTCCAAATAAACCAATACCGACAAATGCCCATGCCGTCGAAGCTATTACCTGGCTTATGATAAAAAGCGGATATGCATTACCCGGTACGGTTAATGCATTGGCAAACATATTTAATCCAAGAGCTAATAAGGTATACCTTAAAATCCTGGCCATTCCGTATTTGTCCGCTAACCTTCCTAATTTAGGTGATATGTAAATTCGGTACAGATTTGCTATAAATCCGATAAGCATAATAAAGGTATAGGGTAATGCCAGTTCGTTAATCTGATAACTGGAGTTAAAAGGAAAGCATATATAAAACGACAGGGTATATAAGCTTTGTAAAATAAAAGCCTTTCGAAATTTCCGGTTTTGGAAAGCTTCCTTTATTTCCAATAAAATTGGCTGCTCTTTCTTTTTCACCGCCTTCTCATTGGCTTTGGCTATTTTCGCCAGCCTGCCGTGCATTTCCTTTCCCTCCTGATTTATATAGGATATCTTTGCTTCTTTCATTTTCGAAAAGGCAACTACATTAACTGCCACCAAAATAAAAATTATAATTCCTATAAGTATAAATCCAATTTTAAGATTTCTGGATTTAAAATAATCTAACATAATCCCGGCTGCTAACATGGTACTGGATACAACAAATACAGCTATGGAATCCTTAATTGAAAAATACTTTCCTCTTAGTCTGCCGGGAACCAGACTGGCAATCCAGTCTTGAGATGCCGGAGCCCCTATTTGTACAAATATTTGCCCTGTAAAATATAAGATTACTATAAGAGCAGCCTTTTTGGCATTACTTATGGATAATAAAGGTATAAAATATATTACGGTAAAAAGCAGCCTCTGTAAAGCGGTAAAGCAAACTAAAAATTTATATTTTTTTATTTTTTTAAAAAAATTAATAAGAAAAATCTGCGATATGGCGGCAAGGCTCACCAGGGAGGTAATAATACCAATATTAGCTTCCGATATTCCGCAAAATGACATTAAGGTTGCCAAAAATGTTCCGCCTGAAAGCTGTACAATGGTCTGAACCGCACTATCCCCTACTGTAAAGTACTTTCTGCTTTTTTTGAAATCGATTTTACTTTCGGGTAATGCCATAAAGTATATCCTTTGCAGCTTAGCTAATAAAAACTTACTGATAAACATTAAGTTGTTTAACATTCTTATATAAATACCTCCCCGATGTATATTCCTGCCTCTAATGTGTATTCCTATTTCTGATTTATCTTTGCTTTATTTTGTTGCATTGGGTGTACCGCCTTAATCCGTATCTTACACGATGGAACATTTATGCCTTAATTATGCCTTATGATATCCTATGAAAATATGATTGTAAATGGAGTTAATCGTGGTTTTGATGTCTTATATTATTGAATATTCTGACGGGCTGTCAGAACGGTGCAATGATTTTTCAAATACGCTTTAGAGTATAAAAATTTTTATTTATATTTTCACACCTGCCTTTGCAAAAAAAGACTGCTGCAAAATATGAGTTTAAGA
Organism: Clostridiales bacterium; assembly: GCA_015655075.1. Lineage (GTDB taxonomy): Bacteria > Bacillota > Clostridia > Lachnospirales > Lachnospiraceae > Anaerocolumna. Next base: position 73,612 of record JAATFT010000033.1, on the reverse strand, counting down.
ACTATACGGACTGTGAGTAATTAATACCTTCCGTGAGTTAATAAACTTAAATTTTGCAGCAGCTCTTGGCAGCCGTTTTTATTATAATAAAACTTATGGTCAGATTCTTTTTATTATCCGATAAAAGGCGCTGCTTTTGCACCGCGCAGTCTATGTAATTAATAAGCGGTATCATATACCTGATAATAACCTTGAGGGAATCCGCAGATGGGGCATATCTCCGGCGCGCATAATCCGCCCATAATATTTCCGCATTTGATGCATACCCATAGTACCTCCTCGCTTTTGCAAAAAACCTGATTCGTTGCAACATTATTGGCAAAGTCCCGGAAAATGGTTTCACTATTTAATTCAATATTAGCTACACCGTCAAATAAGGCACCTATGGAATCAAATCCCTCTTCTCTTGCTATCTGCGCATATTCACGATAAATATTGTTTCCTTTTTCAGCTTCCTCATCCGCCCCTGTCGTAAGGTTTTGCAGGGTATCGGGAATTTCCCCGTTATTTAATAATCTTAACCATATGCTTGCATGTTCTCTTTCATATCCGGATATAACGTCAAAGGCATATCCAATTTGCTGGTAGCCTTCATCTCTTGCTTTTATACCATATATTTTATATCTACTGCTGCTAATTAATTCCCCTTCAAATGCATTTTGCAAATTAATAAAAGTTCTGCTTTGCAGAAAATCCATGTTGTACCTCCTTATTTACTCTTAACTTTTGTTACATCATATGAACCTACCTTAGTTTTTATGTAACTAATGTAAGAACTGTCGAATTTTACAACAGCCCTGAACTATAGTTTATAGCAATTGTTTCAGTAAAAAAATAATCGAAATACACCGGAAAGCCATAAAAATGCACTAAAAGCAATGAAAATGTGCCAGATTAAAATCATAGATGAAAGGGAGTTTATTCAATAAAAAAAATAAAAAGATTAAAGAAAACCGGATGAAAACATCTCATCCGGTTAAACTAATATAAAGAGGTGATTTCATGTCGTATGTAGCGCCGGCACTCAGGGAAAAATTTGAAACCCTGCCCATTGAACTAAAAAATTCTATTTTAGAACGGGACGTAAAGCTTAATAATATCTATGATTTAATGCACGTCCTGGAACAAATCGTAGCAGAAGGAGAAGAGGATACCCCAAAATAGGCATCCTCTTTCCGCCTTTTATTCAATATTATTCAATATACCAGCTATTGCCAATTTATATTATTTTCATATCAGAATAAACACATGATTTTCATAACAAACTGCTTTAAATCCATTCTTCTATTTAAAATTGCCCAAAATTATCCACATGCTCTGCAATATGATCTATGGACTCAATGGTATTTTTAGCACTGTCGGTAATATCCCGCTGATACGCGATTTCATGCTCCATATTTCTTGAAACGTCATTAGATATATAAGCTGCTTCTAAAATTTTATGAAAAACTGTCTTAACGTCACTTACCATAGAATTCTGTTTTTCAACTATTTCATATATATTATTCATAGCTTCCACGGTTTCGGTAACAAAGGACTGTATTGATTGTATGGTTTCTGAAATTTCTTTTGAAGACTGTGAGGACTGAGCAGCCAGGTTTCTAATCTCACCGGCGACAACAGCAAAACCCCGTCCTTGTTCCCCGGCCCTTGCGGCTTCAATGGACGCATTTAAGGACAACATATTGGTTTTATTGGAAATACCTCCGATAACGGATGCAAATCTCTCAATCATGTTGGACAGATTTTTCATATGGTTTATGTTTTCTGTTGAATTTTCCACTACCGTATGCAATAAATTAATTTTATCCAACAGGCCATCCACAAACTGAATGCCTTCCTTAACTAAATTAAGAGATGTATCCGAGCTGTTAATCGCATCAAACGCATTCTTCTCTACCTTCAGCTGCGAGGAATCTAAGTTTTCCATAATCGTCCCCATACTACGTATAAATTCCTCCTGCTGCTTCATAAATGTTTCCAGATCCCCACAAACCTTTGCAGATTCCATACTATTACCTCCAATTTTTAAGAAAATAGTTTTATTATTTCACGGATATTCCTGACACCGATTAACTTTATATTGGTGTTGCTGATAGTTTCCTTGCTCATCTGGGGCAGTAATACCGCGTTAAATCCCATTTTGCCGGCTTCTATGACACGCTGCTCTGCCATATTGACCGCTCTTACCTCTCCCGTAAGTCCGATTTCACCAAAGCATATGGTCCTGCTGTCCAGCGATCTGTTTTTATAACTGGATAATATGGCCATCACAATTGCCAAATCCAAAGCCGGTTCATTAATTTTCATACCACCCGCAACATTAATATACGCGTCCATACCAGACAACTGAATTCCCAATCTTTTCTCCAGGACGGCCATCAACAGATTCACCCTGTTATAATCCGTTCCCGCTGCCGTTCTTCTTGGCATATTAAAATTAGTCTGGCAGATCAATGCCTGTACCTCCACTAAGATGGGTCTTGTACCCTCCATGGAAGCCGTTACAACAGAACCCGGCTCTCCTTCCGGTTTTCCCTGTAGCATAAATTCAGAAGGATTGGTTACCTCCACTAACCCTTTTTCCCTCATTTCAAACACGCCGATTTCATTGGTGGAACCAAAACGGTTCTTGACAGCCCGAAGGATGCGATAGGATGCCTTGCTTTCCCCTTCAAAATATAATACCGTATCCACCATATGCTCCAAAACCTTGGGGCCGGCAACCACACCTTCCTTTGTTACATGACCGACAATAAAAATGGAAATTTCCAGCCCCTTTGCCAAATGCATTAATATCCCTGTCGTTTCCCTGACCTGACTTACACTGCCTGGCGCCGCACCGATTTCCTCTTTATACATAGTCTGTATGGAATCAATGACTACAATCTGAGGCATTAATTTACGTATGGTATCTTCAATATTGTCTAAATTGGTTTCACTTAACAGCAATAACTCGCCATGAAAGACTCCCAGCCTGTCGGCACGTATTTTAATCTGTTTTAGGGATTCCTCTCCTGATATGTATAATATCTTAATTTGTTTATCGGATAATTCCCTGGACATCTGAAGTAAAAGGGTCGATTTTCCTATGCCCGGATCTCCGCCTACCAAAACCAAGGAACCAATTACAATTCCTCCTCCCAAAACTCTGTCAAATTCCTGGATTCCAGTGAGGAGCCTTTGATCCTCCACCGCCGCTACTTTAGATAAAAGTTCCGGTTCCGTTCTTGTTATTCCAGGCTGCCGCATTGCCGTTTTCTTTACTACCGGCTCTTCGGTAAAGGTATCCCACTGCTTGCAGCCCGGACACTGCCCCATCCACTTGGTGGATTCATACCCGCATTCTCTGCAGAAAAAAACCGTTTTGTTTTTTGCCATAATTTTTCTCCTTAAAACCAGAAGGAACTGTTTTAAGGATTAACGTCCTAAAACAGCTCCGAATATTAAAAACAAATCATAGGAATAATTATTCTGCGAATAATTATTATAGTTTCACTACCCGTATTACAGATTTATGATTTTCACCTAATTCCACACTAAACATAAGTTTACCGCCTAAATTGGTTTTCATCTTTCCCACATTGGTGTCATCAATATAGATTTTATACTCTTTCTCTGCTTCCAGTTCTAATGTAATCTGTGCATCTTCAGGGCCCTCAACAAAAAATCTGACCTCTTTTTCCGTTATATCCAAATTCTCCACGGCAGTGCCCGGTACAGACTCATATACAATCATTCCGTTTCTCTCTAACTTGGTAATTTCCTTAAATGTTTTTACCTTATATAAATCTCCGTTATGCTCAAAATCAGTCACCTTTGATTTTACTGTTAATTGGTAATTGCCAAAACTGATTGTCCCATTGCTTTCTTCACGTATTAATTCATCGATTACCGACATTTTAAATCCTCCTAATTTAGTTAAATACTTCTTTCAATTCCTCCCTTCCTCCAATGTTTTATCGGCGGTTACAATGCCAACAATAAATTTAATCATATGGATAGGAAGAATATCTGTGACTGCTTAGTCACATCGGTAAATATTTTCTTTTTCCAGGAACGTGTTATATCAGAGCCTTAAAAGCTAATTCCATTATATAATATTTACATGACAATTTCTACTAATATATGCACAAGATTTAAATTATTTTTTGGAAATTTTAATTTGTTTGTCGAAAAGCTGTACTAACGCAGTGTCTGTGCTATGAAGATTTCCCTCCAGGATTTCTTCCGCCAGTTTATCCTCGATATTGGTCTGTATTGCCCTGCGCAACGGTCTTGCGCCATAGTTTTGGTCAAAACCGATTTGGACAATATAATCAATTATTTCTTCAGTTGTTTCGAGTCCAATATTCATCTGCTGTTTCGATCTATTGGCAACTCCTTTTAACATAATACCGACAATACTCTTGATATCCTCCTTAGACAAAGAATGGAATACAATCATTTCATCAATACGGTTTATGAATTCCGGCTTAAAGATTCGTTTTACCTCTTCCATTACGCCTTCCTTCATCTTTTTGTAATCTTCTTTCTCATCCGTTACGGAAGCAAATCCTAAACGCTTAGGCGATATGATATTCTGGGCGCCTGCATTGGAGGTCATAATAATTATGGTATTCTTAAAACTCACTTTCCTGCCCTGGGCATCGGTAATATGCCCGTCGTCCAATACCTGCAGCAGTATATTAAATACATCCGGATGGGCCTTTTCCACTTCGTCAAATAAGATTACGGAGTAAGGATTCTGTCTTACTTTCTCGCTGAGCTGTCCCCCTTCGTCATATCCCACATAGCCGGGAGGGGATCCAATAAGTTTGGAAACACTATGCTTCTCCATATATTCTGACATATCAACACGGATCATGGAATTTTCACTGCCAAACATAGCTTCTGCCAAGGCTTTGGAAAGCTCTGTTTTACCAACGCCGGTGGGGCCAAGGAAAAGAAAGGAACCAATCGGTCTGTTTGGATCTTTTAATCCCACACGCCCCCTGCGGATTGCTTTTGATACGGCAGAAACCGCGTCATCCTGTCCGATTACCCGCATATGAAGTATACTTTCCAGATTCATTAAACGTTCCGATTCCTCTTCCGCTAATTTTTTAACCGGTATTTTAGTCCAACTGGATACAATATCGGCAATTTCATTTTCACCCACAATCAGCATGGTATCCTGTTTTTCCTTTTCCGTCCGAACCTGGATGGCATTCAGTCGGCTGTTTATCTCTTCCTGCTGTTTTTTAATGTCGCCGGCTTTTTCGTATTCTTCATTTTTAATTGCCAGCTCTTTTTCTCCCTCCAAACGTGCGATTTCAGCTTCTAAATCTTTTATCTCCGGCGAGGTAATAAAAGTACTTAAACGTACCTTGGAAGCTGCTTCATCCATTAAATCAATGGCTTTATCCGGAAGATACCGGTCATTAATATAACGGCTTGACATTTTTACCGCGGCTTCCAGGGCTTCATCGGTTATTTTAACTTTGTGATGCGCTTCATAGCTGTCCCGTAAACCTTTTAAGATGAGGACTGCTTCCTCTTCCGAGGGTTCCTCTACGACCACCGGCTGGAATCTTCTCTCTAAAGCCGCATCTTTTTCAATGTATTTACGGTATTCTTCCCTTGTCGTGGCACCGATCAGCTGCAATTCCCCCCTTGCCAGGGAAGGTTTTAATATATTGGAAGCATCGATAGCTCCTTCCGCACCGCCGGCACCGATGATGGTATGAATTTCATCTATAAAAAGAAGTACGTTACCGTCATTCATAACTTCGCTTATAACCTTCTTAATTCTCTCTTCAAATTCGCCTCTATATTTGGAGCCTGCGACCATTCCGGATAAGTCAAGGGTTAAAACCCTTTTGTCTTTTATGATTTCAGGAATGTTTCCTTCCACAATTTTTCTTGCCAGGCCTTCTGCAATTGCAGTTTTACCGACGCCGGGTTCCCCCACCAGACATGGGTTGTTTTTCGTCCTTCGGCTTAAAATCTGGATAACACGCTGGATTTCTGTTCCCCTGCCGATAACGGGATCCAATTTTCCTTCCCTTGCATATTCCGTTAAGTCCCTGCTGTACTGATCCAGGGTGGGCGTGCTTGATTTTGCTTTCACCTTCCCTTTACTGGCTGCATATTCATTCTTTGCAGTACCCATATCCGCGCCGACTGCCGTCAATATATCAACATAAAGTTTCTGTACGTTAATACCCAAGGTGTTCAACAGCCTTACCGCAATACAGTCGGATTCTTTAATTAAGGCAATTAAAATATGCTCCGTCCCCACTAACTGCGCTTTTAAACGAACGGCTTCCTTAAAACTCTGATCCAAAATTCGCTTTGCCCTTGGTGTAAAGCCGTCAACTTCAACGGCTTCCATAGTTGTATTGGGGGCAATCAGCTGATTTACCAATTCAATAACTTTATTTTCATCTACTCCGTTTTTTTCTAATACTTTGGAAGCGATGCCGTCTGCTTCTAATAAACCGATAAGCAGGTGTTCTGTACCCACATAATTATGAGATAACTTATATGCTACCTCTGTTGCATAGGTAACCGCTGCTCTCGCATTTTCCGTATATTTTTCGTTCATAGTAGCCTCCTGTTCTAATTTTCAGAAGTTTCTTTTATTGCAAACTCCTGCATATTTATCTATTGTCAAAGCGATATTCATTTCCCGCTCTGCCTCCACACCTTTGTTTTATACATGTTCCGGTAATTTCTTGCGGATATAATCCGCCCTGAATTTATCTCTTTGCATACTTCCTACGTTTTTATCCAGCTGACACTGTAAATTGCCCGGCTGAATCTCCATCATTAACTCATGAATATTGTAACTATCCCCCAAATGGATCAGATTCATATCCATTCCCAGTTTTAACTGTGCAAGCAAAGTCATTGCATCACCGGAAGAAATCTGTTTTGCATATTTTAAAACTCCATAGGAACGATGCACTTTATCCTCAAATTCATCGTAATTATTGGTAAGGATATATTCTCTCTGTCTGCGCTCCTGTTTCATTACCTGTTCCACAATACGGTCCAGGGCTTCCATAATCTCCTTCTCCGTACTTCCTAAAGTTTTCTGGTTTGATATCTGAAAAAGGCTCCCCACACTTTTGGAGGCTTCTCCATAGGTACCCCTTAAAGCAATTCCATATTGCCCTAATTCTTCGGCCAGTTTAATGATTTTACCCGCAATAGTCAAAGCAGGTAAAAATACCATATAAGAAGCCCTTAATCCGGTGCCTACATTAGTTGGACAGGAAGTGAGATATCCATATTTTTCATGGAATGCATAATCAAAAATCTCACCGGTGATATCATCGATTTTATTGGCTTCATGAAACGCCTTACCAATATTCATTCCGCCCGTAATGGACTGAATCCTTAAATGATCCTCTTCATTTATCATAATACTGATACTTTCATCTTCCGAAAGAATCAAACCGGTGCTTTGTTCTTTGGCTACCAGCAGCGGACTTATAATATGCCTTTCCACCATAGCCGCTTTTTCCGTATCTCCCAGTACATCCGCACTGCAGCCGTAAAATTTCATAGTAGCCTGGTTTTCAATTACCTCGGTTGCTGCTTTCACCTTTTCCACCAGTTCCGCCGCCTGTTTTTCGGTAAGTTTTACTGAAAAAGGATAATTTTTTAAATTGCGTGCAAGTCTTACCCTGCTGGAGATCACAACATCATTATTCTGACCCGCATCTTTATACCATTTAAGCATTATTTATCTCCTCCTTTTTCAGCTCACGTATCTTATCCCTTAATTTTGCGGCTTCTTCAAATTCTTCTTTCTCAATCGCATCCTGCAAGCGTAGGGACAACTTATCCAGTTCCGATAATTCTTTCACCAGCTTCTGGGTCTTTGACTCGAAGCCCTTGGGTTTTTTACCGGTATGGGTATCCGAACCCTGTATATTTTTTATGCTTTTTTCCAAAATTTTTCGGAAGCTGTCATAACATTTAGCACAGCCGAATCTTCCGTCCCTTAAGAATTCAGAATATGTCATACCGCAGCCGTTGCAAGAAATTTCTTTTTCCGCAGGCTCCGCACCATGAGGATTATTATTATAATAGTTGCCTAAAATCGTTGACAGCAGACTGCCCAACGTTATTTCCTGATCCATAAAAGCCGTCCCCATAGGAAAAGAAGTATATTCCGCAGCGCATTCCTCACATAAATGCTGTTCCGTCTTTTCCCCATTAATAATTTCGGTATAATATATTTTAGCTTCATTTTTTTTACATTTATCACACAACATAGTAACTGCCTCCTATTCAATATGATCCCGGTTATATAAATAATTCAGTTCTCCTTAGGCCAGCACCAAAATACGGGTATTTCCATCTGTTCCGGTGCATCGGTTCGCTAGAGCGTGTTTGAAAAATGCTTGTGCCGGGTTGAGTGTTCCACTTTGCGGGAGGTAAGGAGCGATTTTGGAAGCGTAGTTGGGGCTACGTTTCCAAAATTGTGACGCAGCATACCGCAAAGTGGAGCGGTCAAAACGGTACAATGATTTTTCAAACACGCTCTAGAACAGCAGTGGCTGAATGGTCATCTGGTTACTCACTATCCATTGATAAAAAATCATAAAATATTTTATTTACTATTTCATGAATTTCTTCACAGCTTATATTTTTACATATGGCTTTCGCCAATATCACTTTCATGTCATCGGTCAATTCTTCTATCGCTTTCATTTTATCGGCGTTAATTGCAATTACGGTACCTTTTCTGCGGTCAAGCTTAACATACCCTTCCTGCTTTAAAATAGTATATGCTTTATTTACCGTATGCATGTTAATTCCTATATCTTCTGCTAATTCCCGAACTGAAGGCAGATTATCACCTTCTCTGAATTCTGCATTAGCAATCCCGAAAATGATTTGATTGCAAAGTTGAATATAAAAAGCCTCATCACTGTTAAAATCAATTCTTACTATCAAATCATCCACCTCCCATTTGTTCGTTATATTTGTTATATATTCAGTATAACAGATAATAATATATTGTCAAGATAAACTTATATCCGCATATTTTTAACAAAAAATTATCTTTATCTAATCTTTCTTTTTCAAATATATCCGTATTAATACAGCTGACAGGAGGATGCATACGGCCCCTGACACTGCCAGCAGGATTCCCATTACGGTTAATTTGGCCTTATAATCTTCCGAGCGTATCAGATCAGAAGGCAGGATCCCTTTGTTTCCCTCCCCGGCTTCGGCATAGCGCTGCAGGGTTGACTCGCCCCTGTCGTATTGATAAAAACCGGTTTCCCCATCTTCATTCATGGCATATAGGATCAGGAAATCATTTTCCAGGTCATTTTCCAGGGTATAGGCCGTTACGGTCACGCCGTCCAATATCAGCGAGGTTTTAACGTATCCCTTGGGAACAGCCGTATCTTCTCCCGGTTCAAGAATACGATACCGGAAACCGTTCTGAACATATATATCTTCTCCGTCTTTTATGACTGATAATTTCCCTATTTCTGCAATTTTATCCTCCAAACTGTTATATTCCTGCGTCCCGTTGTCAGTATCCGTTTTATTGTCCTCGTTTTTTTCATCCGTATCCTGTTCTTCCTTCTCATTACGGGTTGCTGTAATGCGGTATACCTTTGTGTCACCGGATTCCGCCTTTACTTTTACCATAATTTTATTATTGCCTACTATCAGCTTTTCATTACCTTCAATGGTTACTTTTGCATTGTCATCTTCCGGAACCGCACTTAGAATGAGTTTTTCATCCTCATAGCTTAAATCAGCCGTGTATTCGGTAATATCCTTATCAAATTCCGGTGATAAAATACCTGGACTTAATTTTAAACTTTTTAGATTTGCATTATCCGACGCCGTTTTGGCTGCCGATACACGGATATCCAGCCGGTTGCTGGACACCGACATGGCAAGCCCCGACTCCAGATCATATATTTCAGCTTTATCCTTTATGGCTATTTCACTGACGCCCATGGCTTTTGCCGTAAATCTCATAATATATTTTCTGGAAGTTTCTTTATTTACCGTATTTTTATCGGTCAGCTTTAATAAACCCTCTCCGCCGGCAATAAAGGAAGCATCATTTTTAAATTCCAGTATATCTGCATTATATGTTATAAATGCTTCAAAATCTCCCAGCATGGCATCCGAGGATATGGAAAGATTTACTGTAATATCATCGCCGACCACAGCCGATTCCGTGTCCGCCCCCAAAGTTAAATTTGCACTGGCGGCCTGACATATGGAATGAGGCAATAAAAACAATATTAATAATAAAACATAAAGGAATTGTTTTCTATAATTTTTTTTATAATTCTTCATTTGTATCCCCCTTTACATTTGCCACAACATATAAATTTGAAAAATCCGTATGTGGCTTCCTTTCTCTATATGATAAACATAAAACGTGTACCTATCATGAACTAAAAACATGTTCATGATCTTGTTGCGACCTTCGGAATCAATTCCTCACTACGCTTTCATTATACCATATTTTCTTTCAATATTTTCATATAAAAAGAACCTGTCCTAACCCTGATTCATGCACTTATATGAATTTTTTCAATCATAAGTGCTTTTTAACAAAGTTTAGGACAGGTCCAAATATCCTGCTGCAGACTACCGCGCTGTATTTTATCTCACAACATTAATCAGATATTCCCTTATATCACCGTTTTCTGCCGTGACTTTAATAACAATTTCATTATTTCCTTCATCCAAGGAAATACATCCGGTACCGGATATACTGGCTTTTTTGCTGACTGCAGTTGCAGTAACATTAATTTCTGAGATATCCGATTCAACTATTACGGAATAAGTCTGATCTTTTTTTAAGTCAAAAGTCGGAGTTAAGCTGTAACCGTCCACTTTTAAAGTTTTTAGCCAATTATTGGGATTATATGCCGTTTCCGGTATGGGTGAAGCTGTTTCCGGCATATCTTCATATACCGGTATACTGAATACAATAGGAATATCTTCCATTACACTATATGCATCAAATGTTTTTTTGGATTCTGCATTGGGAGCTTCAATATTCGCCATATATTGGTGGGAATAGGTGGAAGTCGGTGTCATATTGAATTTCTGCAGATATGTGGTATCCTGGCCTCTTTTAATATAATTACTTCCGATTATGTAAGCGCCGCCTACAATGGAATCATAAGGATTGTCCCAGGGTATTAAGTATAGTGCGTTTAAGGTCTGGTTTGTGGTACCGTTCTTGGCGTATTTTAATCCGTTGGCTACGGCGCCTCCTGCAGTGGTGCTGTTGTATGCTCCGATATTATAGAAATTATATAATCCCTCCAGACCGGAAACGGCTCCCGACACACTGGAACTTAAAGTGGTCGTTCCCGTAACCACCTCCTGTTTAACCCTGCTGGCTAAATGGTACGGACTGACTCCGGAATATTCAGCCGCATTCATAAAGGTTTCCGAATAGGTATGTTCCACCGTTTTCCCGGAATCATCCTCATAAGAATAAGAAGCGTTATATAAGGGAGTGTTATAAAGGATTCCTTCCACTCCGGTTAAGTCCTGATATTCACTTTTATAGGTAAGGAGCTCAAATTGAAAAATTCCTTTCTCACTCAAAAAATTTCTCGGGTCCATGTAATATTCCAGTGCAGCCTTTGAAGAAGTGACCCAGGTAGACCCGTCAAAGGGGATAAAGCTGTCTGTCGCCCAGTTATAAGCCCCCGACTCTAAGGATTTCCATTCCACGCTTTTTCCATTAGAAATTAAGTTGACCCCCAGTACGCTCTCTTTTTGAATTGCCGTATCCCAGTCAAGCCCCGTCTGAAATGCCTCAAAGACCCAGCTTGGATGTATCTGATGCATATCCCTTAAATAAGGTTTATAACTTTCAGGAAATCCTTCACTGTCCATCTTTGATTCAAATTCTTCATCGGTAAGTACATCCGACGAGGTAGGTGTGGGAGTTACACTGCCTGTCGGCGTCGGGGTTGCTGTTACGGCCGGCGTGGGCGTTGCCGTTGGCTTAACCGTTGCGCTGGGTTTGGGCGTTGCGGTCGGTGTGGGAGTGGGAGTTGCCGTCGCCGCCGTGGACTTTATTAAAACCTGATTTGCTAAGATATATCCGCTGTAGCTTACACTGCTTACCGTAAAGGATACCTTAAACCACTTTTTGCCTTTGGAATCCGTTACCTCTTTCGTTATTGTCACTGCTTTCTTATTACTTAAAGATATGGTACTCCCTTTCTTATTGGTAAGATATTTATAACTGGCGCCGGCACCGGTTCTTAATTTGACCTTGGTCTTACTGTTGACGGCAGCCTTAATGCCGGAGGAAAGAGTCAATTTAATATAGTCGCTTAATACATAACCGGTTTTTGATTTATTGTTTACTTTAGTAGTGATCCGATACCACTTTTTCGTTCCGGACATTACTTCATTGAGTACGGTCACCTTTTGTTTTTTAGGAATAGAGACAATTTTCGTACTTGTGGTAGACGGCTTCTGACGCACATTTAAGTTGGTGGCGGTTACGCTTCCTGCAATTTTAAAATCCGATACCACCTTTCCCGTTGAAGCAGCAGCGGCAGGAGTGGGAGTGGGAGTGGCCGTGGATTTTGCTGTGGCGGTGGGCGATGTGGTGCCCGTTATTTTAACATAATCATCCATTACATATCCCTGTAATTTTTTCCCGCTAAAGGTAAAGGATATTTTATACCATCCGCTTTTTGTACCTATAATTGTTAATTTATCACCCTTTTTCAGATAGGCGTTACTTCCATTCACCTGGACTTTATCATAATTGGTTCCCGGCCCTGAACGCACATTCAAACTTGCCGCCGTGACCGTGCCGGAAGTCGCGGCAATTGCCCCTGTTGATTTTAATGCAATTCCCTGAGGGTATATTATTACCAGACTTAGTATTATAACAATCCACTTGCCTAATGTACTTTTTTTCATTTCCTGCTTCCTCCTGAGGTTCTCAAGTTAACCCTGCCGGTTTGGCATACCCGGAAAATTAAATTTAACCTTTTATAACATATATCGTATTATTCCGAAAAATACTTTGCGCATATTCTGTAAAACTATGAAAATTGCCTGCAGGTAACAACGGCTGAATCGTATGCTGTATCATTGATGCTTAGACAAATAACGAAGAATTCATCTTCAGCTTGCAAGGCAGAGGAATAATTGACGACAACGCAGCAGATGGAAAGGAAGGCAAGTTGTTTGTCAAGATGTCAATGATACAGTACACGCGTTACTTTACACTTTTTCATTATATTACAGGTTACATATGGCATTTCTGTGACATTTTTCATAATATATGTCAAATTATCAAGAAATTAGGAAATAATGTAATTATTTCAAGAAAAGAAGCTGCCATGCCGATTGACATGAAAGCAGGGGATAAAACGGCAGCCGCGTCCGGCCTATCCGCCGGGACAGTCAGCTGCCGTCAGAATTTAAACGGCGGGATACCCGCCGTAAAAGAAGCGGAGAAAGAAAGTGGATCAGGCTTCGTCAATCGCCTTACCAATATCGTTTCTCATATATTTATTTTCAAAGGTAACCCAACCGGCCGCCATATAGGCATTTCTTCTGGCTTCCCTTAAATCCTTACCGGTTGCGGTTATTCCAAGGACACGCCCGCCGTTGGTTACGATACCCGTTTCCGTTTTCCGGGTACCGGCATGGAAGGCATAAAATCCGTCTTTATCTTTAAAACTTTCTAAACCTTTTATCGAAAATCCCTTTTCATAATGTACAGGATACCCTTCTGAAGCCAGAATGACACAAACTGCGGCATTATCTTCAAATTCCAGCTTAACACGATCAAGCTTTCCGTCAATGCAGGCATTAAATACTTCAACAATATCATTTTTCATGCGGGGAAGAACTACCTGAGCCTCCGGGTCGCCAAATCTTGCATTGTATTCCAAAACTTTGGTACCGTTCTGCGTTAACATTAAACCAAAGAATAAAATGCCCTTAAAATCTCTTCCCTCCGCCTTCATGGCTTCCATGGTTGCCTGATAGATATACCGTTTACAAAATGCATCCACTTCGGGAGTATAAAAAGGACTCGGTGAAAATGCACCCATCCCTCCGGTATTTAACCCCTTATCGCCGTCTTTTGCACGTTTGTGGTCCTGGGCGCTCGTCATGGGAATTATGTTGGTGCCGTCACAAAAAGCCAATACGGAAACTTCCCTTCCTGTCATGAATTCTTCCACCACCAGCCGGTCGCCGGCAGCTCCAAACTGCTTGTCCACCATAATCGTCTTAACACCGGCTTTCGCTTCCTCTAAACTGTTGCAGATTAAAACACCCTTGCCAAGGGCCAAACCGTCGGCTTTTAAAACAACGGGAAACTTACAGATATCCAGATAGGCGTAGGCGGCCTGGGGAGAATCAAAAATCTCATAAGCCGCGGTGGGTATATTATATTTTTTCATAAGCTCCTTGGAAAATGCCTTAGAACCCTCAATAATAGCGGCGTTTTTTCCAGGTCCGAAGATTCGCAGGTTTTTGGCTTCAAATACATCCGCAATCCCTGCCACCAGGGGGTCATCCGGGCCTATGACAGTTAAATCAATCTTCTCTCTTTCCGCAAAAGCAGCCAGTCCGTCAAAATCCATGACACCGATATCCACACAAGTGGCGTATTCCTCTATTCCTGCATTTCCGGGTGCACAATATAACTGATCCGCAAGTTTGCTTTGTGAAACTTTATGGGCAATGGCATGTTCTCTGCCGCCGCTGCCAACGATTAATATCTTCATGTTATATCCTTCCCTTTCTCACTATATCCATGCCTATCTTGGCTGCTTTATCTAAATGGCAATTTCCGCCGCGGCAGTTAATACTTCCGCCTTAATTGCTCTCTCTATTGCCTGATATATATACCTTATTATTTTTTACCTGTATTTTATTGTCTGCCATTAATTGTATAGCCTGGGGTAATATTAGCCATTCCGCTTCTTCCATAACTCTTCTCTGTAAAACTTCCGGCGTGTCATCCTCATATACTTTTACTGCCTTCTGAAGGATAATCGGCCCGGTATCCGTACCTTCATCTACAAAATGAACCGTAGCTCCCGTAATTTTCACCCCCTTTTTCAGCACCGCTTCGTGAACCCGCAGTCCGTAATAACCCGGCCCGCAAAAAGCAGGGATTAAGGACGGATGGATATTAATAATTTTATTCCGGTAATCATGAATTAAAATTTCAGGTATAATTACAAGATATCCCGCCAAAACGATTAAATCTACCCGGAGTCTTTTTATTTCTGACAATAACGCCCGGCTGAATTCTTCCCTGCCGTCATAGTCATCAGGTGAAATAACGGAGGTCTTAATTTTGCGGCTGCGGGCCCGTTCTAAGGCATATACCCCGCCTTTACTGCTGATAACCGTCTCTATCCTTGCATTGGTTATCCTGCCCTGCTCTATACCGTCCATAATTGCCTGAAGGTTGGTCCCCCCGCCGGATACTAAAACTGCGATTCTTAACATACGGTTACACCTTTCTCCCCGGCTTTCACCTCACCTACAATATAAGCAGCCTCTCCGCTTTCCAGTAATAATTTTACGGCTTTGTCCGCTTCCCTACTGTCTGTGGCAATCATCATCCCGATTCCCATATTGTAAGTATTATACATTACCTTTTCTTCAATATCCCCGTCCGTGGAGAGCATATGAAAAATGGGAGGAACAACATAACTGTCTTTATAAATTACCCCATGCATTCCGTCGCATAACATTCTGGGGATATTTTCATAAAATCCTCCGCCGGTTATATGGCTGCAGGCCTTAACAGTTACTCCTGCCGTTTTCAGGTCTTTTAAAGCTTTTACATAAATTTTCGTAGGGGTTAACAGAACTTCTCCAAGAGTGGCACCCAAAGCTTCATAATAAGTGTCCAAAGCTTCCCGTTTCATGTTAAATACGCTACGTACAAGAGAATAGCCGTTGCTGTGGATACCGGATGAAGCAATTCCGATGATGGCGTCCCCCGCCTTTAAATCTTTTCCGTTAATAAATCGCCCCTGGTCCACAATACCAACTGCAAAACCTGCCAGGTCATATTCATTTTCCGGATAGAAACCCGGCATTTCCGCCGTTTCACCTCCGATTAAAGCGGCGCCTGCCTGCTTGCAGCCTTCTGCCACTCCGCTTACGATGGTTGCAATCTTTCCCGGCTCATTTTTACCACAGGCAATATAATCCAGGAAGAATAAAGGCTGACCGCCTGTACAGGCAATATCGTTGACACACATAGCCACGCAGTCTATACCCACGGTATCGTGTTTATCCAAAATAAATGCCAGTTTTAACTTCGTTCCCACACCGTCCGTGCCGGCGACCAGAGCGGGCCGTTCCATATTTTTAAAGCCCTCTAAGGAAAATGCACCCGAAAATCCGCCGATTCCGGTTAATACTTCACTGCGCATGGTTTCCTTAATATGCTCCTTCATAAGAGCAACAGCTTTGTAACCGGCTTCAATATCTACTCCCGCCTTTTTATAATCCATGGTAAATCCTCCTTAAAAGATATACAGAGCTATTATCTGTTTCCTATTTTATCATAACCCATATTATTTGTCCCGGCTTTTAATTTCATTATTTTCTTATATTGTTTATAAGTGTTATTAATAAAAAAAAGTTTGCAAAGCAAACTCTGTGCTGGCGCTTGGCCGCGTCATGCGAATCCCCCGGCGGGTATTTTATCGAATAGGCCGCAATTTCCTATTCGATAAAATATTCCCTTTTATCAGTAAATGAGATATATCCGTCTTCCTGCAATCCGGGCGGGATATTTAAGCCGTATTACATATTCTTTAAATAGGCTTCATAACCCATTTTTTCTAATTTATCCGCTTTAGCCAGAACGCTGTCTTTTAAACCTTCCCCATAGGCCTTAATGCGTTCCAGCAATTCCGGGTCGGAAGTTGCCAGAATTTTAGCTGCTAACAGACCGGCATTTAAAGCCCCGTTAATTGCAACCGTCGCCACAGGAATACCACCTGGCATCGAAACGATGGAATAGAGGGAATCCACACCGCCTAAAGACTTGGTCATTATGGGGACCCCAATTACAGGCATCGGAAAAATTGCCGCCGTCATGCCCGGCAAATGCGCAGCTCCGCCGGCGCCTGCAATGATTACCTTATAGCCTTTTTCTTCCGCCGATTTTGCATAATGAAAGAATATATCCGGCATTCTGTGGGCAGATATTACGGTAATATCATATTCAATTTTTAATATATCCAATATTTCCGCCGCTTTACTCATGACAGGAAGATCCGAATCGCTTCCCATTACTATTCCTACTTTTGCTGCCATTGTATCATCCTCGCTTTCATTCTCTATATTTTCGTTCCTATAATAAAACTTATGGTCAGATGCTTTATCTTCTGATAAAAAGGGGTGTTTTTTACCAACCTGCATCCGACTATAGGAACATGGTCTTTGTTCCTATAATATAACTTATCGGAAATTGCCTTTCAATTTCCGATAAAAGGCGGGGCTTTATCCGCCGTCCATCCGATTATAGGAACATATTTTTTGTTCCTATAATATAATTTTATCGGAAAGCTTCGTTTAATTTTTCGGTACCGGGAAGTATAAATTTCCCATCCTTTATAATTGGGGCCGTCCCGCCGTTCTTTTTATAAACTGTTATTTCACCAAGTTCGTCATAAGGTATGGTAATATCCGTATGGCAGTTAAAATAAGCTTTGTCTGCGTCTGTTTTTCTCAATATGGATATCTCATTATCCTTTGCCACAATCTGCTTTCCGTCCGGATTATATAATTTCAAATCCTCACTCATTTTATAGCAGGTATCTCCTACTGCAAAATGGGGTCCTGTTTTTTCCGCTATGAGGATGGGCAGTTTAACGCCTATGTGATATTTTTGCGCCATTACATATGCGGTGGTATTGGTTCCGATCGCAAACTCACCCAGAGGCAGGGTGTCGTGATTATACATCAGATTTTCCTTGACAAAGCGTTTGCTTTCTTCTTCTGACTCAAAGTTTTTGCAGGAATAGGAACTTATTCTGCCATCCTCAAAGCTAAAGGACAAGTCCAGGTATTCCAATCCGTTTAAATAAACTGAAGTTACGTGCACAGTTCCATTGGTACCGGAAAGTTTTGGTGAAGTAAAGACTTCTCCAATCGGTATATTGACATCACCGGTGCAGTTTTCAAAAATACTTTCCCTTGCAGGATCCGTCAGGTCATACAGCATCACTTTAATATCAGTCCGGTTTCTTCCTCTGCCAAGTATCCTTACATATTCGCCCTGATCCAGAACGTCAATGATGGACTGCTGGATTTTTTTATACATCTGATTATCCAGGGTATTTACTTTCACCGTTTCGGCAAATATCTCCTTAAACCGGTCCCCGATTTCAGGAATGGGGTATGCTATGATGGTAAAGCTGGTTTCTTCCCCTTTGATATATTCATTGACAGTTAAGCCCGCATCCCGGTTGTACCATACGTATAATTTCTGCTGCCTTTTGTCCAGTCTGATTGCTTCCGCCTTATTTTCCGGCGCAAAATTTTTTTCTCCGAATACCTCTATTACAGCCGGCCCGGCATAAAGTGCCGCCTCTTTTTTATACTTTTCATAGGCCTTGTAAAGACCTCTAAGCTTCCGGTCACAATATGCCCTGTCCAAATACAGACCGTTATCAAAACGATGGTCATAATTATATTGTTTATTGGGCCCCGTGGAATGATAACCGATTTTTAAATGCTGCCTCTTACTTACATTATTAACTGCCGCCCGATAAATGACAGGCTTAAGCCCCATTTCTGCAAAATAGTCAAAAGCGTACAGAAGCATTCTTTCAAAGCCAATACTATAACGTATATTTACAGTATCCTTTTTGTTCAAATCGATTCCTGCTTTCTCAAAGCCTCTTCGGTATCCTTCGGTGTAGGTGAAGGCCATTGCCTTTACTTCCTCTTCTGAAAGGCTGTTCAGGAATTCCGCCATTCTTAACTCATTTTCGCAGATATATTCACCAAATTGATATAAATATCTTAAATCTCTTAAATCCCAGTCCGTAATAATATCCTTTACAAAAGACAACCGGGAATCCAATAGTTCCCTGGTCCGGTATTCCAGCATATCCCCGGTGTAATCGCTGATAAAGTCATAAATAGCCCGCCTGACATCTTTAAAAGTATACTCGTCCTCTTCTTCAAAATAATTATAACTCTCTATAAACAGCTCCAGATAAACCGTAATATCCCATAGTCTGCATTCGTAGGCATAGACAATCATTCCCCGAATTTCAGCATATAAAAAGGTCAGGAGCTTACCATATTTTTTTCCCAATTTTTGTACCGCATACCTGGGATTGGCATAACTGTATTCATATTTTCCCGGAAGAATATCCTTATATAATTCATAATTTAATTTCTTCAATTCCTCCATGGACATCCGGCTTAATCTATCTTTTTCAACCAGGGTTACTAATTCCTTAATCTGTAAAATAAAAGCGGCAACACTCAAGAAATAATCCCCGGCCGGTCCTTTTACCGCCTGCTCTTTTAAAATAGCCTCTGTTCGTTCCATGGATAAATCATAACGTTCTCTGATTTTCTCATTGCCATCTCTAAATAATTCTGTGTATTTCATCTTCGTACCCATCCGCTTTAATATTTCCATTCCTGGTATTTTTCTCTATTATATTCCTTACATAATTCCATAATTTATCAGACCCTTTAAAGGTATCTGCATTCCTATTTTTAATCTGGCTTTCCTTCACTTCATGCTCCCTCCAGGATCTGCCCCCGGATTTATCGTTAAGTAATGCGGGCTGGCATTTATCCAGGGTGTTGGCAAATTTAGCCTCCGGTGTTTCGCCTGATTCAAATTCTTCCCATAACTCTTTTACATATGCCGCCTGGTCATAGGGCAGCAGGTCAAATATTCTGTCCGCCGCTGCCGTTTCCCTCTCTCTTTTCGACTGGTTCCCCAACTCGTCGTAAGCGTAGGTATCCCCAGCGTCAATCTCAACAATATCATGTATCAGAACCATTGCCACGGTTTTTAATACATCTATTTTTTCATTGGCATATTCGCTTAAAAGGATACACATTAACGCCAAATGCCAGGAATGCTCCGCATCATCTTCCTTTCTGCTTCCATCCGCAATATAAGTCTGTCTGGTGATATTTTTTAACTTATCCACTTCCAAAATAAACTGCATCTGCTGTTCTAATCTTGTCATAGCTGCTCCTGTCTGATTGGTTTCAAATCCTTAAAGCTTGTACTGAACAAGTGACCTTTCATACCGCTTTTATATAATAAATTTCTTTAATATAGTAAAATTATATAAAATACCCTTACTATAATTAACTGCAAGTTAATTGCTTATACTATATAATAATGCCCATCATATATAACACAAAAAATATAATGGACAGGAAACCATTTAAGACCATTCCTGTTATAGGAGCGGTATAATAGATTTCCTTTTCCCTGCAGCCCTTTATGCCAAGTATAAAGCCTGCGACGGATATTGCAAACGACAGCATCCCGATTACCCCTATTATCAGGCCGCCGTTTCCTTTAGAAAAACTGGAAATAACAGATAAAACCAACAGGGTAACGAGGGAAATGCCCCCCGCAATAATTGATATTAGTCCCCTTACGGAATGACTTCTGTCTGTAAATTTAAATACATCTTTTTTACGTTTAAACATAGTCCTCCTCCCTACCTCACCTTTCCTGTAAACAATTTGCAAGCAATTTATCTCCCCAGCTTTTTAATTGATTTAACTAATTTATGGCATATAATAAAGCAGATACCTCCCAGTATCCCACCGATTGTGTTCATAAAAATATCATCCACGTCAAAAATTCCGACCTTAAAAATTAATTGGATAAGCTCTATGGTCAGGCTGAATTCAAGACTTAATAAGGTTATATTCAGTAATTTTCTGTTACTTATACTTATGATAGGCAAAACAAAGCCAAACGGCACAAATGCCAGAACATTTCCAAATATATTAACAATAAAGCTTTCTAATCCAAGCTCTTTCCGGTATAAAATAAAACGCCTTACTTCTTTAAACAATTTTAAATTAAATTTATATTCATCCGAAGTTATCGTTCGTCCATAACGTTCGCTAAAAAACAAAAAATAAGCTAATAATATGATATACAGTACAAACAGCACGCGGCATACCGACATAACGACTGTTCTGCTAATTGATTTCAATGACTTTTTCCTCCAGTGTGCTTTCATATCTCACTCATTATAAAACAAATCTTACATTACGTAAAGGGGTAATAAACGAGAAAAAGCCCAAAAGCGCGGCGGCGGAAAAATTATGCCGGTACCGGATAAACGTAAGCTTCTGGTTTATAAAAAAGAGTCCGGGTATTTGCTATTTGACCCTTACGATTGCAAAGTATCCCGGTACTTCCCCGTGTGATGCCAGCCGTATTCGTAAATACTCTGTTAAAATGATATCCATTTGGAAAACCGGTATAAGCAGACTGGTGAATTAAGCCGGCGGTTATTAATGTAGAACAGATAAAAAACATTGCATAATTATGGAAATCTGTTGTTATAAAAATATAACAAAAACCGACAATATTTAGAAGAACCGGAATTAACTATTATGCTGCTCCGTATCAGGCTTTTACATAACAGATAAAGATGCTGTTTATGATGAGGAAATCAGCAGCACCCGGTAAAATATCCGATAATTCGCAAGGGGACTCCCGTTTGTTTTTCTGTACTGCGGGGAGTCCCTGCGAATTATAAGATATCTAAGAGTTATAACCATGAAAAATAGGATTGCGTGAAGAGAAAGCATTTAAAACCGTGAAAAGGAGATTTTATGAAAAAAAGAAAATTAATAATAATATTTTGTATTATTCTGATCATACTGCCCATATTATTATATTCTCAAATATATTCCCAAAAAACGGGAGCAAGTGACAGTGATTTTGAAATCAGGAAGGGTGTGCTTGTATCATATAACGGAAGTTCCGCAGAAATCACAATACCCGATACGGTAAGCAGGATTGCAAATGGTGTATTTCAGGGGAATAAGGAACTGATTAAGGTTACTATTCCAGGTACGGTTACTTCAATCGATAGGGATGCTTTCTTTGGTTGTGAGAACTTAAAATAAAGATATCCTGTCTGTAACAATCCCTAAATCCGTTATCACGATTGGAGCAGAGGCGTTTACATCCTGCTCCAATCTGAAAAAGGTTACCATGACGGATTCGGTTACCACCATTGCGAGCGGTGCCTTTCTAAAATGTAAAGCACTAACCGACCAGGCCTTTGAAGGATGCAGTAAAAAACTTACCTTTTATGGAGTGAAAAACTCCTATGTATCCGCCTATGCCGCAGACAATAAATTTAATTATAAAAAGCTGGCTTTAACCAGGACAAAAGCAACTCTTTCTCCCGGAGATACCCTGCAATTAAAGCTGAACAGTCTGGGAAGAAGCTCCTGGAAGTCAAGTAATAAAAAGATTGCAGCGGTAAGCAGCACAGGAAAGATTACTGCTAAATGTAAGGGGACGGCAACGATAACAGCTTTCTTATACGGTAAAAAATATAAGTGTACCGTCACCGTAAAATAAACGGTTGGTTTCATAGTATTAACAGGGCAGTTGTAAAATAGCAGCCTGCCTTTTTCATCAAATCCCGGTTGGTTTCATAGAATTAACAGGGCAGGAAGAGCGGTTTTGCTTTGGCATTGCTTTTCTTGTGCGACTGCCCGTCGCACAAAAGAGCCGCCAGCCCGCAGCTGACAGCTCTTTGACTTTGAAAATTTTTAATTAATTGTCCGGCGTTACATATTTTGTGGATATGGTCGCTTTATTGCCGGAAGAATCTGTTATGGCATTTGAGCTTGTGGGAGTAATCTTCATCTTTACACCCATTTCCGGTACTTCGCTTAAAGTAATGGTAACGGTACTTCCGCTGATTGCAAAGTCCTCCGCCAGATCTTCCCCGTCCTGAATAACATTAAAGCTTGCAGTTCCTTCAATCGCTTCGTCAAAGGTTATCTTTACCTTGCTTGGGTAACTATAGGTTACTTTGGTTATGGATGGTCCTTCATTTTCATATAATAATAAGGTGGTCTCATATTTATCCATTTCCGTATAGGAATCACCGTATCCTTTAATACCCTTTATGGTTACGGCATAAGTAGCCGTTACCGTAACGGCTCCTTCTTTCAGTGTCAGATGGACGATGGCTCCGCCGGAATTATTTTCAACCAATTCCGCCTTTGATATATTCACTCCTGAAATAGTATAGTTGCCCTTATTTTCTGCCGTGGTTTCATCGATCTTATTCTCAAAGGTAACCAGAACGATGCCCGGATCATCCGAAGATTGTTTCACGCTTTCCGGCGCCGGCAGCTCTGTTCCCGCCGTCCCGGTTCGATTCACGGAAATTTCTCTTTTTTTACTTTCATTATTAAAATTATCCTTTACAAATCCTTCCGGAATGGTTATGGTGTAAGTTCCGTTTTCATCAAACTGTTCTTTATCCAGGTTAACCGTTACAACCTTATCCTTTACGGAAGCCGTATATTCGAGTTTTTTCTGGGAGTAGATATCTTTATTCAGGGTAACAAGTTTGGAAGTGAATTTTCCCGAATCACTGGCTAAAATAACATTTTTATCATAAGTTAAGGTTAAAACATAGGCGACATTGTCATCCTTGTCTTTCTTAGTAAGTTTATAAGTTTTTAACTCCGGTTCATCCTTATCAACAGTAAAATTAACTGTTTTTTTTGTGTAATCATCTGCGGTATCATCCGAATCCTTTACATTATAACTGTCCCAATAGCCAATGGAAACTTTCTGTGAACCGGTAAGTTTAGCCGAAGAAGAATCCAGAGTAAAATTGACTACCTTACTGTCATTTTTATCCACTTTCCCATCAATTGTTTTGCCATTACTAAGCAAAACCTCACCCGGAGTCTTGATTGCCCTTGAAAAGGTGGCAGTCAGCGTATAATAACCGGTACGTGTCAGGGTTTTTAATTTAGCCTGGGCTTTTTCCGTCGTATCCGTTGCCACATAGGCGGTTAAAATGGAATTGCTCGGGTAATTGCCGGCTTTATCCTTTAATCCGGAGAATACTACGGCAAAAGTCTTATTCTGGTCGTCCGAATCCATATCGGTTAAATCAATGGTCAAAGATTTGCCGTCATCGGATTTCACATAATTTGACTTGGTCTTTAATAAACTTAGGGTGGAAGATTCCGCAGTCAGCTTGGACTTTACCAGGCTTACCTTGGAAATTGACATATTACTGAAATTCATGGCTTCACTGAATTCCAGGGTAACAATTAATCCGGTATCATCCACTTCATAATCTTTAAAATAAGGTGGTTTGGTATCGTATAATTCCAAGTTTTTATAATATTCCGTTAAAGCCGTTCCGTCCGTAGTTTGGATACTGTCTGTAAGATGCAGTCCATAAAGTCCGTTAAAAGCATTCTCGGACGTAATCGTCAAGGTTTTCCCATCCGAAGATAACTTGGCGGTTAAATTTCCCAGCTTATCCGCCGTATCGCCCTCCCCGTCTGTCATGGCCTTAATGGATACGCTGTCAAGAAGTTCACCGTCCTCATCAATTACCGTCGATTCGCTGACTGCACCGTCAAAGGTTATGGTTAAGGCGGTGGAATCCGTCAATTCCGCGCTTTTAACGCCGACTGATTTTTCAACGATCTGAATATTAACCGTATCTTTTACCAGACTGGAGGAAGCCTTGGCTTTTGTCATGGAAGCCGTAGCCGTCAGACGGACAATACCGGCCTTTAAAGCTGTAACAATCCCCCTTTTATCAACTGTTGCATAATTGGTATTATCGGTGGAATAGGTTATTAAATCACTGGCATTACTTGGTGTAAGCACACTGTTAAAATCCATGGTGTCCCCCACCGTGATTGCGAAATTATTCATGCCTTCTTCCGGAGTATTGGTAATGCGGATTGCCGTTGCCGGAATTTTAACCGTTACTTTGCAGGCGGGATACCGTATGGTCCCGTCTTTATATGTAATTCTGCATTTAATATAAGTGCTTCCCTTTCCTGTAGAAGTTACATAACCGGTGGAAGAATCTACGGTAGCAACACTCTTATTCTTTGTATACCATACCGTTGATTTTACCTTTGTTCTGTCCAGATTCTTGACCGATAAGGTAAATGCCGCCCCCACCCCGGTGAGTGTCTTGGAAGTCATGGATAAACTTGGTTTCGTTGCGGCAAGTGATATTACTCCATTTGCAGGGAATATTGATGTAATCAGTAGGACGGCAAGTAAAATTCCCATCCATTTTTGCATCCGTCTTTTCATTCTTCGTTCCTCCTATTATATAAATCCTTTTTCAAAATAAACCTTTATCGCCTATCGCCCTTTCTTCCCAAACCGGTGCTTACCCGCAGCTTGTACAATCAGACAATATTTCATTACTATTTTACATTATAATTCCTACATTTGTCAAAATATTGTCTAAATTTTCATTAAATGTTATAATTTTATTAAATTTCACTTTTATTATTTGTAATAATTTATATTTACCTTTTTTGTTTGTATTCAATTGCGGTAGTACTGCCTCTTTTCGTATCAGGCATCCGGCAGCACATGAAACGGATATGCTCTTTGCGGGTATCTTTATTAAAAAAGGGGAGCTTTTGTTTTGCGGCTTACTCAGCTGCTTTGCAAAAGCCCCCTTTTTATTCCGAGAGTGCGCTTAGATTGAATCAGGGATATTTATTTTGTTGGTACTATGGAGTCCGAATCAATTTCGGCAGCATTTCCATATTTATCCGTTATGTGATTATAGCTTGTGGGAACAATCGTGACGGATTCATCCATGACAGGTTTATCCTCCAGGGTAATAATTACCTTTTTTCCGCTTATTTCAGAGTAATCCGCCAAATCCGCACCGTCCTGAAGAACTTTAAAGCTCGCCGTTCCTGCCAGGGTTTCATCGAAGGTTATCGTTATGGTTATAGGATAAGAATAATCAATATTCTCTATGGTTGGGCCTTCATTTTCATGGAGATAAACCTTTGTTTCATATTCTTCCATCTCCGTATAGGTATTATGATATCCGGTAATTCCTGAAACTGTTATGGTATACCTTGAGTTCTCTGTTATGCAGCCGGGTTCTAAGGTCAATTCCACCGTAGCGCCGCCGGAACTGTTATCAGTCAGCTCTGCCGAAATAATATCGGCTCCGTCTATATCATAATTATCTAAGTCCTCTGCCATATCTTCGTCCACCTGCTTGGCAAAGGTTACATAAATAATACTTGCCTCCTCCTCCGATTGAATAATTTCCACCGGCTGCGGCAAGGCAGTGGATGAACCCTCCGTATTATTAACCTTAACGCTTGTTTCAGGGTTTGTATTGCCGTATTCATCCTCGACAAATTCTTCCGGAATGGTGATAGTATAGGTGCCGGGTTCATCAAAATCATCTCTGTCCAGAATTACCGTTACCAAGGTATCATCCGCATCCGCGGTATATCCGATATCATAATTGGTGTATACTTCCCCGTCGTCCGTCACCAGTTTGGCGCTTAAGGTTCCGTCATCGTCAATGAGGGTTACCTCCTTGTCAAAGGTTAATATCAGGTTGTATACAGGTTCCTCGTCATCCGTCTCCACAACAAGTTCGTAATCGCTTAATTCCGGCACCGTGGAATCAATGGTGAAGTTGACTTCCACTTCTTTATAATCGTCGGCGGAATCATCCGAATCTTTTACATTATAGCTGTCCCAGTATCCGATGTTTACTTCCTGTTTACCGGTAAGTTTTGCGGATTCGGAATCCAGGGTGTAAGTAACCTGTTTGGAATCATCCTCTTTTACAACACCGGTAATTACCTCGCCATTGCTTAATAATACTCTTCCGGGAGTCTGGATAGCTCTCGTAAAGGTTGCCGTCAGGGTATTAAAATCGGTACGTTTCAGGGATACCAGTTTAGACTGAGGTTTAGGGGAAGTATCCGTAGCCAGATAAGCCGTAATCTGATTATTGTCAGGATAATTGCCCGCTCTGTCCCTTAATCCGGAAAATACGATTTTAAATATCTTATCCTGGTCGACAGAAGACATCTGGGATAGATCAATGGTTAAGGATTTACCGTTATTCGAAGCTTTATAATTGGATTTCTGACCTAATCTGCTAAGCGTGGAAGCTTTTGCCGTCGTATTATTTGTAACCAGCTCCACGTCTTTTATCACCATGCCGGAATAATTTAAGGATTCACTGAAGTTAACGGATGCAACCAATCCGGTGTCATCCACCGAGTAATCTTTAAAGGAAGGCGGCGTGGTATCGTACAGAGACAGTGTCTCATAATATTCCATCAAGGGTTCGCCGTCCGCAGTCCGTATATTGCTTGAAAATTTAACTCCGTATAAACCGTTGAAATAACCGGAAGTCGTAATGGTTAACGTCTTATTGTCCGAAGAAAGGCTGCCGGTTAAGATTCCTAAGCCGCTGGCAGTCATGCCGTTGCCGTCCGCCTTGGCCGTTATGGTTATATTGTTTAAAAGCTTATTATTACCATTCATCAGGGTGCTTTCATTAATTGCTTTATCAAAGGTCACCTCCAGAGTTGTCGTGTCCGTCGCTTCCACACTGGCAACACCCGCCGTTTTTGGTACGATTTCAATATTTATGCTGTCCTTTAACTCAACGACATTATCCAACAGGTTCTGATAGTCCGCCGGCTTTTTTAAGTTGGCTTTAGCGGTTAGGGTTACAAAACCGGGTTTCTTTCCGGTAACAATACCCTTTTTATCCACCGTGGCATAATCGGTGTTGCTAATGGTGTAAGTTATGTAATTATCCGCATTGGCAGGGGTAAGTACACTGTTAAAATCATACGTATCCCCTACCGCAATGACCTGCCTGCCGTTATTGGATATATCATCCTGAGCATTGGTAATTTCGATGGCCGTTGCCGGGATTTTAACGGTTACCTTACAGAACGGGGTTATGACAGTTCCGTTCTTATAGGTAATCTTACACTTAATATAAGCGGTTCCTTTTCCTTGCGACATGACAGAGCCGCCGGATACCGTTATCACCTTTTTATTGGTGGAATACCACTTAGCAGATTTTACCCTGGATTTCGTTAAATTCTTAATTGACAGTTTAAATTCCTGATCCACGCCAATTACCGTTTTGGACGTCACCGACATGACAGGCTTTGCCGCCGCATAAACCAAGACACTGTCAGCCGGAAGCACCGATACGGACAAAAGCAATGCCAATAAAAATGCTTTCCAATGAAACAGGGATTTCTTCATTTTGTCTCCTCCTTTGCAATTGGGTTTTGAATTCATTACCGATAATAATTTTATCGGCATTTTTTTATAAAAATATAAGAAAAAATTTAAATAAGAAAGAGTCTTATGTTGATAAAACAAAGTCCTACTGTCTTAATTCAACGCCTAATTTACTCAGTCCGTCCAGGATTCTTTTCATGACTTGTGTTACGTCCTTGTCCTCAAGGGTCCTGTCCTTGGCACGGAAACTGATGGAATATGCCATGGACTTATAGCCTTCTTTTATCTGACTTCCTTCATAAATATCAAATAAATGATAGCTTTCCAGAATCTGTCCGCCGTTTTTGCGGAGGACTGCCTCCACATCCCCTGCTAATATTTTTCTCGGCATAACCATGCTGATATCACGGGAAACCGCAGGATACCTGGCAATTCCCTTATATTTTACGTCAAAGGCTGCACGGGAAACGATTTCCGGCATATCCAGCACGGCGGCATAGGCTTTTTCACCAATTTCATAATTATCCAGCACATCCGGATGTACCTCTCCCATATAACCGATTACGGTATTCTCATAAATAATATTGGCCTGGCGGCCCGGATGGAAATAGGTTTTTCCTGCTTTGGGGTCATAGGATACCAGTTTCTTCATACCGACTTTTTCTAAAAATTCTTCCACTACGCCCTTTAAGTCAAAGAAATCACCTGACCCATACATTCCAAGGGTAAACTGCATCCTTTCCTCCGGAAGCTCCGTAAGCGGAAGTGCTTTAGGCAGATAAATATTTCCAAGTTCATATAAGCGGACATTCTTATTCCTTCTGTTAAAATTGGTAGAAAGAGAATTTAACATGCCGTTTAAGGAAACGGTTCTCATAATACTGAAATCTTCCCCTGGCGGATTGGAAATCACCACATTTTCACGCAGCTTGTCACCAGCCGGAATCAATAGCTTATCGAATACCTTCGGACTTTCAAAGGAGTAATTCATGCCTTCGTTAAAACCGAACTGTTCCGCAATGTTCCTTGCCATATTTTCCACACGTAATTTAAAGGACAATTTACCCGTAGTCGCTTCCCCGGTGGGTAGGGTAGTGGGAATATTGTCATAGCCATAGAAACGCGCCACTTCTTCATCCAGATCCGCCTGGCTTTCCACATCCTGTCTCCAGCTTGGGACAATGACTTCACCGGTTGTTTCGTCATAATCCAAATCTATTTTCTTAAAATAACCGATCATGGTTTCTTTGTCTATACTGGTTCCCAATATTTTATTGGTACGGTCCGCTCTAAAAGGCACCCTTCTGGAGGTCCTTGCCGTAGGATAGATGTCTACGGCTCCTCCCACCACTTCTCCCGCCCCTAATTCTTCAATTAGCTGGCAGGCGCGGTTTATAGCTTCCATAGCAGTGTTAGGATCCAAACCCTTTTCAAATTTAGCGGCCGCATCCGTCCTAAGTCCAAGCTTTTTACCCGATAAACGGATATTGGTTCCATTAAAGCAGGCTGCTTCAAATAATAAAGTATTAACCATATCCGTAATTTTGGAATTTTCTCCGCCCATAATACCTGCAATGCCAACCGGCTTTTCTCCATCGCATATCATTAAGACGGAAGAATCTATTTTTCTTACCTGACCGTCCAAAGTCTGGAACTCTTCCCCGTCCTTACCTCTTCGGACAATGATTTTTTTACCCGCCACCAGGTTAAGGTCGTAAGCATGCATAGGCTGGGAATATTCCTCCATAACATAATTGGTAATATCCACCAGATTATTGATTGGTCGGATTCCGCAGGCGGCTAATTTTCTCTGCATCCACAAAGGAGACGGTCCGAGCTTGATATTCTTTACAATTCTTGCCACATAACGGCTGCAGAGATCTTTATCTTGTATTTCAACGGAAATATAATCGGCGGCATTTTCATGATTTCCCGATACTTTTACAACTGGAGGATGAAAACTTTTACCGAAGGTTGCGGCCGCTTCTCTTGCTATTCCCAATACCCCAAAGCAGTCCACGCGGTTTGAGGTAATTTCATATTCAAAAACCACATCGTTAAGCCCCAGTGCTTCCACTGCACTGGAACCAATCCGAATACCGTCATATGCAGGAATATCACTGAAAATATAAATTCCGTTATCCGGCGCATCCGGATACATATCTTTACTGGAACCCATTTCTTCAATAGAGCACATCATACCGCAGGACTCCACCCCGCGAAGCTTACCTTTCTTAATCTTTATTCCCCCCGGAGTTTTACTGCCGTCATGACCGCCCGCAACACGGCCTCCTTCCAGTACCACCGGTACGATATCCCCTTCCTTCACATTGGGGGCCCCGGTTACAATCTGCACCGTATCTCCTTCTTCCGTAATCTGCACCTGACATACAATCAATTTATCCGCGTCCGGGTGTTTTTCTATCTTTAAAATTTTACCCACCACAATTTTATCCAAATCCCCATCCAGCTGTTCGTAGCCTTCTACTTTCGTACCGCTTAACGTCATACCGTCGGTATATTCCTGCGCCGTTACGTCAAGCTCCGGTACATATGCTTTAATCCATGATAATGGTGTGTTCATTTCATTTAAACCTCCTATGATGAATTTTCTATTCCGCCAATCTTTCAATAAACCGTTCAAAGCGGATATTCCGTGGATATTCCGGATCCGCTGTACTGTTTGCTTATAAGGTTAAAACTGCTTTAAAAATCTTACGTCGTTTTCGTAGAGCAATCTCATATCGTCAATTTCATATTTTAACAATGCAATACGTTCCAAACCTACGCCAAAGGCAAAACCTGAATACTGCTTGGGATCTATTCCGCTCATTTTAAGCACCCTGGGATGCACCATACCGCAGCCTAGAATTTCAATCCAGCCGGAACCTTTACAGAAACGGCAGCCCTCACCTTGGCATTTAAAGCAGGTAACATCGACTTCCGCGCTGGGTTCTGTAAAAGGGAAATGATGAGGCCTGAATTTTACCCTGGTATTTTCACCAAATAATTGTTTCGCAAATTCAGCAAGAGTTCCTTTTAAGTCTGCAAAGGTAATATTTCTATCGATAACCAGCCCTTCGATCTGATGAAAACTGGGAGAATGGGTTGCGTCTACTGCATCGGAGCGGAACACCCTGCCGGGAGCTATGATTCTTATAGGCAGCCTGCCCTTTTCCATTTCCCTTACCTGAACCGGAGAAGTCTGGGTTCTCAATAAAATATCGCCGGTAACATAGAAGGTATCCTGCTCGTCTCTGGCCGGATGGTTAGCCGGAATATTTAAGGCTTCAAAATTGTAGTAATCATATTCCACTTCAGGCCCTTCCACTACTTCATAGCCCATTCCTACAAAGATTCTCTCAACTTCCTCCAGTGCAATGGAATTGGGATGACGGTGTCCTATCATGGGTTTTTTAGCCGGAAGGGTAACATCTATGGTTTCCTTAAGAATTTGTTCCCTCCTTAATTTTTGGGCAAAGTATTTTTTTTTCTCATCCAGATTGTCTTCCAGTATGCTCCTGGCTTCATTCACCAGTTGTCCGATTACGGGTCTCTCCTGTGGCTCCACGTCTTTCATGGACTTTAAAATTTCTGTTAGTTCACCTTTTTTGCCTAAAAAAGCAACCCTGATTTCATTTAATTTGTCTAGCTCTTGTGAATCTTTTATTTTCTCTAATGCTTCCTCTACTATGGCTTTTAATTTTTCTTTCATGTCGATCTCCTTTCTTTTATAGAGTGCTCTTATAACACTTGCTCCCATTGCATATTGGCAATTGCATACCTGGAATACTTTTTATTTGAGATTCACGGAATTTCCTCTCAAATTTTTCGATAAGAAAGAGTCCGGCTCGCCAGACTCTGGCGCTGACTCCGCTGTCACTTCAGTGACAAACTTCCATTGGGACGTCTGCGCATCCCCCGGCGGTTTTTTATCGAATAGGACGCAGTTTTCTATTCAATAAAAAATCCATCCCTGAAAAACAGGGACGGATTAACTATCATACATGATAATACAAGCCTTAGCAGCTGTGTATTCCGCGGTACCACCCAAATTCCTATGTAATACGATTAAAATGTATATACATCGCAATCCTATTGCATAAGCGCTCAAAACAGCGTAACGTGCCTTCACGTCATCTCCTACTGGTCTGTTTCAAAGATGCGGCTCCGGTGGGAAAATCAATAACTATCTGAACTTAAGGAAGCTTTCAGCCGGTGACTTCCTCTCTCTGCTAGAAAACAGCTATCTCCTATGCGGTATGCATTACACCTTCACAGCCTTTTACATATATGAATTAATTTTAGCATAATATTTTGTGTTGTCAAGGGCGGATTTAATAATGAGATTTTCTCATGTTAAACTAGACTTCTTTATTATGCTGTGTTATAATTATTATATTAATGGAAAAGGAGGATAGATAAGATGAGTGATAATGAATTATTGTTAGCCATATCTGATATGATGGATAAGAAATTACAACCCATTGACGAACGGCTAAATAAATTAGAAACCAACATGACTAATTTAGAGAGCAACGTGACCAATTTAGAAACTAACATAACCCAACGGGTTGATTCTTTAGAAATTAGAATGGAAGAAAGGTTCTCTAAAATTAACGTCATTCTGGAGAACGAAATCAGGCCAGGTATGAAACTATTGGCAGAAAATTATCTCCCATCAGCTATCCGTTATGAACAGGCAGTCCTGGAACATGAGACTATGAAAAGTGATATTGAACTTTTGGAAAAAGTAGTTTCGGAACATAGTTCGATATTACAGAAAATATCATAATTCTAATAGAGAGTACTCATAGATTAAAAGGAGAGGGCTACCTCTCCTTTTTGTATACCCTCAAGAAACAACCGGCTAAAGTCCCATGTGCGGTGAATTCTTATTTTAGGGAATGTAAAATTTTTTACACTTTCATGTTAAATAATGGTATAATTTTATAAAAGTAACCTGTCTTTAGACTAAGGTTCCAATCGATTACATATACTAAAATATAATCACGATATTACACTTTTGAGGTGGAATATCCGGCGAGGTATCTTATGAATATTGCAATTTCAATTTATAAAATTATTCGGGCATTTAACAGAAAAGTAAAGGATGATTTTGTTTCGGCATTTTCCGCACAGGCAGCTTTTTTTGTGATGATATCTTTTTTTCCGTTTATTATGCTGTTATTAACCCTGATCCAGTATCTGCCCATTACGGAAAGTGTGCTGATGTCCACCTTAATTCAGATATTTCCAGGCAGTATAACTTCATTAATCATAAGTATTATATCGGAGGTTCATGATAACGCTTCCGGTACCATTATCTCGATTACTGCCATTACTACACTATGGTCTGCTTCCCAGGGAATACTGGCTATCGTAAAAGGCTTAAACTCCGTCTACGGTATAAAGGAAACCAGAAGCTACTTTAAACTTCGGCTCCTCTCTTCCGTCTATACTTTTATTTTTGCCGTCATGATGATTATAACTTTAACCATATTAGTTTTCGGAAACCGGTTATATGTCTGGATTGAAAGCAAAATTCCCATACTCAGGGATCTTGCTTTAATTATCATCAGTATTCGGACCATAGCCGGCTTATTTATACTCACACTTTTCTTTTTGCTTATGTATATTGTCATCCCCAATCGTTCCACCCGGATATATAAAGAGCTTCCCGGCGCGGTGGTATCCGCCGCGGGATGGATGGGTTTTTCCTATCTATATTCCTTTTATATCGACAATATGAGTAATTACTCCAGAATGTACGGGAGTCTTACCGCCATTGTGCTTTTTATGTTATGGTTCTACTTCTGCATGCACATTCTTTTCATCGGGGGGGAAATAAATGTTATACTTTCCTCGGGAGATCTGATCTACTATTTAGGATATATTTTTAAACACAGAAAAACGCTTAAATACAGCGGAAAATTTTCCTCTTCAGACCACACCCATATCCATAAAAACGCGCCGGGTACTCCCAAGCACAAGTAAACGGGCGCTTTAATAAATAGATCCGATATCCACCCCGTTGTAATAGTGTTTAATGATTTCCCCATAGTCCTTGCCGGAATCGGCCATTGCTTTTACCCCATTCTGGCTCATGCCCACTCCGTGGCCGTATCCGCCGCCGTGAAAGGTGATATTCTTTTCCGATTTATCCATTATAAAAAATGCGCTGGGCAGCATACTTAAATCGGCAACCGTACTGTCATCCTGCCTGGTTACTTCATTCTGACCGGGGGCAAGAAGGGTTCTGATATTATATTCCGACTGTACTTTAACCGTACATTCGGAGCCTACCAATATAACGGCAGATAAAATTCCGCTTTTTTCCCGCTTACTTACCCGCACATCCTTAACCGTTCCGATGGTACTTACCGCCTTGCTTTCATACTTAGGATTATCATTTACCTTTCCCCCTACCAGGGTCTGTATCAAATCCGGATTGGCATTGTACCGGCTTGCTAAACTTTTATCTATGGATTTCTTTAAATCGTCTTTTGAAATAGTAACATCCCAGCGATACCAGGCAAATTCACTGTCATAAGTATCCTTGGGCGGTTTCAGTATAAAATCCCTGAATGCATCTTCCGACGAAAAGTTTACTTCCCCTGCAGAACCTGTGGTAGTATAAACTGCTTTTCCATCCACCACATTGTAGACGGTCTGGAGTCTTCCAACAAGATAATCAACACTTTTGCTTCCCCACACCTCACTTAGAGAAGCGGTATATCCGCAGGATGTGGAAAAATAATACGCCGTGATCACAGCATCCTTATACTGGATCACCTTGCCGTAGGTATCCTTTACCGCCAGGATGGTATCTTCATTTTCCGCAATATTGTTATAAACCTGGTAATCTACGCTGTCATCCACATGGGCACCGAATTCGCTGTAGCCGTTGGCAAATATTTGATTATATGCATAACTTCTGGCACATATGGCCTGAACTTTTAAGGCTTCAAGTCCATATGCCGACGGCATTTCACTAGGGATTACCCCATACAGATATTCTTCTATGGAGAGCTCGTTGATAATAATCAATCCGTCCGACCCGGATTCTATTTCCATGGCCCCGCGATAGGCGGGGGTTTTACCGGAACGTTTTATGGATAGCAACGTGATTTTACCGTTTTCCGATTTCGATTCGACCCGGATTCTTCCTTTTTTCAATAACGTATTATTCGGATTAATTGTTATTTTTTTACCCGCCTTATAGTTTTTTACCACATCCCCCGCCGTAATGGTAAAATCTTTGTCCGCCGTTAATTGTACCTTGTTATGATAAATATCTTTAAAATCATTTGTCTTTATTAAAACCCGGATGTCTTTTGCCTTAATGGTCTCCTTTATCAGGGCCGCTGCGATTTTTCCGTCCGCCACCACGAAATCCGTAGCTTCATAACCTACCAGGATACTATTGGTTACCTCCATGGACGGCTCACCGTATATTTTATAGATTTTATAATATTCATCTAAATCGATCTTACCATAACCCTCTATTTCAATATAATCCTGGTTCGCAACCAACACTTTCCCGCTGATTTTATCCGGTTTAATGCTTATTTTAACAATTTTTTTATCCTGAATTACAAGGTCGCCGATTTGTTCCTCAATGTCCTTGGATAATTTATATCTGGTATTAAAATTTCTGGATATATTGTTTAAAAAAGCGGATACGGCAGTATTTTTTCCGGAGGTAATAAAGACATTGTGAAGAACGGTTTCCTCATTTAAAATATCCTTTACATACACCAGCACAGAGCCGCTTACCATGGCAACTATTTTGCAGTCGGCATAATCCTCCGGCTGAAACCAGCCGCCTGTGGTAAGAGGCTGTCCCTCCAAAGATTCTTCATAAGATGTCTCTTTAGATACCTCTTTCTCATCTACTTCTCCTTTTGTGGAACTGTTATTTTTAATCCCCAGGTTCAGGACTCCGTCGGTATATAAATTTACATAGCTTGTCGTATCCTTGTATGTAAAATTACCTTGATCCGTGACCACGGTGTCCTCTGAACCGGCTTCCGCACCGGCGGATTTGCCCAATACAAACAACGTCTTTTGTGTTACAGGCACATTTTCCTTCGGCAGAACTGACAGGACGCTCTCATAAAAGTTTAAAAATTCTTCGGACTGCATAATCCGGTTACCTTCCCCTGCCTGTAATTGAAAGGAAAGCTTATCCAATATTTTCCCTTTATCAATATTGAGCTCCTTGCATATGATTTCAAGTACAGCCATACACTCGCTGAACTTAAAGTACGCCTCATCCCCTTCAGACAGCTTTGTTTCCTCTTTTAATCCCACGGCTTCCTTAAGCTCATCCCCGCTGATTCCAAGAAAACCAAGTAACCGTATGGCTTCTTTTACCGTCATTCTGCCCCCGTCATTTAATACTTTTTCCTGTCTTCCCGTCCCCGATTCCCTGTCCTGATTCAGCTGTCTATATATATTTCCGGCAAATATAATAATAAGTACGCAGATGCAGATACCCATCAACCATAATCTTTTTTTCATATTAGCTCCCGTGGCGCTATACTTTTATTTCTTACTGCTTGTATTACAATTATATACGAGATATTTAAGAATATGTCAATAAAATTCCCATTGTTAATGTTCGTCTTTTACCGCATTCCGGTTGCAAAAGGCCAAAAAGCCTGTTTAAACTTAAGTACAGGACTAAAAGTTTAAGCAGGCTTAGAAAGAAAACAGGCCTATAAATCAAACAAACTGAAGATATATAACTTATTTTTCCAGAAAATCCGCAACGCCATCCGCTATATCGTTTACTTTTCTCAAGTCGGTTAAGAAATATTCCACCCCATTGGTATTCACCACATAGTAACTGTCATCATAAGGTTTATAGGATATGCTTATGGTGTCCCCGGCAGTGAGATGATAGGTTAAAGTCATATACGGAGTCTGCTCTGTACTGCTTTCAAAATATTCGTCCGGTATTTCACGTTCCGTAGTGGGAGAAATAATTAACTGATATAATTCTTTAAATTTATCTTCCTCTACTTTTGTACCGTTAAAATAATAATTTGTCACTTCTTTATCGCTATCATCACCTGACTGCGTATCATCAGCGGTTGCTTCCACTTTTTCCGTGGTCAGGGTATAGGTTTCTCCGCCGAAGCTGATATCAAGCTCATTTATGGAATCCAGGCTGACCAGGTTAACATAATGGTCCACGTTGCTATAAGCATCAATATTAATTAACTTTTCAACCGTATCCGCACTCATGGTATGAACTGCGTTGGAATCCTTGGTTTTGGCATAATAATTACCGTCCGAATCTTTAGATCCGATCAGCAGGTCCAAATTGTAA
The DNA here is from genome assembly GCA_015655075.1 of Clostridiales bacterium. Lineage (GTDB taxonomy): Bacteria > Bacillota > Clostridia > Lachnospirales > Lachnospiraceae > Anaerocolumna. Next base: position 35,960 of record JAATFT010000033.1, on the reverse strand, counting down.
TACAGCTTCTTTTTTTCGTCTTTCTCATCCTCCGTATTGCCGTCCGTCGTTTCACCGGTATTACCGCTATCCGTCGTATCGGAATCCTTGGTATATTCTTCAAAATATTCCAGGGAAACCAAAGCAGCCGGCTCCTCTAAGCCGTATTTGCTAAGATCCTTGGCATTATAGTCAACACAGGTACTAAAAGATATGTTTGAATAATTCTCCAATAAGGTACTGACAGCATCTGTGTCGGCGGCAACCGGCGTTTTATATGGCTGTAACATGGACCAATGTGACGTTCCGGTAAAATCATACGTCTCATTTTCATCATAGAGAATCTCGAATCCCGTTTTGTCCTCATTTTCAACTGTCAGATGGGTAATATTGGCCGCCGTAATGGAGGGAATGGTTTCCACTGCGACCATTTCCGTTAAACTATATATAAAATTGTTATAAAAAGAGTCTGAAACAACGTAGACCGTATTTTCTTCGTTTAAAGCCGCATAATAGCCGCCGACAACCGGAGCTTCACCGCCCAGTGCGATGCTGGTTTTTTTCCCGTCTTTATCCGTTACGGTAACTGAAATTGCGGGTTGATCCAAACCAAAGTTTGATAAATCATCCACGCCTTCCGTTATTGTTCTCGTAGAGGTTAAATCCGTAAAAGCGTTCACCATATTTTGGGCATAGGTCTGGTTAACCGGGAACAGTTCATCTTCTGAATTTTTCCAGGTTCCGTCATCTGCCTTTACAAGAGTCATCTCATTGCTCTCATTCTTAAAATAGACGGTCTGAATGGAGTCGACATCAACATTGGCTATGGTTTCTGTCTCCTCGGTGGATTCTTCACTTTCCTTTGCGGCCTTCTTATCGTTATATCTTATCAGCCAAAAGCAGGCTCCAATCATAACAAACATAGCAATCAGCAATACAACAAGCGTGAAACTTTTCTTTTTCTTACTGCCTGCCATTATTTCTTCCTCCTTCTGACGCAGATAAATCCGCCGAACGCCAAGATAAATACCGGTATTACCACAACAACTACAATAGCCCAGAAATTAACCTGCGCCGCGTTCATAGTTAAATACTCCGGTACAAGGCTTCTGGTACGTATGGCAAGATTGCTTTCCTTATCGGAAACAAAATTAACGGAATTTAATATTAAATCCAGGTTGCCGATGGACGGATAGGACATCATGCTCTCATCAATCAGTAAAGAAGAACCGAGCACTACTAATTTGGATTCAATATCGTTATAATCCTCTGTTATTGCCACTCCAAGATCAAACGGTCCGTCAATATCTTCCTCCTGCTTTTCCACTGTACTGGAATTTACGTCAACTTTTGAGTAAGCGCTGTCGGACGTTGTAAGCAGCGGATCTATCTGTGTGGTGCTTCTCTTTGTATCCAATGTCTGTATACCGACTGCGGTAGGAGCAACCACGGAGGTATTTTCGGATATTATGGAGGAGGTTATATCATGGCTGTTAACATTGGGCACCAGGTTATTGACATATTGGCCCATGTAGTAGCCCTGTTCTTCTTCCAATACGATACCGTTAACAAAATTGATTCCATAATAATTCATTAAGCCGTCAAAATTATCCAAGCCTTCAGCGGCATAATCCACTAAAATAATAGCGTCTCCGCCTTCTGCCAGGTAATCCTTTACCATGGCAATTTCATCCTCCGTATAGTCCTGCTGAGGCCCGTTTATAAAAAGGATGGAGCAGTCGTCCGGTATATTTTCAACGGTTAAGGTGGATAGTGTTTTGGTGGTTACATTTACCTTAGCCAAAGAAGAAGTCAGGGTATCTCCGATTTCTGTTTCTCCGTGTCCCTCTACCATATACATAACCGGAAGATCCTCTGTGGTAACATATTGCAGTGCTGAAGTCACCTGACCTTCCGCGTCAATACCGGTTGTCTGACTCTGGTACGTACTGTAATCAATCTGAGTCTGATACATATCGCTGACGTCTATATATTTGGCTCTCTTATTGGCATTATTGACTACTATCAAACTGTTGTTGGTAACCTCGTCATCCGTATAGCCGGATGCAAAATTGGGATATAATACGGGATCCTTATATTCCACTTTAATCTTATCGGAAAGGTCTTCATATTTATCTACGATTTCGGTTAAGGTCTCATCTTCATTACCAGTCTGAACCATATAATAAATGGTAATATCATCCTTTAAGCCTTTAACATAATCCTTAGTGGTATCGGTTAAGGTATACATGCCTTCCTTGCTTATGTCTATTTTAATATTTAACTGGGTGACAAATAGATTAACCAGCAATACCATAATAATGACAATTACCGATATTACGGTTGCATAGGCGCCGCCCCTGAATTTTTTTGATGTAAAGGAGGCCTTAAATTTAGATAAAGCGCTTATTTTTTCAATATTTTTTCCATCTGCCTCCTCCTGATCCAATTCATCCTGCTCTGTCTCGTTTTGATATAATTCGTCCTGACTTATTTCCTCCTGATTCAATCCTGCCTGATCTATTTCCGCCTGATTTAATTCGGCCTGGTTTGTTTTCGTCTCATTTAATTCGGCCTGATTTGCCTCCTCCCGATTTAATTCATCCTGATTTTCTTCCGTCTTATCTAAATCGGCCTGATTTGCCTTCGTCTCATTTAATTCATCCTGGATTTGATTATCCTGATTTAAATTATCCTGATTTTCGTTGTTCCTATCTTTCATCTTTTTCATCCCCCTTCCTTAGCTCCATCTGCGTTTCTTAATTGCCTGAACCGTTAAGAACTGGAACAGAAATACAATACTGATAAAATAAACCGCGGAGGATAAATCCAGTACTCCTTGTGTATAATTATCAAATCTTGCAATTACAGAAAACCAATTAAATACTCTTGACACCAGTCCGTCAAATACGGTGGGTTTGATTAAATAAAATACCGTAAGTACAACTTCCGCAATAATTCCGGCAGAGAGGGATATTGTCAGATTGTTCATCATAAGATAGGCAAGCCAGCAGAGTACTATTATAATAATTGATAAAATAATCCAGGCTGACTTTTTATCCTTAGGCAGCAGATTGACAATGCCATCCATCAATGCCGTAATCAATATTACCACAAAGGAAACCACCGCGGCAACTACCTGGCTTTCGGTTAATGCAGAGATAAACAAACCGATTGCTATATAAGCCGCACCCAATAAGAAAAATCCCAGGATGGAGCCATAGGCAACCTTTAAGGATAAAGTTCCGAATTGCATCAGGATTAATGGATATAAGCTTATGATTCCCATTACAGTTAAAAACACGGTAAGTACGGCAAAATATTTACCGGCAATGATTTTACCCACCGGCAAAGGGGAAGTAAACAGCAACTGATCCGTCTTTTGCTTATTCTCTTCCGCCATGAGGCGCATTGTCAATATAGGTACTAATAAAATAAATATAAAGGAAACACTGGATAATACATATTCAAAATTGGCATATAACTGGATCATGTTGTAAATCACATAATATATACCGATGATTACTAAAAAGAATGCAATAAACACATATCCGGTCATGGATGTAAAATAAGACTTTAATTCTTTCTTATAAATCGCCAGCATCTTTAATTTTCCTCCTCACTTTCAGTTTCTTGATTCTGCTCCTTTTGCAAAGCTGCAACCTGGTCGGTAGCCGCTTGGGACGGGGCCTCATTGGATTTAACCGGACCGTTTTTCCTTCTTCCTAATCCCTGTCCATGTTTATTCCTGCCTTTTGACTGTGTCACCTCTAAAAAGATATCTTCCAGAGACATATTGGAGGATTGCATATTCAAAATAGGACATCTGGCGTCGCTTAAAGCATAAAAGACTGCTTCACGGATATCGTTGTCTTCACTGCAATAAGCAGTTAATGTAATTATGCCGTCTTTTGCTCCGGATTCATAATCAATTTTAGTTATCTCTTCAATATCAGATAATGCTGCGTTAATTTTTTCTTTATCGCCCTTAATCTGTAAATGTAATCCGTTGGAACCGCCAATGTGTTTGGATAAGTTATCCGGTGTGTCGCTGACAATTAGTTTTCCTTTGTTAATGATCATAACCGTATCACAAACTGCGCTGACCTCCGATAATATGTGAGAGCTTAAGATAATGGTATGATCTTTACTCAATCTCTTTATCAAATCCCTGATTTCAATAATTTGCATGGGATCTAAACCCACTGTAGGCTCGTCTAAAATCAATACATCCGGAAACCCCATCATAGCCTGTGCCAACCCTACTCTCTGTTTAAATCCCTTGGATAACTGCTTAATCAGACGCTCTGATACGTCTGCAATTTTCGTCATACCTATAATCTTTGCAATCATCTTATTTTTTTCTGATTTCTTTACCATTTTAAGATCTGCTACAAAATTAAGGTATTCCTTTACGGTCATATCCTGATATAGAGGCGGTAATTCAGGTAAATATCCAATACATTTTTTCGCTTCCTCCGGCTCGTCAAAAATATCATGGCCATTGATTATCACGGAACCTTCCGTTGCCGATATATAACCTGTGACAATATTCATAGTAGTGGATTTCCCTGCTCCGTTTGGTCCCAAAAAGCCAAGTATCTGACCTTTTTCAACCGTAAAGCTTAGATTATCCACCGCCAAATGATCCCCAAACCTTTTGACTAAATTATTAACTTCTATCAAGTTTTTTCTCCTCCTTAAATTAAATGAGCACTCTCGGAAACTCCCCTGTACGCATCTTTGCGGCACAAATCTGCATACAAAGAGTTTCCGAGATTACTCTAAATTGGACTCTAACAACACTATATTACTCTTAGAATGCGAAAAATTTGTGAACAATTATTTAAAAATGAATTATTCACAAATTTTTCACAATTATGCCAATTAAATTATAAATCAATTGTCCAATAAAATCAAGGAGAGGACTTCTCCATTTGTGTTGTGATGAATATGCTGTATACATAAACCTCCTGATTCCATAAATTTTCTTAAGTTTTTTTTTGCATTTTACTAAAAATTTTTCCCGAAAATTGATTAACACATATTACCAGTTATGAAAAAGCCGACATTAATTCACTTATGTATGAAGTACTGCGTTAATTTTCTTTATTGGTATCATGCATGCATACATTAATATTATCTTTTGCGTTTATTGCTCCTATTGTCGATAAAGGTAAGCATTGCTAAAAGTATCATGCCAAACTGAAGCATTAAGAATAAAGAATCATACGTAACCATTACATCACCACCCTTCGGGAGGTTATCAGTCTGGCTGATCCTAATAAATTCCTAATGCCTGTACTTCAATAGATAAATCCACTCCTTCTTCCATTGATAAACAAGCCGCTGCGTCCATTGTCGGGTCAGCCATTTGATAAGCCGTTTTTGCTGCTTCCATCCAAACCCTTTCCTGAACAATTTCCATTTCAAAACCCTCCTTTAAAAAAACTATACGGTTACTTTGATACTGTAACAAATTGCTTTATAATGTAATTATTCAATCCTGCCGGTCAAAAATTACGGTGATGCCGTAAAACAGGCAAAACCCCCTTGTTTTGTCTCCAGTATCCTGCATTCTCATAAAACTACGGTAAAATAGCTTACAGGTAACATAGTACCGGACTGAATACTTATATTACAAATTTTATTATATATGGTTCACTTCTATTTACAATAGTACTTGCATATTCTACATGTTTTTTGTCTAAAATACATAAAATTATCCGATACTTTTCATTGCCCGCCAAATGCAACAAAATTATCGGATAAATTTCCTTATCTCTTAGGGGGTGTCTGAAAACTCATTGTACCGTTCTGACCGCTCCACTTTGCGGTATACTGCGTCGAGGTTTGAAACGTAGCCCCCTCCCAAAATAGCTCCTTACCTCACACAAAGTGAAGCATCCAGCACGGCACAAGCATTTTTCAGACACATTCCAGTCTTAAGACTGTCGGAGCAGATTAATAACCCCATCCACTGCCAAAATATAACCGTAAAGCCCCAAGCCCACTATCTGCCCGGTACATGCGGGAGCAGTCACTGATACATTCCGAAATTCCTCTCTTTTATGGACATTGGAAATATGTACCTCAATTATGGGCATGTCCACGGATGCCAGTGCATCTCTTACCGCATAGCCGTAATGAGTAAATGCCCCCGGATTTATAATAATCCCCTGGGTTCCGTCAAAATATGCTTTCTGAATACGGTCGATAATTTCACCTTCCCCGTTGCTTTGAAAGGTGTCAATGGTAATATTCTCTTTTTCAGCCTTTTCACTTAGTAAAGACAGCAGGTATTTAAAATCCTGATTACCGTAAATTGATTTTTCCCGGATTCCCAAAAAATTAAGATTTGGTCCGTTTATGACTAATAACTTCATGGTTAACTCCTGTTCTCATCATAATTTCATCTATTATTTCGTCAAACTTTCTGCCGTTCGTGATAACGGTTATATGGGCAGCCGCTTCATAAATAGGTGCTCTGAATTTTAACAAAGCGTCAATCTGTTCCTCCGTATTATCACCGGAGAGCAAAGGTCTGGTGTCGTCGCCGGATAAGCGTCTTATTATTGTTTCCCTGGAAGTTTTAAGATAAACAACCTGTCCCAACTGCCGTAACAGTCTTCCGTTGCCAGTCTGTACAGGAAGTCCCCCGCCTACGGAAAGGACCGTATCTTTCAGCTTCCCTATAAAATCCCTGATGGTTTTTGTTTCTAATTCGCGGAAAAATTCTTCTCCTTCTTCCTCAAAAACACTGCTGATTGTTCTTTTACAGCCTTCCTCAATAATCAGGTCGGTATCCATGAAACGAAAAGCAAGCTTTTTTGCCAGCCGAATTCCCACACTTGTTTTACCGCTACCCATAAAACCGATTAAAACTATATTATTCATGTATTCCTCTTTTCCGCCTTAACCGCTTATCCCTATATTGTCTTCTGTAAAAATATAGTACGATTCTTTCTAAATACCGTTTTAATATTATCTGTATTTCTTTTTCCTGACCAATGGGTTTTACAAAAAAACATTTTATACCCGCACGTTTGGCGCCATATATATCCGTAAATAACTGGTCGCCGATAAAAACCACCGCAGATATTTTTGTTTTCATCATTTGTACCGCTTTATAATAAATTTTTACGGCCGGTTTATTGGCCTTATAAATATACTTAACCTGTATGTCCTTGTTAAACCGCTTTACCCGTTCCTCTCTATTATTGGAAATCAGACAGATTTGAAATCCTATTTGTTTTAACTTTTCCATTAGCTTTTTAGCTCTTTCATCTGCATCCGCATCATGCTCTACTAAAGTATTATCGATATCAAAAAGCAGCCCCCGGTAACCCTGCTCGTAGAGGGCTTTGTAATTAATGTCATAGGCGGAATCCGCACATTCATCTGGATAAAATCTTTGAAGCATTCTATACCTCCGGGTTATAGTATCACTATTTCTGTTTCATCATTATAGCTCTGTATCATCATTATAGCAGAAGCTTATTGTATTTGGCAAGAGTGACCTGTCGGCGGTAACTTTTGGAAAAACTTGGGGCACATAATTATTGGGCTGCTTGTTACTATTCACAGCTCTGCAAAAATCAGCAGATCTGTGAATAGTAACGACTGCTTCATTATATTGATGATTGATGATAAACAGGGATGGAAAATAAATTAATCTCATGTTACAATATGCGTAATTATAAAAAAAATATTCAAAAATAGACTCTGAAAAATTTTCAGCAAGACGGGAATTTCAGCAGAAATCAGGAGGTATTATGTCTGTTCAAATATTAAAAAACAACGATCTCACTCTTAAAATCAGCAGCTTTGGTGCGGAGCTAACCGGAATTACGGATAATGCTGCAAACAGAGAATATCTGTGGAAGGGAGATCCCGCTTATTGGAAACGCCGTTCGCCGGTACTTTTCCCTGTTGTGGGAAGCCTTAAAAATCAAAGCTATCATTACCGCGGCAAAGTATATTCTTTACCTCAGCATGGTTTTGCCAGAGATCTGGAATTTACCCCGCTTCGTAATACGGATTCTGAAATTTGGTTTCGCCTTAATTGGACGAAAGAAACCTTAAAAGTATATCCGTTTGAATTTGCTTTGGAAATCGGTTATCGGCTGACACACAGAAGGATTACCGTTATGTGGAAGGTTATCAATCAAGGTCTTGGTGACATGTTTTTTTCCATTGGCGCCCATCCCGCATTTATGTGCCCTCTTATAGAAGGCCAAAGCCAAAGCGATTATTATATTTTCTTTGATAATGACGCTCCTATTCACTACCTTCTGGTTAACAATAAAGGGTTAGCGGTTAAGAAACCATATTCGGAACAGGCTGTACTGAATACGGAGAACGGTTTTCTTAAAATAGATCCCCACCTTTTTGATCAGGATGCCCTTATTATAGAAAATAATCAGTCCCATTCGGTTTCCCTCGCTGATTCTAAGAAAATCCCTTATGTAACGGTTCATTTTGATGCTCCTTTATTCGGACTGTGGTCACCGGCAGGCAAAAACGCCCCTTTTATCTGTATTGAACCCTGGTACGGCCGCTGCGACAGCAGTGACTTTAACGGAAGCTTTGAAGAAAAAGAGTGGGGAAATCATTTAAAAGCCGGCAAACAGTTTGAAGCGGCATATACTATAGATATAGTATAAGAAAGAGTGTGATGTCATGAGAAAACCAATTATAGGCTTAACTCCCCAGTATGACTATGAAAAAAACAGGGTATGGATTGGCCCCAATTATCCGGAAGCCGTCCGGGCTGCAGGCGGTGTTCCCGTATTACTGCCTTTACAGGCCACAAAGGAAGAATTAAAAACAGCGGCCGATGTATGCGACGGATTTTTATTTACCGGAGGACCCGATATTGATCCCTTCCGTTTTGGGGAAGAAACCATAAGGCAGTGCGGAGTCGTTGTTCCGGTAAGAGATAAAATGGAGGAAAATTTATTTCAGATCGCCATGGAATCCAATAAGCCCATTCTGGGAATCTGCCGGGGTATTCAGGTTTTAAATGTATTTTTAGGGGGTACTTTATATCAGGATATACCCGCCCAGTTTTCCTCTAAGTTACCCCTGGCCCATTCCCAGCAATCCGGCAATTCCGTCTTAACCCATAGTGTCATCATTAAGGAAGAAACTTTGCTTTCCCGTATTTTATCAAAAGAATCTATTAAGGTAAACAGCTTTCATCACCAGGCGGTCAGGGATTTGGCCCCCTCTTTAAAAACAGCCGGAGTTTCCCCCGATTCCCTGATTGAAGCCCTTTATCTTCCCGGGCATAGATTCTTTCTTGGAGTACAATGGCATCCCGAGCATTTATTTTATACCAGTGAAGATGCGTTAAATATTTTTAAGGCATTTGTCAATGCCTGTATAGGGTGATTCACCTGTTCATTCAAAACATGAACGGCCGGCTCGGCTGACACAATAACAAATCCAATTAGCATTCCCAAGGGAGGCAATGCCATACACCGACGCACAATTCCAGCCTAGAAAAATGACAGACAAGCCACAGGTAGCGCCGGAAAACTCAACCAACTTTGCTATGATCAGTCAATTTGTTGAAATCCCGGAGGATATGGTATTTACAGAAGAGTATTCCGTAAGGGCTGCAAGGATCGCAGTATATAAGCTTCTAAAGCGTGTTTGAAAAATCATTGCACCGCTCTGACCGCCCCACTTTGCGGTATTCTGCGTCGCAATTTTGGGAGCGTAGCACCACTACGCACCCAAAATCGCTCCTTGCCTCCCACAAAGTGGAGCATCCAGCCCGGCACAAGCATTTTTCAAACACATTCTAGGATTGCCAACCGCTAAGATATGTCCGGTTACACCATTTAAGAAGGATCCGGTTGTGTTAGCCAAGGCATTGAAAACTGCATATTGATAATGAAAAACAGATAGGAAGCCGATAAAACAATATTATTTAGTTAAGATATTAATATTTTAAAACTATAAGAACAGAGTATTTGAAAATAAATACTTTGTTCTTTTTTTGACTTATAGAAAGTTATCCGAAATTCCTATAAATTAAAAAGGCACTGCGTGCCAAAATACCTTTAAGTCGAATTACTCCACAGCAAGTTACTGTCATGCAGAGAAATATGTGGATAAATGAAGAAATTTGCCGATAAGAAATGAAAAAATATATAAATTAAATATAATTATTAAAATTTTAAAAATAAAATGCAATAATATAGACAAAGATATAATAGTATGCTAGTATATTAGCATGAATTTGTATATAAAAAAACATGTATAGAAAAATAAAATATAGAAATTAACGATTGAGATACCATAATCATGGTATTTTAATAAAACAAAAGGAGAAAAGGAGAAAAGAAAAGGATGAAAAAGGGAAAAAAATTAATTTCAGCACTTGTGGTTTTGACTATGGTTGCTTCTATGGCCGGGTGCGGCAGCAAGAGTTCAGAAGATTCCTCTGTGACAGACAACACATCAACGGTGAGCGAGGATACCCAAAGCAGCGAAAGTGAGGTTTCGGATACTGCAGAGTCAGGCAAAAGCTATGTAATAGGATTTACTAATTCCTATAACGGAAATACCTATCGTCAGGCAATGGAAAAGTACATGAATGAAACAGTAGAAGAATTAAAGGCATCAGGAGAAGTCAGTGATTTCATTATAGCAGAAGCAAACCAGAATAATTCTACCCAGGTTCAGCAAATCCAGAATTTCATTACTCAGGGTGTGGATGCCATTATCATCGATCCGGGTTCTGCCACTGCTTTAAACGGTGCGATTGAGGAGGCTTCTGAGGCAGGAATTCCTTGTATCATAATTAATGACGGACCAGTCGATTCTACAGCAGATCTTTGCTATCAAATTAATTTTGATACGATATCGCAAATGAGTGCATTAACAGAGTATGTGGCTAAAGCTATGGGCGGTAAAGGTAATCTGATTGAACTACGTGGAACGGCAGGCTCCCAGTTTGATGAAATTGCTCATCAGGGTGTAATGGAGGTACTTGAAAAATATCCTGATATCAATGTAGTTGCAGAGATCTATACAGACTGGACAGGCTCTAAGGCACAATCCGAATTGGCCTCCGTATTGCCTACATTAGATAAGGTGGACGGTGTTGTAACACAAGGAGGAGATTCCTATGCAGCAGTACAGGCGTTTGAATCAGCGGGACTTGATTTGCCTGTAATTGGCGGTGATAACAGAGGATACTTTTTAAAATGGTGGGCAAATGATGCACCAAAAGGATATGACACCATATCCGTATCTTCTAATCCGTGGATTGGAGCTTCCGGAGTCTATGTTGCAGTTGATATTTTAAATGGAATGGATGTACCAAAAGACATGACTCATCCTTTCGGTATCGTTACGGCAGAGCAGGTAGGAGATTATGCAGATGTAGCAGACGAGGATATTTCCTGTCCTACCTATGACAGAGATTGGATTAGAGAAAATCTATATCAATAAACCTGTTTTTATTAAAGCCGCCGTTTGTATAAGGCGGCGGCTTAGCTGGTAACTAAAAAATCAGGATGCCGGAAAACAAAATAAAGATAATATATGAATAGGTATTTTAGGAAAGGAAAATGATGCAAAGCATCATAGATGGCGTGATATCAATGAATAATCAATTTATTATTATGATGGAACAGCTAAGAAAAGATTTACAAATTATTGATTTAAGCTACACATTGGAAGAAAATATGCCGGTATGGCCGACGCATCCCAGATACGGAACAATTGTGTATGAAACATACGATCAGGGTGGAGCTTCCATGCATCGCATGATTAGTCTGGGGGAACATTCGGGAACACATATAGATGCCCCTAAGCATTTTGTGAAGGGCGCAAAAGGAATAGATGAATTAGACATTACTTCCGTGATGGGAAGAGGTATGGTAATCAATGCCGATAATGTTGCTAAAAAAGATGTATTAACATTGGAACAGGTAAAAGAGTTCGAAAAAAAGAATGGTGAGATCCAAAAGGGAGATATCGTCATAATACGCTTTGGATGGGAAGAAAAATATGCCCTGGGTAAAGAAGGGGCTGATTTTCTGACTGATTGGCCGGGAGTATCCAAGGAAGCTGCACAATATTTTCTGGATAAAAAGGTTTCGGCAGTAGGGTGCGATACATTATCTCTGGATGCATTCGGCGTAGATGAATATGTGTGTCATGAGATTTTATTAGGAAATAATATACCGATTATTGAAAATATGTGCAATTTAAAAAAATTACCGCCTATTATTTATATAATCGGTTTAGCCAATAAATTTAAAGGAGGCTCAGGCTCTCCGATTCGTATTGCGGCATTTGTAGAATCGAATGAAAAAGGAGTGTGATGGTGTGAAAAGAAAGCAAGAACAATCTCCATATATGGAGTTAGTTGAAATAGATAAGTTTTTCGGTGTTACGAAGGCACTTCAAAAAGTTCATTTAGATATTTACGAAGGCGAGGTAATCGGTCTTGTCGGTTCAAACGGTGCAGGAAAATCTACATTGATGAAGATCATTACAGGTATTTTACCACCGACCGGCGGACAGATCAAGGTAAGGAGTCAGGAACTTTCCAGATATACAACAAAGGAAGCAAAGGAAATAGGGATTTCATGTGCCTATCAGGATTTATCCTTATGCAGTAATCTGAGTGTCTATGAGAATTTTGCTATGTTAAATATTGACCATGGCTTGTTAAGCAAACGATACTGGAGAAAGAAAGCAAAAAAAGAGGCAAAGGATTTATTAGAGCAATACTTTCCCAATAATAATATAGATGTGATGATGGCAGTAGAAAAATTAACATTGGCTGAAAAACAAATTGTAGAAACATGCAAGACTCTAATGATGGAAAATCTAAAGATATTGATTTTAGATGAGCCTACCTCCGCATTATCTACGGATAAAGCCCGCCAGCTTCAAAAAGCAGTAAAAGAATTGAGTAATAAAGGAATTGCGGTTATTTATATTTCTCATAAACTGGATGAAATCAAAGAAGTATCAGACCGCATTGTGCTGATGAGAAACGGGCAGAATATGGGAGAATGTATTCCGGATGAAATACAGACACAGGAATTGATACAAATGCTTGGAGGAGAAAATAAGAGCAATAAAAGCGATAAGGAAAGTATTCAAAAAAAATCCAATGAAATAATTCTGGATATTAAAAATTTGACTACAAAATCCCTCTACAACATTGACATGGAAGTAAAGAAGGGAGAAATTGTAGGGCTTTCCGGTCTTGTTGGTTCGGGACAGACACAACTTCTTAATGCTATTTTCGAAGCCAGAAAGCGCATGGAGAAGTCAAGTAAAAATGGAATTAAACTTAATTCAACGGTAGCTTATGTAAGCGGGGATCGTGCAAAGGCAGGGGTCTTTCCCCTTTGGGATATTCACAACAACATCTTGATTTCGAATCTGGATCAAGTAAAAAAAGGACTTCTTTTAAATAAGAAAATTGCACAAGACTTGACAAAACACTGGTACGATAAGCTGAAATTCAGAGCAGAGGGAATACATAGCCCGATTATGTCTTTAAGCGGAGGAAATCAGCAAAAGGCTTTAATTGCAAGAGGAATTGTATCAGGAGCGGATTTCATTATATTAAATGATCCTACTGCAGGAGTTGATATCGGAACGAAACAAGAAATTTACGGACTTTTGGAGGAAGCAAAAAAAGAAGGGAAATCTTTTCTTTTATATAGTACGGAGGACGCAGAGATTGAAATATGTGACCGGGCCTATATCATGCATAAAGGCGAAATTACAGAGGAGCTTAATGCCCTGGAAATTACCGTAGCTAATATTGTGAAAGCCTCCTTTAAAGAAGTCGTACATAAGAAACAGACAAATCATAATAAAAAACATAATTGGTTATCGGCTGTTACGGGCTCCAGAGCTATGCTGCCTGTCGCAACCATGCTGATCATGATTTTAGTTAATGCATATATGAATCCTAACATATTGTCTTATTCAGGACTTCGTATGCTGATGGGGTCGGCGGTTCCCCTTGTTTTTGCTGCACTTGGACAAATGTTTATTGTCGTCTCCGGAGATATTGATATGGGAAACGGATATTCCATTGGTCTGATTAATGTACTGGTGGCAGTTGTACTAACAAGCAATCCGATATTTGGAATTATGGCACTGCTTATTTTTATAGCCGCTTATTCTCTTATGGGAGCGTTGGTGCATGTAAGAAACATTCCTGCCATTGTAGTTACCCTGGGAGCACAATTTATATGGCTTGGTTTTGCTCTGATTTTTGCTCCGACTCCAGGAGGATATTCTCCCGAATGGTTAAATGCAATTTATAAATTTAAGTTTCCGGTTATTCCTATGCCGATCATAATTTTGATAATAGCGGCAGCTGTCTCCTGGTATATTTTATATCGGGCAAAATACGGGATGATACTTCGGGGAATCGGAAATAACCCTATTGCAGTAGAACGCTCCGGCTGGTCCTATTTAAGAGCCAAAATGACTAATTATGCTATTTCAGCGGTTATGGTAATTTTTGCAGGGATGTCTTTCACTGCGGTATGTCTTGGTGCAGACGCAAATGCTGCCGTCTCCTATTGTATGTTAAGTATTGCTACCATTATTCTTGGCGGATGCGAGATGGCAGGAGGTCTTGTAACGCCGGCAGGCGTTGCAGCGGGAGCAATCGCCATGTCCTTTATAACGACCCTGCTCACCTCGTTAAGAGTGGATTCGAATTTTCAAACAGCTGTGACCGGATTTATTTTAATCTTTGTTTTGGCGATTAAATTAATATCCCATAAAAAGGAGGGTGCGAAATGATTAAAAAGGCGTTAAATCAATATGAATTTATCTGGCCGCTTTTAGGTTCTGTTCTATTATGGGGTTTAATTGGTATAGTTTCAGGAAAATTCGGTATGAACCTATTATTTTCCAGCAGCAAGCTGGCGACATTTGCTTTGCTTCTTGCCTTGGCTCAAATGATTGTAGTTACAGGAGGAGATGGTGCCATTGATTTGTCTCAAACCTATATTTTAACTTTGTGTGCGTATGTATCCAGCCACCTGATGAATACAAATATTTTGCTTGGACTGGCAGCGGCAGTTTTGGTCGGTGCACTGTGCGGCCTTGCAAACGGAGTGATTAACATTTACTTGAAGGTTCCGGCGATGATTACTACATTGGCCACGGGTTACATTATATTTACCGTTGTTTTGCTGGCGGCCCCTAAAATGAAAACGTTGCCTAATTCAGAATTTGTATCATTTATCAATAGTAATTTTCATGGCTTCTCTATGCTGACGGTAATTTGTATTATTGTAGCTCTTTTGCTTGCCGTTCTTTTATATAAGACGAAATATGGAAAGCAGCTGCATGCCACGGGACAAAATAGGACTGCGGCAAAGTATACAGGAATTAATGTGAATTTTATAATTGTTGCGGCATTTACCTTAGGGGGAGCCCTGTGTGGTCTTGCAGGAGTACTTTGCGGTGCTTTCATCGGAGGAGCATTTCAGGATATGGGCTCTACCTATTTTCTGCCATCCATTGCAGCGGCCTTTGTAGGCGGAACCGCAGCGTCAGGAGGAAAATCCAATGTGGCAGGAGTATGTCTTGGATCCTTAATGATGTCTTTTATGACTACCTTCTTGAATGCGGCACGCTTATCTCCCGGATTTCAGAAACTTATTTTAGGAGCGTTTTTAGTGCTTATTTTAGTGGCATCCGTTAGTAATTCATCGAAAAAAAAATAGTAGAAAGGAATGGATATAATTATGAAAGGAATACAGATTGTAGAGCCCTACCAATTAAAAGTAGTGGATTTACAAAAACCAGTTATTACAGAAACAGACAATGTGCTGATTAAAATGAAAGCTGCCGGTATTTGCGGTTCTGATATGGGAATTTATCATGGAACCAATGCGGCAGCGGTATATCCCAGAGTCATAGGACATGAGATGGTAGGAGAAGTAGAAGAGGTGGGGGCAGGAGTTACGAAAGTGAAGGCAGGAGACCGGGTAATTGTAGACCAGGTAGTAAAATGCGGCGAATGTTATGCCTGCAAAATCAACAGAGGTAATGTATGCCATAATCTTAAAGTAAGAGGAGTACATATTGATGGAGGATATCAGGAATACATTGCAGTACCGCAAGAGGATTGCTATATTCTTCCCAAAAATCTTTCTAATGAGGATGCTGTTATGATCGAACCCACAACCATTGCCATTCAAAGCTGCTCCAGAGCGGAACTAAGCAAGGAGGATACACTGTTTTTATTGGGCTGTGGTGCTCTGGGAAGCAGTATTTTAAAGATTGCACGTTTATCAGGAGCCACAATTATAGTGGGAGATGTAATTGAAGAAAAATTGCAGGAAGCAATGGAGCATGGTGCTCATTATACAATCAATTTATTGAAGGAGGATATAGAATCAAAGATTAAAGAATATACGGGAGGATATGGACCGACTGTTTCTATTGATGCTGTTTGCTATAACGATTCTCTGACCACACTTTTAAATTTGACCGGAAATGCAGGAAGGGTAATTACAATGGGATTTTCTGTGGCACCGACAGAAATTACGCAGTATTCTATTACCTCAAAGGAATTAGACGTCAGAGGCTCCAGACTGCAAAATAAAAAATTCCAGGAAGCAATTGATTTAATTAATGAGGGAAATTTAGATTTAAAAGGTAGTGTTTCACATACCTTTCCGGTTTTGGATGCACAAAAAGCCTTTGACTTTATTGACAGTAAGAAGCCATCCATTCGAAAAGTAGTTCTGACATTTGATTGAAAAAGAGAAAAATATTTAGAAGAATATTTAACAGACAATAGCAAAAATGGAATGTAAGATGTTGACAGAAAGATCTACATTCGATATTATATTGATAAAAAGACTTACAGAAAATAAAAGGGTATATAGAATGAAAATACGTCGAAAGCACGCGGGCGAGGCAGCAAGAGAATATGCATTGTCTGTAATAAAAGAAAATATAATATCGTTTGATTTAGCTCCCGGTTCCGCTATTAATATCAACGAACTGGCCGGGCAGTTAGGAATAAGCAGAACACCGATTCGCGAAGCGCTATTGGAGTTAAACAGTGAGAAAATAATAGAAGTATATCCCCAAATTGGAAGTATAGTGTCATATGTTGATTTTGATTTAGCAAATGATGCCAGATTTGTCAGACTTGCCATTGAGCGTGCAGTAATTGAAGAAGCGTGTGAAAAAGTGACACAACAGGATATTGATGAATTGCAAATGATGATGAAAATGCAGGAATTTTATTTGGAGAATGGTGCGTCTGCACAGCTATTAGAGGAAGATAACAAATTTCATAAAAAGTTTTTTCAGATTTGTGAGAAAGAAGCTGCACTTTTTGTAAAAGATTGTCTTTCCATTCATTTTGACCGGATTCGGAGTCTTAGACTAAATGCAATTCATGACAGAAGAATTGTGGATGAGCACCAGAGTATCATAGAGGCAGTGAAAAGAAAGGATAAGGAACTGGCCCGTCTTGTCATTGATAAACATTTAAGCGGCTATTCATTGGAGGAACAAAAGCAAATCAGGGAAAAATATCCGCAATATTTTAAAAATAATTAAAGATAAGAAAAACAGATGAATTCTAAATGTCTTAGAAATATCTGTTTTTTTCTGTAACAAAAAAAGATTGACGAATAAAAAAGCATATAGCCAAGGCGATATTAATGGCACTTATTATCCTCTCCAATTTCAAATCCAGTAATGATTATCTGTGAATTACCTAGCTCAATATTGCTGTTTAAGTTTTTCTGCCAGAACCAATCCATCCATATAAGACATCCTGATATCAGTTAATACCACATCCGGCTCTAATTTTTCAACCAACTCTAAAGCTTCCTCCCCGTTTTCGGCATCCCCGCCAATTGAAACCCCATTTTTTCCCACTCAATTTTTTTAACAATGCTCTTTCTGACTTCTTCTTCATCATCTACCAGTAAAATGCTTAACAGCATACCTATTGCACCTGCTTTTTTATTATTTTTACATTTCGGAGTGTACAAAAAACACCATGGGTACAAGCCATTCCCCTTGTACCCACAGTATTTTTAAAACCTTAATTTTCTGAAAATTATAATAAAATATTTTCAGTTTCCGCTTATTCACCGCTTGCTGCTAATTCTTTCTCATTATCTTCAATTATCTTCTTCTGGATATCCGACGGCGCCTGCTCATAACGGTTGAATTCATAGGAGAAATCCCCCGCCCCCCCGGTCATGGAGCGAAGATCGGTGGAATAACCGTATATTTCAGAAAGAGGAACGTCAGCCAATATTTCCTGTTTGCCTCCCTGAAGGGGATTCATGCCCAGTACCCTGCCCCGGCGTTTGTTTAAATCACCCATGATATCACCCGTATATTTATCCGGCATAACTACTCTTAGAGAAGCAATGGGCTCTAAAAGCACCGGAGAGGCCAGCATAAAACCCTGTTTGAAAGCTTGAATGGTTGCCATCTTAAAAGCCATTTCGGAAGAATCCACCGGATGATAAGAGCCGTCCACTAAAGTAGCCTTTAATCCCACAACCGGATAGCCGGCAAGGGGGCCTTTTAATACACACTCGGCAATTCCCTTTTCAACTGCCGGAAAATAATTCCTTGGTACGGAACCGCCGAATATCTTTTCGACAAATTCATAGGACTGCTCCATATTGCCGGAAGGTTCAAATTCAATGTGCACATCTCCGTATTGGCCATGTCCGCCGGACTGTTTCTTGTACTTACCCTGCACCCTGACTTTTTTACGCAAGGTCTCCCTAAAAGGTATCCTGGGTTTTGTAATATCTATCTCAACCTTATATTTTGCCTGGAGTTTACTCACCACAACATCTAACTGCTGGTCTCCGATACCATATAATAAAGTCTGCCTGTTTTCTTTATCGTTAACCGCTTTAAGGGTCAGATCCTCATCCATTAATTTGGCTAAAGCCTGGGATACCTTGTCATCATCCCCTTTATTTTTAGTCTTATAACGCTGATAGGTATAAGGTTTCGGCATTTCCTGACGTTCATAAATAACGGGCGCCGTCTTGGTGGAAAGGGTATCGCCGGTTACCGTATCCGATAATTTACCAAGGGCTCCGATGTCTCCGGCATGGAGTTCACCGACTTCCATCTGCTCCTTTCCTCTTAATACATAGAGTCGGGAAACTTTTTCTTCCGTATCTTTATCCGCATTATAAATTACGGAATCGGACTTTAAAACACCGGAGCAAATTTTAAATAAAGAAAATTTACCGATGAACGGATCGGCTATGGTTTTAAACACTCTTGCCGTCATGGGTAGTTTTTCATTATAATCCGCTTTAAAAGCTTCCCTGGTCTTTAAATTCGTTCCCGTAATCTCCTTCTTATCCGGCGCCGGGAAATATTTCTCAATAGCCTGCAAAAGCATGGCCGCTCCCTGGGCATATAAACCGGAACCCATCAGTACCGGAACTAAGTTTCCATCTATTACATTATTACGAAGTGCAAGAGAAATTTCTTCCTGGGTAAATTCCTCTCCTGCAAAATATTTTTCCATTAATTCTTCACTGGTCTCTGCAACCGCTTCCAGCAGAGTTTCACGAAACTTGGTTAAATTTTCCATGGAATAATCCGGGATTTCACATTCTTCATACTTACCCGTATCCGTAAATCTCCTGCCGGCCATTTTAACCACATTTACAAATCCGACAAACTTTTCATTCTCCCGTATGGGTATATGAAATGGGGCAATTTTTTTTCCGTAAATATTAGTTAAATCCTCAACAACCTGACGATAGCTTGCATTATCATCATCCATATCCGTAACAAAAAACATTCTTGGCAGGTTATGCTTTTCACAATAATCCCATGCCTTTATGGTTCCGACCTCCACGCCAGATTTGGCAGCAATCACAATGACTGCAGCATCGGCAGCATTCAATGCTTCCTCCACTTCCCCGACAAAATCAAAATAACCCGGAGTATCCAAAATATTAATCTTGGTATCCTCCCAAATAACGGGTACCACTGTGGTGCTGATTGAAAAAAGACGTTTCACTTCTTCCTTATCATAATCACTGATGGTATTTCCCTCTTCTACCTTACCTTGACGCTTTGTAATTCCTGTTGTGTAGGCCATGGCTTCGACTAAAGTAGTCTTGCCACAGCCACCATGGCCTAACAATACAACGTTTCGAATCTTTTCTGAAGTGTAAACATTCATCCTTTTTTCCTCCATTACATAATATTTTTCTACATCCTAAAACTGTATGCCACCGGGATATTAAGTTTAATCCCCATGTCTACATTTTACTAAAAGCTGTCAGATATTACAACTATTTTATAGCAGTTTAACAAATATATTTATATCAAACATTAAAATGTGTAACATTATAATAAAAAAGTGTTTGCGCAGCAAACTCTGCGTTGACGCGCCGTCACTTCAGTGACAAATTCTGATGCTTGGTCGCTTCGGGACACATACCTTGCAAGCGTCATGCGCATCCCCCGGCAGGTTTTTCCGGTTTTTTATCGAATAGGATGCCATTTCCTATTCGACAAGAAAGAGCTTGGCTTGCCCGACTCCGGCGCAGATTCTTAAATCTAAGTTTTATACATTAAAACGTTACGCTTTAAACTGTTACACTTTAATGTATTACACTATTGACATAATAACCGGTTTAGGGTAGAATGAAAGTCAGCAATACATAACTGCCGTCCAAAGCAGTCAATTAATACATAATTACGTGGTTTGAAGATAACTTCAACTAAGAAAGGTCCAGGTATATAAGTATATATGATAATTGTAATGAAACCAAATGCCAAAAGGGAATCCATCCAAAACATTACTGGAATTATTGAAGGAAAAGGTCTTACCGCCCACATATCCAACGGCAAGGAAGTAACCGTCATCGGCGTGGTGGGCGATAAGTCGAAGCTTCAGGATCAGAATCTTGAAATTGCCGAAGATGTTGATAAAATTGTCCCGGTTACGGAAAGCTATAAGCTGGCAAATAAAAAATTTCATCCGGAACCTTCCGTCATAAAAGTAGGCAACGTATCCATCGGAGGGGACGAATTAATTGTCATGTCCGGTCCATGTGCGGTGGAAAGCAGGGCACAGCTGATAGAAACAGCCCATGCCGTTAAAAAAGCCGGAGCCCATATTCTCCGCGGCGGCGCATATAAGCCAAGGACTTCTCCTTATGCTTTTCAGGGCTTAGAAGAAGAAGGTATTAAATTTATGAAAGAAGCCAGGGAGGAAACCGGCCTCCCCGTCGTATGTGAAGTAACCAGTTTAGCAGCCATTGAAGCGGCGGTAAAATATGTGGATATGCTTCAGATCGGGGCAAGAAATATGCAGAACTTTTATCTGCTGAAAGAAGCAGGCAAAACCGGCCTCCCCGTATTACTAAAACGGGGATTGTCGGCCACCATTGACGAGTGGTTAAACGCCTCCGAATATATTATTGCAGAAGGCAATCCCAACGTAGTATTATGCGAACGGGGTATACGTACCTTTGAAACGGCTACCCGGAATACGTTAGACATCAGTGCGGTTCCGGTTATAAAAAACAAGAGTCATCTGCCGATTATTGTAGATCCCAGTCATGCCTCCGGTGTGAGAATGTATGTAAAGCCCTTAGCCATGAGTGCGGTTGCCGTAGGGGCCGACGGTCTCATGATTGAAACCCATCCCAATCCGGCCATTGCACTTTCCGACGGTCCGCAGTCCCTTACCTTCCAGGAGCTTCTGGAATTATGTTCTAAGATCAGGCCTTTGGCCGCCTTAATGGGTAAAAAGTTCTAACCCCCAGGAGATAGCATATGAATGATATAACGGCAGGCTTTATTGGCTTTGGCTTAATCGGCGGTTCCATTGCCCGTGCATTAAAAGAAATTAACCCAAAAAGCACTTTAATCGCCTTTCATTATAATAAGAATAAAACAGGGAACGGTCTTATGGACGCAGTTTCGGCTAGGGTGCTGGATCATATTTATTATGATCTGGAGGAAGGTTTTCCCTCCTGCGATATTATATTTTTATGTGCTCCCGTATTATCCAATATCTCTTATTTATCCCGGTTAAAGAATATAATTAAGCCCGACTGTATTTTAACCGATGTGGGCAGCGTTAAAAAAAATATACATACCGCGGTAGAAGAATTGAGCTTAAACCATCAGTTTATCGGTGGGCATCCCATGGCCGGTTCAGAAAAAACCGGTTACCAAAATTCCCATAGTAAGCTTTTTAAGAATGCTTACTATATATTAACTCCTACGGAGGAAACCCCGCCTGAAATGCTGAATAAGCTATATGAAATTGTTCAGTCAATGGGCGCTATCCCGTTGATTTTAAGCCCAAAAGAACATGATGACATCACTGCGGCCATCAGTCATGTGCCCCATATTATTGCCGCAGGCCTGGTAAATCTGGTAAAGGATTCCGACGATGCCTCTGAAAAAATGCGCACCCTGGCTGCCGGCGGTTTTAAGGATATTACCCGCATTGCGTCCTCCTCCCCCGTTATGTGGCAGAATATCTGTTTAACCAATACGGAAAGCATAAAACATTTTCTCAATCAATATATCCTTTACTTAAAAGCATTTTCCAACGCACTGGAACGGATGGATGAGAATTATCTTTACCAGTTCTTTCATACGGCCGGCGAATACAGGGATTTAATTCCGGGTAAAGCCGCCGGAATGATGAAGAAGGTATTTGAGATCTATCTGGACATTGTGGATGAAGCCGGCGCTATTGCTACCGTTGCCACTCTTTTGGCCACCAACCGGATCAATATAAAAAATATCGGCATTATTCATAACAGGGAATTCCAGCAGGGTGTGCTTCGGATTGAATTTTATGAGGAAGAGTCTTCCCTGCTGGCAGTTGAACTATTAAAAAAATACCGTTATACTGTTTACGAAAGGTAGTAAACCTATGAATGATCGGAGGATGGGAGTTTGAAAATGATATTACAAAAAGCAAATGCATTAAAAGGTGAAATTACGGTCCCCGGTGATAAATCCATTTCCCACAGAGCCGTCATGCTGGGTGCTTTGGCGGAAGGGATCACTGAAATAACCCATTTTCTAGGCGGAGCCGATTGTTTGTCCACAATAAGGTGCTTTCAAAATATGGGAATTTCTATAGAAAAAGACCCTTCCGGCGGCCGGGTGGTGGTTTCCGGCAGAGGGCTTTACGGCTTAAAACAGCCTGCGGATGCCCTGGATGTGGGCAACAGCGGTACTACTATGCGCCTGATGTCCGGCATCTTATGCGGCCAGCCGTTTTCCGCTACTGTAACGGGGGACGATTCCATAAAAAAACGCCCCATGGACAGGATAATAACCCCCTTAACCCGAATGGGCGCAGATATAAAGAGTATAGGCAATAATGGCTGTGCTCCCCTTTCGATAAAGGGCCGAAAAGGTGCGCTCCACGGTATCCCTTACCAGTCTCCGGTGGCCTCCGCCCAGGTTAAATCCGCAGTTTTACTGGCCGGTCTGTATGGCGACGGACCTACATCCGTGACGGAGCCTTATGTATCCAGAAACCATACGGAATTAATGCTGCGTATGCTGGGTGCGGACATAAGGAATCAGGGCACCACGGCGACTATCCTGCCGGAGCCCAGACTCCGCGGGGCAAAAATTACAGTTCCCGGCGATATTTCTTCAGCCGCCTATTTTATAGCCGCCGGCCTGATTATTCCAGGTTCAAAGATTCTGATTAAAGATGTGGGTATTAATCCAACCAGGGACGGTATCTTAAGGGTATGCAGGCAAATGGGTGCTCAGATCGAAATAGAAAATATCCGTAATACAGATTCCGAAGCAGTGGGGGACATCCTGGTCCGTCACAGTGAATTAAAGGGGACAAAAATTGACGGAAGCCTTATCCCGACCCTTATTGACGAACTGCCTGTCATTGCAGTTATGGCATGCTTTGCCAAGGGTAAAACCGTAATAAAGGATGCGGCCGAGCTTAAGGTGAAGGAATCCAACCGAATTGACGTCATGGTCCGGAATTTATCCCTGATGGGTGCCAAGGCTACGGCCACGGAGGACGGAATGATTATCGATGGAGGAAAATCTCTTAAAGGCGGGATAATCGACAGCAAACTGGATCACCGGATTGCCATGTCCTTTGCCATTGCCGCACTGGCCGCGGAAGGTGAAACCGAAATATTGAAAGCCGAATGCATAGACATATCTTATCCCGGTTTTTATTGGGATTTAAAAGGATTGATACGCAGTTAAACAATAAACATGGCATCCCCAAAGCTGAAGAAGCGGTAACGTTCCTTTACCGCCAATTCATAGGCCTTCAGGATATGCTCTCTTCCCGCAAGAGCCGACGCCAGCATAATCAGCGTGGATTCCGGCAGATGGAAATTGGTGATCAAAGCATCCAGCACCTTAAATTCATATCCGGGATAAATAAATATCTCCGTATTCCCGCTTCCCTGTTTTACAAAGCCGTTTTCATCCGCCGCCGATTCCACGGTTCTGCAGCTGGTGGTACCCACGCAAATAATCCTGCCCCCGTTTTTTTTGATCCGATTTATTTTCTCCCCTTCCGATGGTTCAATTTGATAAAATTCCGAATGCATATGGTGTTTTAATATATCCTCTTCTTTTACCGGCCGGAAGGTTCCAAGTCCCACATGCAGTGTAACATTGGCTATGATAATTCCCTTATCCTCAATCTGCTCCAATAATTCTTTTGTAAAGTGCAGGCCTGCCGTAGGTGCCGCAGCCGAGCCTTCCAGTTTCGCATATACGGTCTGGTAACGGTTTTTATCCTTCAGCGGATGGGTAATATAAGGCGGCAGAGGCATTTGTCCCAGCTGATCCAGGATTTCTTCAAAGATACCTTCATAATAAAATTTTATTATCCGGTTGCCTTCCTCTACAATCTTAATAATCTCGCCTGTCAATAAGCCTCCTCCAAAGCTTATTTTGGTACCGACCCTGGCCTTTTTACCCGGTTTTACCAGTGCTTCCCATGTATCATTTTCCTGCCTCTTAAGCAGGAGAATTTCACACCTAGCCCCGGTTTGCTCCTTTTGGCCAATCAGTCTGGCAGGTATTACCTTAGTATTGTTTATTACCAGACAATCCCCCGGTTCCAGGTAATCTATAATATCCTTAAATATTCTATGTTCCGTTTCTCCGGTATCCTTATTAAGAACCAACAGCCTTGAGCCGGCGCGGTCCTCTAACGGATCCTGGGCAATCAATTCCTCCGGTAAATAAAAATTAAAATCTCGTTTTGTCATGACTTCTCCTGCTTATTTTCTGTATTCTTTTATCATTGTAGATAATATAACCCTTACACCTTACTCCTTACTCTAATCATCTTCAGAATTTGCCGCGGCGGTATCCCTCTCATAATCCTCCAGGAAACTATGCATTTCGTGTTTCTTTTGATAACCTATCAGAGTGTCTAAATTTACATTATGGATACTTCTGAAAATATTCATATCGATAATAGAGTTCGTCTGTCTGAATTTCTTAATTAATTCCTTCATTTCCTGACGTTTGGAACCTCTGCCGTTATCCCCCAGCATGCAGTTTTCCGTAAAACGGCAGGCACACTGGATGAACTGAAGGCTGTTGTATTTTCTCCATGCAATGATATCCGCTTCCTTTACCATATACAGCGGCCGGATCAATTCCATGCCTTCATAATTGGTGCTGTGAAGCTTCGGCATCATCCCTTTCATCTGGCCGCTGTAAAACATACTCATTAAAACGGTTTCAATCACATCGTCAAAATGATGGCCCAAGGCTATTTTATTACAGCCCAGTCCCTTTGCATGTTTATAAAGATATCCCCTGCGCATTTTTGCACACAGATAGCACGGTGACTCTTCCACTGCCGCAACGATATTAAAAATATCGGTTTCAAACATGTGGATGGGAATATTTAAATACTCTGCATTATTTAATATAACCTGTTTGTTATACTCATTATAGCCGGGATTCATGACCAGAAACACAATGTCAAATTTAACCCTTCCATGTCTTTGCAGCTCCTGCATACATTTTGCCAGAAGCATGGAATCCTTACCTCCGGATATACATACGGCTATTTTATCCCCTTCCTGTATCAATTGGTATTCATTCACCGCCGTAATGAATTTTCTCCATATTTCTTTCCGGAATTTTTTTATTATACTTCTTTCCACATCTATATAATTTTCCATAATCCGCTCCCGTCTAACCTCTTTAATTATACGCCGATACCGCCTCCAGATTCATGAAAGCCGTATAAACCCGTTATGACTTATGTTTCACCTGTAATACCTGTTTAAAGCAATCCAGAAATAAATTAATCTCTTCCTCCGTCGTTAAATGGCTTAAACTGATACGCAAGGTGGATAACGCCAGCTTTCTGTCCTTTGTCATCGCATATACCGGCCTGGATACCGTACTAGGCGCACAGCAGGCGGATTTGGTAGCCACACAAATACCTCTGTTACTTAACTCGTTCTGGAGTTGATTGGTATTTACCCCTTTTATACTGATATTTAATAGATAGGGGGAACCTTCCGCGGGGGTATTTATCTTAATATTATTATAAGCTTTGAATGCCTCGCGTAATTTTATGTTGAACGCCTTCACATAATCATAGCGGGAGGTAAGATTATCTAAAGCTATGGTAAGCGCTTTTTCCGTAGCCGCTCCAAGCGCAAGCATGGGGGTCCCGCTGCGGAAGGTTGTAGTACTCAATCCTCCGTGAATCAAGGGTTCCAGCATAACGGATTCCTTTTTTATCAGTACGCCGCACCCGTTTAACCCATAAAACTTATGGCCGGAAAATGTCATTAGATCCATATTTTTAAAGCTCACCGGTATCTTACCCACCCCCTGGGTGGCATCCACATGAAAAAAGCAGTGAGATTTACCTTCCATAATTCTGCTGATATCGCCGACCGGTTGTATGGTTCCTACTTCACTGTCCACCAGACAAACGGAAACCAGTATGGTATCCTCTCTTATCAACTCTTTCAAATGCTCTAAATCTATCTGCCCGTTCTCCGTCAGATTAACAAAATCCACTTCAAAACCATCATTTTGCAAAGCAGTCACCGGACCGGTCACGGAGGCATGCTCCAAATATGTGGTAATAATGTGTTTTCCATATCTCCTATAACTGTTTGCTATGCCTTTTATGGCCAGATTGTTGGATTCACTGGCTCCCGAGGTATAAATTACTTCGTTTTCTTTGGCTCCCAGCAGACCCGCAATCTGCTTCGTGGATTGTTCCATCCGCAGCCCTGCCTTATTGCCTAAACTGTGGGGTGAATTAGGATTGCCTATATATTCTAAAGAAATATCATAAAATGTATCCAATACCTCTTTGTCTACCGGTGTATTAGCCGCATAATCTAAATAAATCATATAACATCCATGCCTTTCCGTTTTTGACTCCCGTTTTATATATTGCTGTTATCATTTTTTATATTACCTATAATTTAATCCGAATTTTATAATACGAGTCTGTGTTATATTTGTCAATCCCATTTTTCTTTCTTTATAATTCCAAGGCCTTATACATGATATTTAAATTGACAGCAGTCAAATTTATTTTATGGAGGTATATATGGAACAGATATTGAAAAAAGAACTTATTGAAACTGCTATGCAGCGACTAAGAAACTTCGAGCTTAGTTTTGGAACCTTAAAATCTTACAAAACCCGAGCCTTCCATCAGATAAGACATTTTTCTGTAGCAGGAATTCAGATTACTATGATGTCATTTTAATGAGAGAACTTCGCTGCCTGTACAAGTCGCAGCTGGAAACTGCCAGAATTTCTAAGAAATCATTTAACTAAAGGATCAATATCTTTTCCCCTGATCAACCCATCCATAAATAGCATATTGAGCTCCCGCACTAATTTGGGATTGCGCTCAATCCTGTTCCGGATTTCCCTGTTATGCAATAAATACGTTTGAATCATATCAATATAGATCTCGATAGCGGTGTCGGATGCATCCGGCGAAAAAACGCCGGAACGTTTACCATCCTCTATGAATGTCATAAAAAACCGTTTATTGGCGGCGTTGAAATCATCGAGGTATTCCCGGAGCTCTGGGTCGCTTTCAATGGCGTCAAAAAAGAATTGCAAGCTATATTCGCCATAATACCAGGTTCGGATTTGAATATATTCCTCAACTTTATCAATGAAGTTCCCCTCTTTTTCAAGCAGGGCCTTTATTTTTTCGATGCTTCCATCCAGCATATCCTTTATGATGATACGCCGGAGGTTGTCCTTGCTCTCAAAAAATTTGTAGACGGAAACCTTAGAAACATGCGCTTTTTCCGCAATTTCGGTTACCGTTACCCTGTCAAACCCATATTGATCAAACAACTTCAAAGCCGTCTGCATGATGGCTTTTTTCTTATCATTTCTTCTTCTTTCAAAACCGTCCAATGAAATCACCTCTATAATTATGAACTATAAAAACCTTTAATGTACATATTTTAACACAAACCCCTTGACACGTCAATGCCGAATATGGTAATATATGAACCACAAAAGAAATTATAGTTCATATATTGAAAGAGGCGTAGACATGGCGGATATTATTTTTAATAACGTGAGTAAGGATTACAAGATGGGCGAGGTGAGCATTCGCGCGGCAAATCAGGTATCGTTTAGGGTCGGCAGTGGTGAGCTTTGCATCATACTCGGTCCCAGCGGGGCGGGTAAAACCACCGTGCTGAACCTGTTGGGAGGCATGGAAACTGCTACCTCCGGGAAAATACTTTTTGCGGAGCAGGACATTACAACGATGAATGATTTAGAATTGACCGACTATCGGCGTTACAAAATCGGGTTCGTTTTTCAGTTCTACAATCTCATACCGAATCTGACTGCCGTCGAGAATGTCGAGCTTGCAAAGCAGGTATGCAAATCGCCGCTGGAGCCGGAGGAAGCCTTACGGATTGTAGGCTTAAAAGATAGGATTCATAATTTTCCGGCGCAGCTTTCGGGCGGCGAGCAGCAGCGCGTCGCAATTGCGAGGGCTGTCTGCAAAAACCCGGACTTGCTTCTCTGCGACGAGCCTACCGGCGCATTGGATACCGAAACGGGCAAAACCATTCTCGGGGTTTTGTCCGACATAAGCCGCAAGATGGGAAAAACCGTGATTATCGTCACACACAATTCTCTTTTGGTGCCGATTGCCAACCGGCTGATTGAAATGAAAAACGGCAAGTTGGTCAGGGAAAGCGTACAGGAATCTCTCGCGGATTTGGAGGGAATCAAATGGTAGATATGCTTCAAAAGAAGGTTTTTCGGGACACGAGGGAAAACCGCTGGTCATTTTTTGCGATCGTGTGCATATGTTCGCTGGGGATTGCCCTGTTTAGCGGCATAAACCTGTATGTGAGTACGGTTGAAAATGAAGTGGCCGATTATTACAAGCGCGCAAATCTTGCTGATTACTGGATTTATAAAGCGGAAATTTCCGCTTCCGACTTGGATAACATACGGTCTTTGGCCGAAATCCAAGAGGCACAGCGCCGGAAAGTAACCGACATTTCACTGCCCGGTGCCTCAGGCGCGGTGCTTCATATACATGCAGTTGATGAAGCGGCCATAATCAATATGCCGGAGCTTTTGGACGGCAGCAAGCTGGACGGAAGTGAAACAAACGCCCTTTTGCTTGACAACCGCTTTGCCCAGGCCCACGGACTGTCTGTCGGCGATAGGATTACAACGGGAGAAGATGACAGGCAGACGCAATGGCTGATCAAAGGGATTGTCCGCGATGTGGAGTACGTCTACTATGCACCGGAAGGTTTAACCATTCCCGACTACCACAAATATGGATTTGCCTACACAAACGCTTCCTCTTTACCGGACGTTGCTTTCAATGAAATCATCCTGACTGTCCATGAAGGAGCAAATCTTTCACAAGAAGAAATTTCGAATAAAGTACGTGAAACGTTTGAAGGCACCAATATTCTCAGCCGCCATCATCAGACAAGCTACCGAAAGGTTGCAGACGCTATGACCGGTGTAAAACAAATTGGGCTATTGTTTTCCATCGCTTTTTTTCTGACGGCGGCCCTTGTGACATGGATTACCGTATCCCGCATGATGGAGAATCAGCGCCAGCATTTGGGAACACTTCGTTCTTTAGGCTACTCCAAAAAGAAAATCACAGGACGATACGCGCTTTTGGGGGGATTGATCACCATTCCAAGCATGATTTTGGGATGGGTCATTGCCAGATACCTGATTGCAGAATCCCTGTACAGCATTGGGATTACCTATTACACAATAGAAGCGACCGGTGTCACGCCCTTTACGCCGCACTTCTTCATGTCGGTACTCTGCGTGGCGGCGGTTACCTGCGGTGCAACAATGCTCTCCTGCCGTAAATCACTTAAATTGACACCTGCTGCGCTGATGCGGCCAAAGCCGCCGGCACATGGTCACCGGATTCTGCTGGAACGAATCGCACCATTTTGGCGCAGCTTAAGTTTCAGCGGAAAAATCGTGACAAGAAACCTGTTCCGTAACAAGGTGCGGATGCTCATGGGGCTTGTCGGCATTATCGGCTCCACTTCCCTGATTCTGTGTGGCTTCGGGCTGATGAATTCTATTAACGCGATGCTCGACAAGGCATTTGATGAAACAGTACAGTATAACTTGGAAATCAAGCTCCGAACTCCCTCGACCGGCGAACAGCTTTCCGATATTTATGATATGCTGAACAGTGCACGGAATATCGATGCGACAATGGCGTTCAGCGTTTATCTGTATGGTGAAGGCGGCAATGTACAGAGCCCCTATCTTGTCGTGATGGATGATAGGCAAAAAAGCCTCAACTTCAAGGACACAGAGGGCAACGCAGTCCATTTGCCGGAGGACGGGGCGCTGATCACTCCAAGAATGGCGAACGCTCTTAATGTGGATGTAGGTGATACGGTCACGGCAGAAAGCCTGGATGGAACAGTCATCGCACTGAAAGTTGCGAGTATTGTGGATTTTCCTGTGGGAAATGAAGTCTATATAGGTAAAACCGCTTTTTCAAAGGTATCAGACCTCCCGTTCCTTGTAAGGACGCTGCTGATAAACGGGCAGGAGCTTGACTTAAATAAACTGAAAAGTGATCCGAGAATTTCACTGGTCGAAACAAAGGAAGAAATGCGAGACAACATGCTGATTGTTTTAGAAAGTTTGCAGGGTTTTCAAGTTATATTAATTTTGTTTTCCGGCCTGCTTGCCTTTGCCGTTATGATGGTACTTGGGCGCATGAACTACTATGAGAGAACCCGTGAGCTTGCGACGCTGAAAGTCTTGGGATTTCATAGAAATGAGATGAAAAGGCTGGTACTGCGCGAAAACATTTGGATTACCGTATTTGGGTTGCCTTTTGGCTACATCATCGGCACTTTGCTGCTTCGCGCCATACTTGATCAGGCGACAACGCCGGATTTGGAAATTTCGCCGTTAATTGCTGTTTTCAGCATCGCTGTAGGTTTCGTTTTTATGCTTGCATTCACAATGCTTGTTAATTATGTCATGGGGCGAAAATTCAAAAGCATTGATATGGTGGCTTCGCTGAAAAGCGTTGAGTGATTGTTTCCATACATTAGCACGAAAATTGCCCGCCTTTCCGCTGCCTGGAGTGTGTTTACTTTTAAAAACAGGGTTAACAGGAATCGTCAGTCCTGTTTTTTGAATCCGGCTGTCTCTATTTAACCGGTATCTGATTCTTTTCTCTTTCTGAGGCTCTCAATAACGGCGGATATATTTAACACTCCTAAGCTTATTCCTGTGATGTCTGCTTAGCCTAAATGAAACACCCCGAGCTTAAAACTAAAGAATTAGGGCAAATCATCTGTTCTTTTAAGAAATTGTGATGATTCACCCTGATATGAATAGCCTGCGACGTCAAAATACAAATATTTTTGACGTCGCACCAGATAATACAAATGTTATACACTTACCTTTTTATCAAGCATCCATGCGGTGCCCATATAGGTGAGAATAATGGCGGCAAGCAAAATGATACTATTCCCGATAAAATAGGTGCTGACATTGGCCGAATACTTTGTAACATCACCAAGAATCAAATCGGTAATTTTATTATATAATACATTTAATACAATAAATATAATAAAGCTTACCATACCTTTAAACTTTTTGTTGGCTAAAAACGTTGTACTTAAAGTAATTGAGAAAAATGCAACTGTTATTGTACTGATCCAGCTTATTATCACTTGTCCAACAACGGACGCTATGTCAGTAAATCTAATTTTTAATTGAAAAAACTGATCTGCCAATTGTAATATCATCTTCTTCACCTCCGCAATTGCATCATATTTTACAATCAGCACTCCGCCGTTTATTGCAAATATGACAAAGAAGACTATGCCTGCCAGGATAATCTGAAGCCCTGCTGATAAAACTTTGGCGCCTACAATACTGTAACTGGTATTCGGCGTTAAAAACAGCATATAGCTGCTTTTCTGCTTTAGGTCGTTTGAATAAGTTAGGATGGACTCAAACGCCAGGAAAAATAGCGCACCTCCTGTAAATATAGCTAAAAATCCCATAGCAACGGCTATCATTTCTTCATTGTCCGTTACTACCCCAAAAAAGAATAATATTTCGATTAATCCCACTAAAATTAAAATGATAAGCTTTGAAAACGCCTGTTTTCTAAATTCATATTTCATTAATTTTAACATTTTTTTCACCCATTGCATTTGCCTTTCTTCGTATTATTTTTTCTTTCAACCTTCCCGTCATGATGCCGCTAAGCGGCATCTTAAGAATAACAGGAAGATGTCTTTTTCTTCACATTTCCCTTTTATGCATAGATTTCCTTGTATAATTCTACAATTGATTTGCCATGGGAGGCACGCAGTTCTTCTGCATCGCCGTATAAAACGACAGAGCCGTTTTTTATGAACACCGCATTGTCTATAATCTTTTCCAGTTCATCCACCAAATGGCTGGAAATTAACATGCTGGAATCTTCCCTTGCAGATTCCAGTATCGTATTAATAATCTTTTCCCTTGCTATAATATCAATTCCATTGAGCGGCTCATCCAGCATATAGAGTTCGGCTTTTCTGGCCAGGGTAGCCGCTATTTTCAGCTTAGCCGCCAGACCGGAGGACAGGGTTTTTGTTTTATCCTTCATTCCCAATTCCATTCTTTCAATTAATTCTTCATAACGCTTTACATCAAAATCCTCAAAGAAATCCTTATAATATTTACCCACGTCTTCCACGGACATAAAATTATAGAAAAACGGTTCCGTAGACATATATGCCACTCTTTTCTTGGATTCCACCCCGATTGGGTTTCCTTTATACGTAAGGGTGCCGCTGGTTGGTTTTACCAATCCCGCGATTATTTTCATGAGGGTAGTTTTACCGCTTCCGTTAGGCCCGAGCAAAGCATAGATTTTGCC
Source organism: Clostridiales bacterium (assembly GCA_015655075.1). Classification (GTDB taxonomy): domain Bacteria; phylum Bacillota; class Clostridia; order Lachnospirales; family Lachnospiraceae; genus Anaerocolumna. The sequence continues at coordinate 2,524 of JAATFT010000033.1, read as the reverse complement.
TTTTTCCGCATCAAAATTAATGCCGTTTACTGCTGTTTTGTTGATGTACTTTTTAACCAGATCATTACATTGTAATATCATATTCACACTCCTATTATGCATATTGGGCACATCCGCCGGAGGCGGCTGCCGATTTTAACTGAATCTCTTCCTTATCAGGCCATTTCCTATTGTTCTGGGATATGGAAATTCCCAATGAATTACTGTTTATTGTTTGCATCATATTTATTTTCCAGCAATTGTATTACCTCTTCTTTTGTAAATCCTAACTGCCTCATGCCTTCAAAAAAATTGGCAAGGAGGGAACCCGCCATCTCTTCCCTGACATTTTTCATTTTTTCTTTATCCTCCGTAACATAGGTGCCCCGCCCTCTTTTTGTAAAACATATTTCTTCCGCTTCCATCTCCTTATAAATACGGTTTGCGGTATTGGGATTTATTTTATATTTGAAAGCCAGTTCCCTCCCGGACGGAAGCTTCTCTCCCATGGCCAAAACACCGTTCACCATATCCTTTTTTATATCATGAATAACCTGAAGATATATTGGAATATTATTGTCAAATTCCATTCGCTTCCTCCTTTCTTTAATAGAGTACTCTCAGAAACTCCCCCTGTGCTACTTGCTCATAACCATACCTGCTATGCTGGTATTTCAGTCGGAGCCCACTCTCCGACCGAAACAAGTAAGTCACAAACCCACCGCTTACGCTTCGCTAAGAAGCGGGGAACTTACTTGTAGGGTTAAGTATTCTAAAAACTGCTCGCTGCACTTTGTCATTAGTGAACTAGTTATATAGTACACTTATTTTATGTCGATGTCAATATCTTTTTGTTATTAAAATAGTATGAAAATCGAATTATCCGTATAAACACTGGACTTATCAAACTTTATCAAGGACAAAACCAATCAATTTACTACTTATGAATGAGCTTTGATACGACGATTTATCCTTGAAAAGAGAAGAAACACAGATACTTCCAATAAAAAATTGAATATGTAAAAGGTAGACACTTCAAAAATGAGGTGTCTATTTTTTTACCCAATTTTGAAAGGACGTGATACTACGAAAACACCAAAACAAGAAACTAAAGGTCGTTCCCCACCGTGTATGACCACAACAAATAAGATTCATTCAACCATAAAACAGAAAGGATAGGTAAAAATATGGAACTTAAATTTGTGATTCCCGACATGGAGAAAACTTTTGGAAATTTGGAATACGCTGGCGAGGATAAAATCGAACAGCGAAGAATCAACGGACAACTAACCGTCTTATCTCGAAGCTATAACCTCTACTCTGACGTTCAAAGGGCAGATGATATTGTAGTGGTACTTCCTGCTGAAGCTGGGGAAAAACATTTCGCCTTTGAGGAACGTGTGAAGTTAATCAATCCACGTATTACCACAAAGGGCTATAAAATCGGCACTCGTGGTTTTACCAATTATATTTTGCATACTGATGACATGATTAAAGAATAAAGAAAGAGAGGAAATATTATGAGATTACCTAATGGCATTGTATTAAATAAAGACGCTACGTTTGGGGAATTGAAATTCTCTGCACTCCGTCGTGAAGTACGAGTACAAAATGAAGATGGTACGGTATCAGATGAAATCAAGGAACATACCTATGACCTTAAATCTAAAGGACAAGAACGCATGATACAAGTGAGTATTCCAGCCAGTGTTCCTTTGAAAGAATTTGACTATAACACACGGGTGGAAATCATCAATCCGATTGCGGACACTGTCGCTACTGCTACCTTTCAAGGGGTGGATGTAGATTGGTATATCAAGGCTGATGATATTGTATTGATGAAAAACTCTAACTCTTTTAAAAATCCACAACCACCTAAGAAAGAACCTGCTACGGACAAATAGCCACACTTTTATCTAGGCAATAACCGAATGTTTCACGCAGGAGATCCTATCAGTTATGCCGACTTAACAAGCTCCTACTGGCAACAGCATATAGTCGGAGCAGGACGAATCAAAAAATGAGAAAAGAAGATTCAATAATGAAATTTAGAAAAAATCAGAATAAAGAAAAACAGGCACCAAAGGAAAAGAAACCTCGTGTCTATAAAGTCAATCCTCATACCAAAAGATGCAACGAAACCTGAAGATAAACGGTATAAGAGGAAAAACTCATGATGAATAAAATACTCATAATAGACGACGATACAGAATTATGCTCATTAGTAAAAACATGCTACACCTCCTTATCATTTTTTCAGCAAGCGGTTTGCTGATGAGAAAGTTATGCCGCTTAAGAAAACGCTTGCGGATGCAAAAATAAATAATTATTCGGATTCGGCTTATATACATTTCAACAGCAAATCTGTGAGACCTGAGGTATTCTTTCCATGAGCCGTCGGATATCAAATCTTTCTTTGAATATCTCGACATCGTTCATTTTATCGGAGTCCCAATGGTTTTTCTATACCTTTACGAAACTGCGAACTTTATTATACTTGACTCGGCCGGATTGAAACGCGATACAAGAAGAGCCTGAAGTCGTT
>JAATFT010000067.1 GCA_015655075.1 Clostridiales bacterium | reverse complement strand
TTCCTGAAATACTGTACCGTTTATCTGAAAATCTTTGGTAGTATATACATAGTTCAGCTCAGGACCATTCTCTGTGATTTCTTTAAATATATCATCCGATTTCAGTCCGAGTTTCCTGCACAGGAAGCGGGAAACAGCTTTATACAAGAATGGTATGCTTCCAAAACTGGTAAAATGCATTCCGCCGCTTTTGGAATATTCATTTAAAATAGAGATATTGAGGGCAAATGTTGAAAACAGACGTATGGAGGGTATCCCTAAATTATCAGCTAATGTCTTTCCCGGAGAAAAAAGCATCTCATAAATCAGGACATCGTGGGAAGGTCCAAGCCGTTTCACTGTCCGTATGGCTCCTCCGTAGGCTTTGTAGGCCAGGAAGTTTTTGTTTATTTTAAGAGGAAAATTATCGTATGGAACAAACTTAGCGCCTGTCTGTTCTATTCGTTCTTTCCAATCCGGTGCATGGATGTAGGTGACGGTGCATCCTTTATTAACCAGTTGCTGTGCCAGACCTAAGGTTGGGTTTGTGTGTCCTGCAAAAGGCACATTCACCATAAGTATCTTGGGCATTTCAGGCTTTCCGGTATTATGATTTAATTCCATTTTACTTCTCCTTCACTTTAATAGTTTGATAATCCACCCTGCATCTGCATCATATTTTTTCGGATTGTAGGCAATATCCTCCGCAAACCCGATAATGGCGCCCCAGAAGGAATATACCAATGCTTTCGTATTTCCTTCACGAAAGACTCCTGCTTCCTGCCCGGACTTTACAATAGTAATGGTTTTTTGGATAATATTAACTCTGGAATCTTTCTTGCCTGTTTTTTTGCTGGCAGTTATTTTTTTTCTCCAGGACCGTTCTACAAGCATGAACATTTTTGCCGATTCTGGTTTATCTTCGATTAAGTTAATAATAAATTCACATAGATGAAAGAGTATAGTTTCCGGGGAAGCGTCAGAATCAAGGTGTTCTTCAATTCCTGCGCATTCGTTAAAACTAATATCCAGCAGTTCATCATATAAAGACTTTTTAGAGTCAAAATAATTAAAAAGCAAGCCTGTACTCATATTGCAGGCTTGGGCAATATCTGCAATTGTTGTCGTACTATAATCTTTTGTAAGGAACAGATTTAACGCCTGTTTCAGTATTTCTGATTTTCGTTCAATTTTCTGTATATCCCTTATTTTAGCGCTCATAGGTTTCTCCTTTTATCAAGAAATGAATATAAATTCATTGAATTTATGTTCATATTATTACTTTTTTTCAGAATTGTCAATCATTTTAATATGAAACTGGATTTTAGTAGAAAAATCAGAATGTACAACGAAATTGCAGTACTGAATTAGCGAAATAATGATAGCGGAATGCTGGTATCAATTTGAATGATGAGCAGAAAAAACCTGAAAAACGAACTTAAAAAGGGATTTTTTCAGAAATAGGTGTTGGCTATCGTAAGGTTGAGTCATTATGGCTCTTCAATTTTTAGATTTATTTTGATATAATAGGAAGTATGGTAAGTACAGGAATTATTGATTGAATTAACGGAGGAAAACATATGATTACGGTTGATGGTAAATGGACAATGGAAGGATTGGACCAGGATAATAGGGATAGGATTAAAAGTTACAGGGGACTGACGGAATTAATTAATTTAAGAATAGCATAGAGGGGTTTTCCGTGGAAGAATGTACGTTGGCAGCTTCCTGGTGGAGCGGCAGCAGGGAAGAGGATCCCTGGGAATGGCGGGAAATTATTGCCTCTGAAGGAAAGGTTGCATACGGAAAATTATTTAATAATAAAGCCGGTTTTGTGTCCAGGCAATGGTATCCTTTATTTGCCTCCTACCGGCGGGACGGATATGATTTCGACAGCAGATATGAAGATGGACTGGCCTCCAGGAAATGTAAAAAAATAATAGATGCCCTGACGGAGTATGAAAAACTTCCGTCCTATGAATTAAGGGCTTTGGCCGGTTTTGGTGCGGGCGGTGAAAAAGGCTTCGAGGGGGCAATGGCACTGCTGCAGATGCAGACTTATATAACCGTCCGTGATTTTAGGAGAAAGCGGAATAAGAAAAATGAGGAATACGGCTGGCCGGTTGCAGTTTACTCCTTATCGGAGAAGCTGTTCGGTGAAGACCATGTCAGGTCCGCTTACCAGGTAGACGGGAAAACAGCAAAACAGGAAATCATAAAACATCTGCTGGATAAATTCCCGGCCGCCTCCTATGAAGACATGGTAAAGTGCATCCGTTAAAGACCGGGGATAAAAATGCTATTTTTAAGGTATTAAAAAAAATACTTGATAAGTCATTTCATATAGAATATAATCTTTGCAATAAATAAAACTTATAATATGGGTTTTGACCTATAGGCATGAATGAACGTTAGGTTTAGGCATTGGGAAAGAAAGCAGGTGGGTTATGCAGAAAATCATTGCGGTTATATTGGATGAAGACGACCGCTTATCAGAGATAAAGGATGCAAGAAAGTTATCTGTTTACCGCAAGTCCCGGCAGAGCTGGACAAAGGAGAAGGAGGTAATACTGCCCAGGCTGTATCATGGCGGTATGGCGGATATCAGAAAAAATCTGGCCGGTGTTATAAAGGATCTGGATAATTGTAAAATCATAGCAGGCAAATCCATAACGGGTTTGGTGTATAATGTATTCAATAATGCGGGATTTATCCTTTCCGAAATAGATGATTTTGACCCGTCTGTCCTGGATGGGTTATATTCCCGTATTCTGAAGGAAATAGATGCCTTAAACGATGTCGAGACGGAATTAAGCAATATTCCCACGGCGCCGGTTGAGACTGAAATAAAGGGAAATTATTTCCTTGATTTCGACCTGTTAAAAAATTCCGCTCTGCCCTATTCCTCCAAGACCGCCCTATTGCCCTTCTTAAATTCCGTACGTTTTAACCGGCTTGAGATCCTCTGTGATCACGTAATGCCCTGGTTAGATCTTGAAATGAAGAAAAGAAATCTCTCCTATACCGTAACGGAAAACGGGAAAGGGCAGAGCAATATTCTGATCAGGCCGGCCGGCGCAGAAGGCGATAAAAACTGATAAAAAGCTGTTTCATAAACTTATTCTATAGCTTCAGTTTGGAAAGCGCATCCCCAAGTACAGTATTTACAGTCTCTTCTTTTTGGGATTTTAAATATTTCTGCACCTCCTTTTTGTTGACGCCGGCACCTTCTTTTTCTCTTCTGGTTTTGAAGGCAGAAAGCTTTTCCTTGTAACCGCAGGAGCATACGAAAGTTTCCTCTTCCCCCTTATTGATTAGCTCCATCTTTTTATGGCAGTTGGGGCAGCGGGCATTGCTCAGCCTTGCGATGGTCTGACGGTAACCGCATTCCCTGTCCTGGCAAACAAGAAGACGGGCGTTTTTCCCATTGACGGCCAGCATTCGTTTGCCGCAGCGGGGGCATTTGGTACTGGTCAGATTATCGTGGCGGAAAGTGCCGTCACCTTGCCGGATTTCCTGAATGAGATCCTCCGTATATTTTTGGATGTCATTAATAAAAATACTGTCTTTTTGTATCCCCTGTGCGATATTGGAAAGTTCCATCTCCCATTTGGCAGTCAATTCCGGCTTTTTCAGGTCTTCAGGAACCAGTTTAAGTAGCTGTTTTCCTTTTGATGTAATTAAAATTTCATTCCCCTGTTTTTCCATTAGAAAAGAGTGAAACAGCTTCTCAATAATATCGGCCCGAGTGGCCACGGTTCCAAGTCCTCCTGTCTCGCCCAGAGTTTTTCTTGCTCCCGCATCAGTGGATTCCATATATTTTATAGGATTTTCCATAGCGGAAAGCAGGGTGGCTTCTGTAAAACGGGCGGGCGGTTTTGTCTTTCCGCTTGTTTGCGTAACATTGGAAACAATTAGCTGTTCACCCTTTTTTAATTCAGGAAGGGCCTGGTCGGATAAGCTGCCTGCGGCATCGGATTCTTCCTCTTTATCTTCCCAGATATCCGTATCATAAACAATTTTCCATCCAGGAGAATGAATGACCTTCCCTTTTGCGATAAAAGTCTGTCCTTCGGCGGTGGCTTTTAAGGTGGTCTGTTCATATTCAAAAGGCGGATAAAGGACACTTAAAAACCTGCGCACAACTAAATCATAGATTTTACGTTCCTCATTGGTCATATGCTCCAGCTGTACAAATTGTTCTGTGGGAATAATTGCATGGTGGTCGCTGACCTTTTTGTCATCTACGAAGGTTCTATTGGCCTGAAGCGGTTTCATGATTAATGGACCGGCTAATTTCTTGTAGGGTCCTATACCGCATGCTTTCAACCTTTCCTTTAATGTGGGAACTACGTCGGAACTAATGTACCGGGAATCGGTTCTGGGGTAGGTAAGCACTTTATGATTTTCATACAGGCGCTGCATGATATTTAATGTCTCCTTGGCAGAAAAGCCAAACCGCCTGTTGGCATCCCGCTGCAGTTCGGTCAGATCATAAAGGGCGGGCGCATAAGCTTTTTTAGCGGATTTATTTATTTCGTTTACGGTTAGTTTTTGATGCTTCAGATTCTGTGACAATGTCTCCATTAATTCCTTTTGAAAACAACGAAAGCTTCCGTTTTTAGAATTCTGCCAGGTCCATCGGATACCGTCAGCCATACATTCGACCCCATAGTATTCTTCCGGGCGGAAATTTCTGATTTCTTCTTCGCGCCGTGCAATCATAGCCAAAGTCGGGGTCTGCACACGTCCGCAGGATAGACTGGCATTATATCTGCAGGTCAGGGCGCGGGTGGCATTGATTCCCACCAGCCAGTCAGCTTCGGCACGGCTTTGGGCGGCATGATACAAAGTATTGTAGTTACGGCCATCCTTTAGATGAGCAAAGCCCTCTGTGATAGCTTTATCAGTAACCGAAGAAATCCAAAGACGTTTGACAGGTTTGCGGCAGCGCACTTTTTCCAGAATCCATCTGGCCACCAGTTCTCCCTCACGGCCGGCATCTGTGGCAATGATGATTTCCGATACATCTTCACGTAACAGCTGGCTTTTTACGGCATGGTATTGTCCGGAAGTCTGTTTGATTACTATAAGCTCCCATTTCTCGGGAATCATGGGTAAATCTTCCAGCTTCCATTCCTTATATTTTTTATCGTATTCTTCCGGGTCCGCCAGGGTAACCAGATGTCCCAGCGCCCAGGTGACAATATATTGATTTCCCTCCAAAGCGCCGGGCAGTTTTTTCTGGCATTTTAACACCCGGGCAATATCTCTGGCAACGGAAGGTTTTTCGGCAAGTACTAATGATTTCATAGATTCCTCTCCTGACTAAAATAAATACTAATCCTTTCAACATTGGTTCACGAAATAGCCGTTTTATTTCCGGCTGTTATCACTTTCATTCATAAAATGAAGCTGATAGGATTGATAGAGCTTCAACTTTGCTATATTCAGGTAATCAAATAAAACGAAGCAGAAACTGCTATGATTAGTTTAAATGATACCGTACCCGAAAGCAATACAAATTAAAATTATTTTGCAAAGAATATCCTTAAAAACATCGAGACTTTTTTTATTGTTATGGTACAATTAGATTACATCATGAAGAATAATTTAAGAGGTGATAATTTTTGGATTATTTTATAACGGTCTGGTCGGTTGTTGTTTTTGTCGAAAACCGTCTGCAGGGAAAATTTGATTATGACGGGCTTATAAATGAAACAGGATTTTCACTTGCCCATATCAGGGATTTGTTTGTTAAACGTACCGGCATGTCATTAGCAAAATACATCCTGACGAGGAAAATCAACAATGCCGCATTTGATATATTGCATACCGATCAAAATGTGATTGATATTGCAATGAAATACGGGTTTACAAACCATGATACCTTTACAAGGGCTTTTAAAAGAATTACGGGACTGACACCGGCCGGGTTCAGGAAAAGCCGGCCGGCTGTGGGAAGGGTTAGACTTTGTGCCGGTGTTTACGGAATTGGATTATTAAAAAGTGAGGAGAAGGATGATGGATAAAAAAACGAAACATATAAGTGAAGACAGTGCCGTTCTATACGGTGTTCCCAAAGTCGGTTATGGAACTTTTGGCTGTACCCCATATCCAATGTGCCTGAAAGCGTGCGCAAATTATCTTGGCAGGGATATGGATTATGATTATGTAATGACAGCAAGCGGAGCGGCTTTCCGGCTGGTCTGGGATACCACATCATGGAACGGTGGAAATGTGGATGTTATTTTTACCTATGACGATCCGGCTAAAATTTATCAAACAGGATTGAATGCTATAGGCTGTAAATATAATCTTCTTAGCCGTACCGCAAAAAGTAAAAAGGAAGATTTTATTCAATTTATGAAAGAGCAAATTGACTACGGTTTCCCTTGTATAGCTCTTGGAATTATCGGCCCTCCCGAAGCCTGTATCATAACAGGATACCGGGAAAACGGCAGAACTTTGTTAGGATGGAATTTTTTTCAGGATTATCCCGAAAACGGTTCCTGTGTTAAAACGGATGAGTCGGGTTATTTTATTACCGATAAGTGGTGGGAAAATACGGATACGAAAGCGGTTATGTCAACAAGCGAAAGCTCCGATGAAGCAATTACATTTAAAAATATAGCTGACAATGCCGCTGCCGCCCTGGAAGGACGGATAAATGGCAAATATGCAAAAGGTATTTATGCTTATGACGCATGGAAAAAAGCAATCTTGAATGATTCTGAATTTTCAGAAAGTGTAATTATGCCGTTATTAGTTGAAAAGTTAATGTGTCAGGGAGATGCCATGGATTGTCTTGCGGACGGAAGAAAAAATGCAAGTATCTATTTCAGTAAAGTGGCGGACGATATTACCGGGCATTCCAATCAGATAAAATTTTTGGCAAAACATTTTGAAAAGGTTGCAGCATCCGTGTATAAAATGGCTGATGTTTTAGGCGGATGGGAACGTGGCGAGCAGCAGATGAGAAATCTTGCAAATCCCGGCACCAGAAAGCAGCTTGCCGTGTTGATAGATGAGGCAAAAAATTCCGACTTAAAAGCCCTGGAAATATTAAAAGAATTAAGCAGGGACGTTGCTGAACAGTTCCCGTCCTAGAGTGTGTTTGAAAAATGATTGTGCCGCAGCATACCGTAAAGTGGGCGGTCAAAATGATGCAATGATTTTTCAAACACGCTCTAAGCTGAGAAAATTACGTACCCGCTTCCTTGTTTAACAGGAGATTATGTGAATTCCTGTTAAATTAAGGAGGCGTTTTTTTAAAAAATTGATTACGCAGTTAATTCATGCTATATTAATGTTAAATTTATTTATAATAATCGGAGGGATTATCGTATGAAAAAAGGCACAGTAATCGGAACAGGCAATACGGCAGTCATATATGAATGGGAAGACGGCAAGGTGTTGAAATTATTTAATCCGGAGTATCCGAAGGAAGCGGTGGACAGTGAATTTAAAAATGCGTTGGCAATAGACAAACTGGATTTTGGGAAACCCAAGGTTTATCAAACTCTTTCTTATAAAGGGCAATGGGGTATCCTGTATGAAAAGGCAGAAGGAGAAAACCTTTTGGAGCTGACATTAAGAACCGGTGATTTAGAGAATTGTGCGTTGTATATGGCAGGTTTGCATAAGGCAATTCTTCGGAATAAAATTACGGATGTACCGGATTACAGGGAATTTCTGCAATATCTTTTGGATAAGCTTCCTCCGTCTTATGGAAAGAAACGGGAAGAGGCTCTGCGAATGCTTTATAAACTGCCGGACGGCGACAGCCTTTGTCATGGGGACTTTCATCCGGGAAATATCATAATATCGAATGGAACGGCAAAGGTTATCGACTTTATGAATGTATGCCGCGGCAGTTATTTCTATGATGTTGCAAGGACGGTATTTCTTGTGGAGTATACACCGGTGTCGGAAGGAGCGGAGGATAGGAGAGATATGCTGTTTCTTAAGAAAACACTGTCGGAATTATATCTCCTGCAAATGAAAGTTACCAGGGATATGATACAGGATTATCTGCCGGTTATTACTGCGGCGAGAATAAGTGAATGTCCGGATGAAAATACCGTTTTTTGAAACTAAAATACTTATAGCCTCCGGCGGATGTGCACCGTTTTGTAATGAAGATTATTGCTTCATTTAATTCAGCACGAAACTGGCATGCAGGTACGACAAAGCGTGCTTGAATATCATTCATAGAAAGAAGGAACAATATGTTATACGAATATAACTTACAGACCTCAAGGGAGAATTTTATCAATATCACTGCCAAAGTAAAAGAGGCTGTCAGGCAGAGCGGCATAAAAGACGGTCTCTGCGTTATATACTGCCCCCATACCACGGCAGGCATTACCATTAATGAGAATGCGGATCCGGATGTGGTTACAGACTTGCTTTCAGGGCTGGAAAAAGCTTTCCCGGACAGAAGAGAATTTAAACATGCCGAGGGAAATTCTACGGCTCATTTAAAATCTAGTTTTGTAGGTGCCAGCCAGAACGTAATTATTAAAGAAGGCAGATTAGTCCTTGGTACTTGGCAGGGAATCTATTTTTGTGAATTTGACGGACCCAGAAACAGAAGATATTATGTAAAGGTGATATAATGAAAGCGTAGTGAGGAATTGCAAGCTTGCTTGCAGATTCCCATAACAAGAATATGCTTTTTGTTCATGACCTAGTGCACTGGCAAGTTGATATCTTGTCTAATGGCTTGCCTGAATTTCCATCTGCTTCGTTGTCGTCAATCGACGTAGCCACCGCTACGACTCATTCCTCCGCCTCGCAGAATGAAAATCCATTCTACGCCATTAGTCCAAGTATCAACTTGTCAGAACACTAGAGCGTGTTTGAAAAATCATTGCACCGTTCTGAACGCCCCACTTTGCGGTATTCTGCGTCGCAATTTTGGGAACGTAGCACCACTACGCGCCCAAAATCC
>JAATFT010000092.1 GCA_015655075.1 Clostridiales bacterium | reverse complement strand
TATAGCAGCGCCAAAACGCTGGTTCTGCATTTTGTGTGCATCGCGAAGCGTGTTACGGTTCACAGATCTGCTGATTTTTGCAGAGCTGTGAATCGTAACCATCCCGATAATAATATTGGCAGAGCCTAAAGGTATAGTTTGTAATAAAATGAGGGATATAGTTGATTGAACCCCTGTGTACTGAAGGGTATGTACAATGGGTATGAGAGGTTGGGAAAATGCTATAATTTTCCCTCCTGCTCAATTATGGAGGATAAACTATGTCAATAACAGTAAAAGAGGCATTAGAAACAGAAGGAATGAAGCGATGTAAACTGGTAGCGGGAAAGGCTGGGAGGTATAGAGAGATTCAATGCATAGATACTATGGAAATGCCGGATATAGCCCCATGGCTTAGAAAGCATGAACTGCTAATGACAACTGGATATTCTATACAGAATGTAGAAGGCGGCGTAGTAAAATTATTGAAGAATCTTGATGAAGTAGAAGGAGCAGGGCTGGCTGTTACTACTCAGTTTTTAGGAGAGATATCCGAAGAAGCAAAGCAGATAGCTGATATACTTCAAATGCCGTTAATCGAAATTCCGTCAGATCTTCCTTTTATAGAGATGACGACTCCTTTGATGAAAGCAATAGTAGATAAACAGAATCAGATGTTGGAGTTTTCTGATTCAATGAACAAAAAATTTATTGACTTAGAGATAAATGGAGGCGGTTTTCAGGAAATCGCAAATGTATTAAATGAATTGACCGGGTATACCACATATATTGTAAATATAAAATACGAAATTGTGGCGGAAAAAAGGAAGTTGAATACGCAGGAGATATCATTAACAAGAGGTGTGGAACGATTAAATACTCAAAAGATGCGTTATATGGATATATATGAGCAGCTGCAGGATGGAATAGAACAGCAGGTACGGCTGGGCAGTAAGGAATTCCAGGTAATTAAGAAAAAAATCATTGTTAAAAGAAAAACAGAAGGTTATGTTTTACTTTTGGCTGAAAAATCTGAGATGAACTATTTGAAAATGATTGCACTTCAACATGCCATAAATAGTGCGGCAATAGAATTTTCTAAAATGAAAGCGATGGAAGAGAGTCAGCAAGTATTGGATAATAACTTATTTTTGGATTTACTCAGTAATAATATTCAAAATAATGAAGAGATTTATCAGAGAACCAAATCACTAAAGTGGCCGGAAGCACCAATCAGATTACTCTATATGGAGGTATGTAGTTCTGAAGAGTTTGTAAAAGGGAAAAGTGAATATGAACTGCAAAATTTTAAAGAAGAAATAGTAAGTGATATAAAGAGAATTATTCTACTTCAGGGAATGAAAGGAACGATAACGTTTAAAAGCGATACTTTTACTTGTATATTTTCTGAAATTTATGATAAAAAAATGATAAAAGTTTTAGCCGGAAATATAGTGAGCCAAATTGGGAAAAAATATAATATAGAAATTACAGTTGGAATTTCGGATGCATGGTATAGATATATGGATATCATTCATGCATATCAGGAATGTAAAGATGCCGTAAAGATTGGTAAGATATATGCTAAGCAGAAAATCATTTTTATACAGGATGTATTAGTGGAAAGAATTTTTGCACAAATAGGAAATAGCGCTGGGGTGAATAATCATATTGAAAAGGTATTAGGTGCTTTATTCGAATATGATAAAAAGAATAAAGGGAATCTTGTGGATACTTTGGAAATTTTGATTGAAAATATGGGAGCGAAGAATATTACTGCGGAACAATTGCATTTGCACAGAAATTCATTATCCTATCGCTTGAAGAAAATTGAAAGTTTAACTGGAATTAGTTTGGAGGATTCAAAGAATTTATTATCGTTAGGATTAATTTTGAAAATCAGACATTTTATCGTGTAGATGAATGAACTGTGCGTATTGCACGAAATGATAAAGGAAGTTCGTTCACCGTGAATAGTGAAATTACGATAATTGAATGCTATATTATACTTAGCTGTTGAGAAAATAGCTATCAAGGTAAAGAGGCCTTTTATAAGGCTTCTTTTTTTTATCTTATAGGAAATTGCTCCCATAAGATAAAAAACAGGAAAACAGAAATAATCATTGAGGAGGATTACGCTATGAACAGATACAAAAAAGTCTTTTTATCACTATTAATGAGCACAAGCCTTGTATTCGGGTTGACTGCCTGCAGTGAATCAGACACAAACGGTGCTGCAGATACAACTGATTCTTCAGAAACATCGGATGTCAGTCCTTATGATGTGGATAATATGAAATTTGACAATATTACCATAAAGGTTTCATCTAAATATGGCGGCACAGGCGATAATGATGAGTTCTATAAGAAAAGAGTAGAAGAATTTAATGAAATGGATAATGGTATTACGGTAGAAATGGATAATATTTCGACGGAATCAGATTATCTTGATAAATTAGCGACTTCTTTTGCTGATGGTAATACACCGAATGTATTTGTAGAATTTGGTGGATCCAGATGCCTGGATTATGTCCAAGCAGATGCATTGGTGGATATGACACCGTATCTGGATTATGATCAGGAATGGAAGGATAGTTTTATGTCTGGCATATGGGATGCCACACAATATGAGGGTACTGACGGAACGTGGGGAATTCCTTTTCACCTGTATCAGGTATGCCTGTTTTACAATAAAGAAATCTTAGAGGAAAATGAAATAGAAGTTCCGACTACATTTGACGGATTAATAGATGCGTGTGCAAAATTAAAGGCCGATGGAATTACTCCTTTCCAGGTTGGCGAAAGTGATACATATCGTTGGGGGCATTTACTGAATTGTCTTGTATTAAAATCATATGGTACTGATATGGTAAATAATCTGGCAGATAGAAGTGTTGCTTATGACAGTCCTGAAATGATTAAAATGTATCAGACGATTAAAGATATGTTTGATAACGGATATTTAGGAGAAAATCCTTTGAGCATTGATGCTTCTACAGAAGATTCATTATTCCTGGATGAACAGGCTGCTTTTAAATATGATGGAACATGGTTTATTTCTACTGCTCTGAATTCTGGTATATATGACAAGATTGGAGTTGTGTCATTCCCAGCTGTCAATGAAGAGTATGCTTCTGTTAATCAGGGCGGTCCGGATATGATTTGGTATGTTTCAAAGTTAAATAAAACAGATGAAGAAATAGCAGCTTCCGTTGCTTTCGTTAAATATATGGCTTGCTCGGATTTTGCAGCAGAACATGTTAAGGTGTCTCCGGATACTTTCCCGTTTAAAGATTATGCATTGGAAGGTGAAGCAAAGGATTGCAGACTCCTTGAAGAAGTACAGACATTAATGGATCAGACTACAGAATATAGAACAGATATTCAGACATATGATTCTGCTTCCCATATGATCAATACGGTGCGTAATGCACTGCAGGGACTTGGGCTTGGCAACAGTGCAGAACAGTGCGGCAAAGAAATTGTGGATCGTATTGCAGAAGATGAATAAAACGGCTGAATAATATAATATCAATTACTGCAAAATATGAAAATATTTTGCAGTAATTGATTTAAGATAATTGCAAAACAAGGTTATTGTATTTATATGCCATGCAATTAATACAATTTCAGAGCTGAATTTTGCCCTAAAGGCAACTGAAGCCATGAAATTCGTATTAATTGTATGGTATATTCAGAAAACTATATCGTTTCGCAATTACCTCAGTAATTGATTTAAGCGAAAGGAGACAATATGCCGAAGAGGAAGAAAGAAATAACAATATCAGTATTGCTTCTGTTACCCGCAGTTATTATATTTGCAATGTTGATTATTTATCCTGTTTGCAATACGGTATGGCTTTCCTTTTTTAAATGGAAAGGAATAGCAGGCCAGCCAAAAGAATTTGTGGGAATTGCAAATTATTTAAAGGTACTTACCGGTAATAGTTTTTGGAATTCCATGCTGAATTCTTTGTATTTTATGATTGGCGGTTTCGGTATTTTAATGCCGTTATCTTTTGGATTGGCACTTATTGTAACTTCAAATGTGAGATGCAGGAGATTTTTAAAAACATCATATTTTATGCCGGTGATTTTATCTACAACAGCAGTTGCCTTAATTTGGGTGTATATATTAAATCCGAGTTTTGGCGCATTAAATCAATTTTTAGATATTGTTGGTTTATCAAATGGGAAAAAAGATTGGTTATCTACACCAACGTTGAATGTCTGGTGTGTAGTTTTGGTAAATGAGTGGATGTATGCAGGCTATAATATGCTGATATTTGTGGCCGGTTTAATTGCCATTCCGGATAGTATTTTTGATGCTGCTAAAATAGATGGATGTGGATTCTGGTATAGGGTGCGATATATAATTCTTCCTCTAAGCAAAGGCTCTTTTAAGATTTTTGCAGTATTGTGTATTACGGGATGCTTAAAAGTATTTGATTTGATATGGGCAATGACCAAAGGTGGACCTAATAATGTTAGTTCTACGCCTGCAATAATGCTTTATACAGAAGCATTTACTTATAAAAATTTTGGAAAAAGCAGTACGATAGGAGTGATTTTACTGATGACAGGAATTGTATTAAGCCTTGGAGTCAATCGGTGCCTTCGATATAAGGAAGATTAGGAGGAAAAATGTGAAAGGAAAAAGTACAAATAGAGCAGGCAAAATAAGCATTGGAAAGATTTTAACATATATTTTTGCATTTTTTTGGGCATTTATGACTATTTTTCCGGTAGTGATTACGTTTCTGTCTTCTTTCAAAAATAATGTTGAAATTAATACAGGAATGTTTAGTTTACCGAAAGTTTGGCGGTTTTCCAACTATATTGATGCATGGAAGCTTGCGCATATAGGAAGAGCAGTAGGGAATTCCCTGTTTTTGTCATTTGCAACTACCGTATTAGTAACAGTTATCGGCATATCAGCTTCTTATATTTTGGCACGTAAAAATTTTTCTGTAGTAAAAAAAATATATACATTATTTTTAGTCGGAGTTATGGTTCCAATTCATTGCACTATTATTCCTGTTTCAGCATTGGCGGGTAATATTCAGGCAAAGAATGAATATTGGTTTTTGGTTTTGGTCTATACTGCCTTCAATTTAGCTCAGGCTATATTTCTGTATACAGGTTTTATACAAGGAATTGATAAAGAAATGGATGAAGCTGCATTTATGGATGGCTGCGGAGAAATTCATCTTTTATATAAAATAATTTTCCCTTTATGCAAACCGATTATTTTCACAGAAGCCATATTTGTTTTTACATTCTGTTATGGAGAACTGGTATATTCCTTAACTTTACTATCTGAGGAATCAAAATATACAATGGCAAGGGCGGTTTTATCTTTTACGGGAAATCATACAGTAGAATATGGCCCTATTTTTGCAAGTATTATTGTTGCAGTGTTTCCTATGTTGCTTCTTTATATATTGTTTCATGAAAAAATTCAGGCAGGTATGATGGCAGGGGCGGTTAAGGGATAAAGGAGACAAGATGTTAGAATTAAGAGGAAGACAAATCCATATGGATTTTCATACAAGTGAGAAAATTAAAAGTATTGGAGAAAAGTTTGATGCGGAGCAATTTGGGGATACATTACATAAAGCACATGTTAATTCTGTAACATGTTTTTCAAGATGTCATCATGGTATGCTTTATTATTCTTCAAAAAAATTTCCGGAGTTAGTTCATCCCGGTTTGAAGGGAAAAAACCTTTTAGCACAGCAGATAGAAGCTTGTCATAAAAGAAAAATAAAAGTTCCGGTTTATACAACGGTTCAATGGGATGATCATATGAGTAAAAAACATCCGGAATGGGTCTGTTTAAATAAGGATGGTTCTATGGTATATTTTTGTAAACCTGATGAAAAGGCAAATGTTTATGAACCGGGATTCTATAGAACACTTTGTGTAAATACCGGATATCGTCAGTATTTAAAAGATCAGATAGGGGATATGTTTGAGGTAATAGGAACGGAAAATGTTGACGGAATCTTTTTAGATATCGTAAGTATAATTGACTGTTCCTGCGAAAGCTGTGTGAGACATATGCTGGAGGAGGGATACTGTCCGGAAATAAAAGAAGAACGAATCCGCTATGCAAAAAAAATGTTAGATGAATTTAAGGAAGATATGTCCGGATTTATTCGAAATATAAAGCAGGAGGTTTCTGTTTTTTATAATTGCGGGCATGTAAATTCTCACAGCATAGATGCGCAAGATGCATATACACATTGGGAGCTGGAATCTTTACCCAGCGGTGAATGGGGATATTCTCATTTTATTAATACGGCGCGTTATGTTAGAACGACAGGTTATGATTTTTTGGCACATACGGGTAAATTCCATACGTCATGGGGGGATTTTCATTCATTTAAAAATATAGAGGCATTGCAATATGAATGTTTTCGTATGCTGGCATATAATTCAAAATGCTTAATAGGTGATCAGCTTGAACCAAATGGCCGAATTTCAGAGCCGGTTTATGATTTAATAGGCAGTGTTTATTCGGAAGTTGAGAAAAAAGAGCCCTGGTGCGATAGGGCAAAGGCTGTGTGTGACATAGGAGTATTTACTCAGGAACCATTAAATATAGGAACATGCGGAGCTGTACCCAAAGAAGTGAACGGAGCTTGTACTATGCTTGATGAAATGGGATATCAGTTGGATATAGTAGATAAAAGAACTGATTTTTCACTGTATAAACTGCTCATTTTGCCGGACACAATTGTATGTGATAGTAATCTGGCTGCTAAGATAAATGATTATGTGGAAAGAGGCGGAGCTTTACTCGTTACTGGAAAAGCAGGATTAAACGAAGCAAACACACAATTTCAATTATCCTGTTTAGGGATTGAATATATAGGAGAAGCACCGTATAGTCCTGATTTTTTAATGCCTACTGATGAGGTTGGAAGGAATCTGCCAAAAACAGAACATGTTATGTATCAGAGTGGAGTACAGATAAAACCCATAGATGCAGAAGTGCTTACAAATACTTATATTCCATATTTTAATAGAACGTGGGAGCATTTTTGTTCGCATAAACATACACCGTCGTGCCATGAAATTGGTTACCCGGGTATTACCCAAAAAGGTAAGTGCATTTATTTTATGCATCCGGTATTTACTATTTATAACGAATTACATCCAAAATGGTGTAAAGCATTTGTAAATGATGCAATTAAAAGAGTATTACCGGAGCCTATTGTAGAATTTCATGGGCCAAGTACTATGATTACCACAATAAATAAGCAGGAAGAAGAAAGCAGATATGTTGTGCATCTGCTGCATTATATACCAGTTAAGGCATGTACCGACATATTAACCATTGAGGATATCATACCACTTTATCATATTCCATATAAAGTGAGAGTTCCGGAACATATAAAATCTGTAAAGATTGTTCCAAAAAGGCGCGATTTAGAATTTAAAAAAAGCGGCAATGTCATAAGTTTTGAAGTGCCTGAGATTATGGGACATTGTATGGTTGAATTGTCTTATTAAAGTAAAAATAAAGGCGAAGAAGATATGAAAATTAAATTAATCATGGCATCAGCAAGTAAAGAGCTGTATGAAGAGCTGTATGAAAGCCGCATGGAGCTTGCACAGAATGATGTTGAAATAGTTTCCGTGCAGCCTAAGCAGGGCTTTGGTTCCCTGGAATCTGCTTATGATGAAGCGTTAACAGTGCCATATATTATACAGGAAGCTACACTGGCTGAAAAAGAAGGATTTGATGCAGTTGTCTTGGATTGCGCAGCAGATCCTGGGTTAAGAGCGATTAAAGAAAAACTGACGATTCCGGTAGTGGGTTCAGGAGAGGCAAGTTATTTAACGGCAATGACGGTTTCGGCAAAATTTTCTATAATCGCAGTATTGGAACAATCGGTACGTCTTATGGAAGAAAATATACAGAAGTATGGATTTAGCAGCAGGCTGGCATCTGTAAGAAGTGCAGATGTTCCCGTTTTAGATTTGAAAAACCATGAAGCTGCGTTAGAAGCTATTTGCAGAACAGCCAAAAAAGCTATTGAGGAAGACGGAGCACAGTCTATTGTTCTGGGGTGTACCGGCATGAAGAAATTATGTGCGGAGGTTGAAAAGGAGCTGGGAGTACCGGTTATTGAGCCTCTTTCCTGTGCGGTACAAATGGCGGCAGGATTGGTGAGAATGCAGTTAAAAACCAGCAAAGCCGCATATCCGGAGCCCATAGAAAAAGATTGGCTATCATATATAAACAAGTCATATAGATATGACAGAAGGTGAGGGATTATGAGAAAAATCGGAGTGAGGGAAATAGAGGATATGGCTGTAGGAGCAGCAGTATTAGGAACCGGTGGCGGCGGAGATCCATATGTAGGTAAATTAATGGCAATACAGGCAGTGAAGGAATATGGTGAAGTGACTTTATTGGATCCGGAGGAGGTGCCCGATGAAGCACTTATTGTTCCGTCCTCCATGATGGGTGCGCCAACGGTATCTGTAGAAAAAATACCAAATGGTGAGGAGCCGTTTCGATCTTTTAATGCATTGGAGAAATTATTAGGACAGAAAATATATGCTACCATGTCCATAGAAGCAGGCGGAGTTAATTCGATGATACCGATAGCATTGGCGGCCAAAAAGGGAATTCCTTTGGTAGATGCAGATACTATGGGAAGAGCTTTTCCGGAATTGCAGATGACAACATTTAACCTGAATGGAATTAAAGGAACGCCTCTTTCATTATGTGATGAAAAAGGAAATACTATGAGCTTACATACCATTAATAATAAATGGACAGAGAAAATTGCAAGAGCAGTTACAGTAGTAATGGGCGGCTCTGCAATATTGGCGGATTATGCGGTGACGGGTGCCGAATTGAAAAAAGCCGGAGTGTTAGGTACTGCAACGAAATGCGAGCTGATAGGTAAGGCAATCAGAGAAGCAGCTGTCAGTAAAAAGAATCCTGTAGAAGCGGTTTTGGAGGTTACAGGCGGTGTTAAGTTATTCCATGGAAAGATAACGGATGTAGCCAGAAAAACAGACGGAGCTTTTGTTCATGGGCGGGCAGCCTTGGAAGGACTCGGTGAAGATAAAGGTTTTTATGCAGAGGTATGCTTTCAGAATGAGAATATTGTGGCTAAAAAAGATGATGCAATTTTAGCTACAGTACCGGATTTGATTATTCTTTTAGATAAAGAAACAGCACTTCCGGTGACCACGGAAAGCATTAAATATGGAGCAAGGGTTATCATGATTGGTATTCCCTGTGATAATCAATGGAGGACACCTAAGGGCATTGAAACAGTGGGCCCCCGATATTTTGGATATGATATTGATTATATTCCGGTAGAAATGAGAGTACAGGAGGCTGCAAATAAATGAAAAACTGGAGAATCGGTATTGATGTAGGCGGTACGAATACGGATGCTGTTGTCCTTGATGAGAATTTTAATTTAATATCAAGTATAAAGTGTCCGACTACAGAGGATGTTACATCTGGAATTGAAAGTGCAATGCATAAAGTGCTGGAATCTTCCAATATAGATAAAAATAGAATAGGTTATGCAATGCTTGGAACAACCCATTGTACGAATGCGATTGTTGAACGTAAGCGTTTAAAAAGAGTAGCTGTTATCAGATTAGGAAAACCGGCAACGGCGGCTATCATGCCGATGGCCGATTGGCCGGAGGACTTAAAAGCAGCGATGAATGTAGAATGTTTTCTAATTGAAGGCGGCTTTGAATTTGACGGAAGAGAAATCTCTCCTTTAGATGAAGCGGAACTTAAAAAAATTGGAGAGAAAATAAAAGGAAAAGTTGAGTCTATCGCTATTATTTCCGTATTTTCCTCTGTGACAGACAGCCATGAAAAGCGTGCTTCAACTATTTTGAAGAAGATATTAGGAGAGGATTTCCCCATTTCTATTTCATCAGAGATAGGAAGTCTGGGATTGATTGAAAGAGAAAATGCTACAATTTTGAATGCAGCATTAGTAGAAGTTGCAAGAACAACAACAGAAAGTTTTGTGAAAGCACTGGAGCGTGAAAAGATATTTGACGTCAAGATTTATCTTGGACAAAATGATGGAACTTTGATGTCGGTAGATTATGCCATTAAATACCCCATATTGACCATTGCATGTGGTCCTACCAATAGTATTAGGGGAGCGGCATTTTTAACTCATATGCGGGATGCTATTGTGGTAGATGTAGGTGGTACCACAACAGATGTCGGGGTTCTGGTAAATGGTTTTCCGAGGGAATCCATGGTAGCCGTTGAAATCGGAAGAGTACGAACAAATTTCCGAATGCCGGATTTAGTATCCATAGGCTTAGGAGGAGGTTCTATCATTAAATTAAAGGAAAATGGTGAAATTGAAATCGGGCCGGAAAGCGTAGGTTACAAAGTATCAGAAAAAGCATTGTGTTTTGGCGGAGATACACTTACGGCTACCGATATTGTAGTAGCTAAGGGGCTGGCCGATAATATTGGAAATAAAGAACTGGTAAAAGATCTGAATTTTGATATGGTAGATAAAGTTTATGCACAGATGACATTCATGATTGAAGAATGTGTAGATATGATGAAGACAAGCCGTGATGATGTTGAGGTAATCCTGGTAGGCGGCGGCAGTATTTTAGTGCCTGATAAGTTAAAAGGATGCGGCAGAGTTTATAAGCCTGAAAATTTTGGCGTGGCGAATGCAATAGGTTCTGCAATTGCCCAGGTTAGCGGGCAGATAGAAAAAATCTTCTGTTTGGATGAAATGGAACGTAGTAAAGCACTTGAAGAAGCAAAGCATTTAGCACTTGAAGAAGCTATTAAAGCAGGTGCCGGCTTTGAAAGCGTAGAAGTGATTGATGTGGAAGATGTTCCCCTGGCATATCTTCCGGGAAATGCTACGAAGATTCGGGTTAAAGCGGTTGGAGATTTAGTAATTTCCTAATGAAGAGGGACTTTATGAACTGGAGTAGCAAAATAAATTTTACCCAAAGCAAAAAATCTTCCCAGACTTTGAAATCGAGCTGGAAATTAATGATCTTTTAAGAAGAAAAGAAGATTAATATTTTTATATTTTATATTTAAGAATAGGGCTAAGGGCTGTCGCTCTAAGTATTTTAATTACTATATATAGTATATAATTGATAAGCGCAATTCGTTTTTTATCCATTAAAATTTTCACTAAAAATTTTAATTATGAGATATTTTCCATGTTTTGGGAACAAATAATGGAGATATTGGTGCTTGTCTGATCAAAATCAGGAAGCTTGTTTTTTTGCAGAAATTCCCTAAGAAGAATCAGCGGAAGATAACCTTGCCTGAAAATATCTTGGGAAATGGTAAAATCAATATTTCCGTCAGCGAGCAGACGCTTTGTGCTTTCCGAGATATCATGGCATATGATTCGCAGCTTTCCTTTTTTCCCGGCGGCATGCACAGCTTCCGTACATCCGGCGATACTTTGGTTTGCCATATAAATGGAGCAAAGCTTTGGATATTGCTCCAGTGCTTCCGATACTTTACGCCGGGTGGTCTGGTAATCATTATAGGTTTCGATAATTTCAAACTGTTCTTTCCGAAAATCAAGCTCCTGCATACGCTGCAAAAATCCCTGCAGCCGTTTTCTGTGCCCGTCAAATTCCAGGTTGCCAACCAAAGCCAGCAGTTTACCATTAGGAGGGATACATTTACTCATAAGTTCACCGGCAATACGGCCGCTTTGAGTGTAATCCTGTCCTACGAAACAGAGACGGCGGCTGCCGGGCAAATCGGAATTTAGGGTAATGACAGGTATATGGGCTTCTTCCAGTTTTGCTATTTTGGCTTCGATGGAGGAGTCGTCTATGGCACAAAGAGCAATTCCCTGTACGTGTTGTTTCTCCAGCTGTTCCAGCAGTTCTATAACTTCGCCGGGAATATCTGTCTTACATTCTGCTATCAAAATATCCACATGAAAATCAGCCAGTTCCTCTCTGGCGGCTACTACCCCCCGGAGGATTTCTGTCTTGAAATGTCCTGTCCAATTAGGGAGTAAAACTCCCAGACGGATGGGTGCGAATGCACCTCTTATAACCATTCTTTCGTGAGCCTGCAGGGGAGAGAGATATTCGGTTTTCCGGATGGCATCCAGAACCCTTTCCCGGACTTCTGGTTTAACATAAGAGCGATTGTTCAGAACACGGTCGACAGTTCCCCGTGAAACTCCTGCCAGATCTGCAACCATTTGAATTGTGGGCCTTTTTCCCAAAAAATCTCCTTCTTTCTGTGCTATTTATTAATTAAAGGATATTACACAGTTTAACATTTTTTTTAAAAGATATCAATAAATAAAAAAGCTCTGAAGCAAAATCAAAATATTTATTAAAAGTGTGCAAAAGAACATAAATTAAGGCCGGCTTAAACGCTTTATGAAAGTGCTGAAAATATTGAAAAATAAAGAAGAAAGCTATTGACAAATGAAAATTAAGTTTTTATAATAAAGATATAAAAGCACATAAAAATGCAAAAGCACATAAAACGGCTTATTTAACCTTGCAGGTAAGTCCCCGTTTCTTAGAGCGTGTTTGAAAAATCATCGCACCGTTCTGAACGCCCCGCTTTGCGGTATACTGCGCCGTAATTTGGGGAGCGTAAGCGGCGGCTTTGGGACTTAAGGTAAATATACCGGCATGGCTGGTATGGTTATGAGCAAGCAGCACAGCGGATTGCGAATATCCGTTTTGACTAAAAATGGAAAGGTAGGGAATTAAAAATGAAAGTAGGTATAATTGGTGCAGGAAGAATTGGCAAGGTACATGCAAAAAATATTTCCATGTTTGTACCGGAAATGGAAATCAAGACCATTGCAGATCCGTTTATGGATGAGCAGACGGAAGCGTTTGCAAAGAAATACAAAATTGCCAAAGTAACGAAAGATGCAAAAGAGATCATAAACGACCCGGAAATTGAAGCGGTTTTAATCTGCTCTTCCACAGATACGCACTCGGGATATATTATCGAGGCTGCAAAAGCAGGAAAGCATATCTTCTGTGAAAAGCCCATTGATTATGATTTAAAAAAAGTCCGTGAAGCAATTGATACGGCAAAGAAGGCAGGCGTAAAGTTTCAGATTGGATTCTGCCGCCGCTTTGATCATAACCATCATGCGGTTTATAAAATGGTACGTGACGGGAAAGTAGGAAAAGTTAATATTATTAAAATCAGTTCCAGAGATCCGCAGCCTCCGGCCATCGATTATGTGAAGGTTTCCGGCGGAATATTCTACGATATGATGATTCATGATTTTGATATGGCGCGTTTTCTGGCCGGCTCTGAAGTGACAGAGGTGAATGCCGTAGGTTCCGTGCTGGTTGATCCGCTGATCGGAGAGGCGGGAGATGTGGATACCGCTGTTGTGACGTTGAAATTTAAAAACGGAGCGATTGGTGTGATTGATAACAGCAGGAAGGCGGTATATGGATATGACCAGAGGGTTGAAGTATTTGGTTCTAAAGGGTGTGCACGGAACGAAAATGATATTCCCCATACAGCGGTGCTGTTTGATGAAAAAGGAACATGCTGTGAAAATACATACAAGATTATGTGGGACCGTTATACAGATGCTTTTGTGGCAGAAATGCAGGCATTTGCAGATGCCGTAGGAAATGACAGTGAGACTCCGGTCACCGGTATGGATGGATTGTATCCGGTTTTGATGGCCGCGGCTGCTACAAAATCCTTAAAAGAAGGAAGACCAGTAAAAATTTCGGAGGTTGAATAAGATGGCTTTGAGAAAATGTGCATGTATTGATACTTTATATACGGAACTGCCATGGAATAAAAGGTTTGCGGCCGCGAAGAGGGATGGATTTGCCGCGGTTGAATTCTGGGACTGGAGAATCCGGGATCTGGAAGCAACCAGTAAGGCGGCGGAAGATGCAGGGATTGTCATTAGCGGCTTTAACGGGGATGCGGATTTTTCTTTGGTAGATCCCGCTCATAAAGAAACCTATATCAATTATTTAAAGGAATCTATAGCCGTGGCAAAAAAAGTGAAGGCCTTTAGTGTAACGATTCATTCTAACGCACTGGGAGAAGGCGGAGTGGTAGTTAATCACTATGATGAACTGTCAGACACGGTAAAGCTTTGTTCTATGTATGATACCTTGCTTGCCTGTGCTAAGATTGCAGAGGAGGAGAATATCAATCTAAATCTGGAAGCGTTGAATGTCACCACAGATCATGTGGGAAACTTTCTGAAATACACCCAGGCGGGAGCGGAAATCTGCCAGCTCATTGGTTCAGGCAGGCTGAAACTTTTATATGATGTTTATCATATGCAGATTAATGAAGGGTGTATCTGCGATACCGTTTCCAAATACGTGAACCAGTTCGGTCATATCCATGTGGCCGATGCTCCCGGACGTCACGAACCGGGTACGGGAGAAATCAACTACAAAAAGGTGCTTCGTCATCTGGAATCCTGTGGATATACAGGATTGGTAGGCTATGAACTGTTCCCCCTTACGGATACAGAAACAGCGGTAAAAGCTATTATGGAAAATTGTTAAAATATAAGAAAAGCCGGTATATCCGCAGTTTTGCGTAATATGCTCCCCTTATGGCAGACAGTTTTTTACTATTTAAACTGCCTGCCGCAAGGGGAGCATATTATGCTTGGTGCGCAGGCTTTTATTTTGCATCGATAAAGGAGAAGAATGGAGAAAATAGAATATGAGAAAAAAAATCTATTTCGTTATTTTGTGCCTTTCCCTGTGCCTTTCGGGGTGTGCAGAGGGAAAGATACAAAAAGATGAGCAAAGCATTACCTATCAGAAAAAAAAAGAAAAGGAAACAGTGGAACTTTCCGTGCTATATTCCAACACGGATGTTAGCTTTGTCACGGCAGTGGAAGAGATGTGCGAAAATTTCATGAAGGAGAATCCTGATATTCATCTTTTAGTAGAAGGGGCGGGAAAAGGAAGCTACACCGAAACTCTAAAAACAAAAATTGCGTTGGATGAGTTTCCGGATGTGATGGAAATTCAGGATCCGATTATGTTTGCGCAGGCTGGGAAACTGGGAGAGATACCCCGGGATGTGGCGCAGCTTGTAGAAACACCGTGGGTATGGGAGAAGAAAAATTATACTATTCCTTTTTACTATACCACCTATGGTATGATATATAACCAGCTGGTTTTTGAAAAATACCATTTATCGGTACCGAAGACCTATGAAGATTTCCTGGAAATCTGTAAAATTCTGAAATACAAAGGGGTAATGCCATTGGCTCTTGGCGGCAGTAAGGAAAATGTTACGGATGCCTGGCAGAATTATTTTTTTCAGAAGGATGTAATAAGCCAGGATGCTTTATGGCTGGAAAGACTGTTTCGGCAAGAAGCCTCTTTTGAAGAAGATGCGGTTTTGCAGATGCTGGAAGAATTCCGTGAACTTATGACAAGTGATTATGTATTGGAAAATTCGGTAAATATGAGTGAAAATCAGGTGGTTTCCAAGCTTGTAAGCGGAGAAGTGGCTATGTATTATACGGAACCGGACATTATTTCCAGAATTCTTGATGCCTATCCACAGACGGCGGAACCCTATGAGCAGGAGGAAATCGAGCAAAATAACAGCCGGGAAGCCTTATTCCGAATAGGATGGTTTTTTCTGCCTGACGAGGAGGGTAATTATACTGCAGTTGAAAAAACCGGAATGCAATGGGCAATTTCAAAAAAGTGTTTAATGGACACCAAAAAGTCGGAAGCTGTAAAAGATTTTTTGCGGTTCTGTTACCGAAGGGATAATTACAGAAAAGTGCTTCAGACAATGTATGCCATTCCGTCCTCATCAGAAGCCGTGTTGTATCCGTCCGTCAGCGTGCAAAGAGGACTTTTAGTAGATTATCGTTACGCAGATAAGAGCCGTGTCTATTTTGGAAATGCAATTACACCGGTAAATTTAAAAGCACGAATGAATAATATTCTGTATTCTGTTGCCGCTAATACTATTAACGTGGATAAAGCAGTTGAACAACTGGAGGAATGCTATACGAAAGTGACAGAGGATAATTCCACTGGAAAAGGGGAAAAAGCGTATGATAATTCCGAAAATAATTAGAAAGAGTGGAAGGAAACGCAGGTATACCAGTATTTTTACAAAGTCCATCATTGTCTTGATTGGCATTGGGCTTTTGCCGCTGGTGCTTATGGGAATTTCCATTTATAATGCCTATTCAGCATCTATCCGGGAAACATTACTTTCCAATATGAATCAGGCGGCTGTCTACGTAGGGAAGAATACGGCGGATTTGCTAGATGAGCTGGAAGAAGACATGGAATATATTTATGAATATCAGATTACAGAGTATGATTATTTTTATGAACTTTTGGAGGATGATTCCATTTCAGATAATAAAAAGGAGGCCGTTGTTTTGAAAGTGTTAAATGATATACTGTACAAAAATCAGTATATCAGCCATGTGTTATTTGTAGATAGGAATAGAAAAACGTATTTGGTCATGAGACCGCCGGAAATTATGGTAAATGAACGGAATCTGGAATTATGGTATGGAAAATATTATGAAAAAGATAACCGGAGGATGCGGATAATACCAACCCATGAGACGGATTACTATTATTATTCCAAAGAAAAGGATTTCACTGTTGCAAAAAATATTATGGATACCAGTACGGTAGAATCTTCCGAAACACAAGCTCTGGGGACTTTGTATCTGGATATTAAAATGGAGTATCTTAAGAACTTTATGAAAGAAGCTGAATTTAAGGATGGGGGAGAAACCGTTATCATTGACAGAAAGAATAAAGTTTTTATCTATCATCCCCAGAAAGAAAAGGCCGGGAAGTTTGCAGAAGAATATTGTGATTATCTGAACGAAATGACGGCAGACAGACAATACATAAAAGCAGGAAATAATTATATGATTTACAGTATGATTGATGGTACGGACTGGATTGTATTAGTGAAAATTCCCGCTTTTAATTTGGAGAATGATTTCAAAGCAATCCGCAATACTACGCTGCTGATCATCGGCATCAGTGCAATTCTTCTCATTATCATTTATCTTTTCTACGTCAAAGCAATGAATAGACCGATTCAGACTTTGAAAGAAACGATGGAGGAGATTCAGGGAGGAAACCTGGAAGCGAGAGCGGATATTCCCAGTAATGATGAAATGGGAATTCTGGCAAACGGATTAAATCAAATGGCTGAGAAGCTGCAAAATCATATACGTCAGGTTTATATCGCTAAGATTTGTCAGAGGGATGCCAAGATAGAGGCATTGAATACGCAGATTCAGCCTCATTATCTGTATAATACCCTGGATGTCATTCGCATGACGGCAGTAACCAATGATGATACATTGACCGCCGAAATGATAGACAGTCTATCCAGTCAACTGAAATATTTGATGGCAGGCGCCAGTGATATGGTTTCCTTGAGGACAGAGATAGACAGTATCAGGAACTACTTTAAACTTATCCGTATTCGTTATGACAACCGTTTTGATTTGGAAGTGGATGTGCAGGAATTTCTGCTGGAATGCAGAGTTCCGCAGCTGATTATCCAACCCGTAGTGGAGAATGCTGTTAAGTACGGGCTTCGTCCGAAGGAAGGGGAAGGAATGATTGCCATATATGCAAAGGAAGGGGAAGAATATTTGGAAATTACGGTTATGGATAACGGCGTCGGAATGTCAAAAGAACGGCTGGAGTTTGTGCAGAAGTTGTTGGAAGGAGAAGAAAAGTCGGATAGTACTACACAAAAATCGGCCAATATTGGTCTGAGAAATGTTAATGACAGAATAAGCTTATTATTTGGAGAGGAGTATGGGCTTCAAATCAACAGTTATGAGAACATAGGAACGATTGTGAAGTATTATTTACCTATGATAGAAAAGTATGAGAATATGCAAAAAAGAGGTGATAAAGAACATGTTTAAGGTAATTTTGGCGGATGATGAACCTGTCATTATACGAGGGTTAAAAAAGATGATGGACTGGAAAAAACTAAACGCCCAAATAGTAGGAGAAGCAGAAAACGGTGAGGAGCTGCTGAATTTGATTCATGTTAAGAACCCTGATATCATTATCTCTGATATTGCAATGCCACGAAAAACAGGAATTGATGTATTAAGAGAGATAAAAGAAAACGGATGGAATATGAAAGTGATATTCCTAAGTGGCTATCAGGAGTTTGATTATGCCAGACAGGCCATAACCTATGGAGCTGTGGATTATCTTTTAAAACCGGTGGGACAGGCGGAATTGGAACAAGTGATACAAAAAGCGGAGCAGCTTTTCTTGAATAAAGATCCTATGGAGCTCTTACAGAGGGAAAAAGACGATATCCAAGAGGTTTTCAGAAAAATCAACTCCGAATATGAATATACGGATTTGTACAGACATTTTCGGGATATGGGGCTGGAAACAGAAAGAAAAGTTTTTACCGGAGTTTGTTTTTCATTATCGGCGGAAACCGTGCGTAAGATTGGTGACCAGAACATGCTGGAATTGCTGCGATTTTCCGTATTTAAAAAGATACAGGAGTATTTAAAATCCAATAAAAACGGTTTTGTAATAAAAAGGGAGCCTAACAGCAGCAATGTTATGTTGCTGCATGGGGATACGGAACTTTCCCATGGGTATGATATTATAAAATCAATATGTAAAAAAATAGAAGAAGACTATAAAGTGAACCTTGTAGTAGGTGTCGGAATTAGCGTGAAGAATATATCAGAGTTAAAGCACGCTTACAAAACAGCAAAATTTTCAGCGGATTTCTATTATTTCTGTCGGCAAAATATCATTCGATATGATAAGATATCCAAAGAATTTCGCAATTCTTTTGAAGATTACCATGAGTGTTATAAAGAATTTTTACAGAGCATTCTGCGTAACGACGATAGCTGGAAGGATAATTTAAAAAATCTGCTTTCCATAGTGGAAAGCCTGCATTATGGAAACCGGTATGCTGCAGAGAATCGTTGTATTGCCATGGCGATGGATCTGTATAAAGATCTGGAAGATTACGGCTTGACATCAAAAGAGAATGCAGCAGAGTATGAGCAGTTTGTGGCACATATACGGGGGCAAAGCACTTACGAAGAGCTGTCTCGTTTCATTCTACGCTATCTTTCTGGAATGTTGAATAAAGAGGTGCTTTTTAAGGATACGGCAGATAAAAATACGATTCTTAAGGTGAAGAGATACATTCAGGAACACTGTAACAAGGAGCTGAGTTTGAACAGCATTGCCAAAATGGTGTATATGAACCCTTATTATTTCAGCACCTTTTTTAAGAAAGAGACAGGACAGAACTTCAAGAGTTATGTGACCGATGTGCGTATGAAGAAGGCAATGCGGCTTCTTCTGGAAACGGATATAAAAACCTATGAGCTGTCAGAAAAAGTGGGCTACCACGATGTAAGAAACTTTGCGGAAAAATTCAAGGAATACTACGGAGATACTCCTTCCACCTATAGGAAAGGGAAAAAGTAGTTTTTTTTAATAAAAAATGGGGGATTTTTAAGATAAGAATACAGATTTATTGAACGGATAAAACAGATATGTTACGCTTGCTTGAGTACATAGGTACGAAAAAATAAATAAGAAAGAAGGATAAACTATGAGGAAAAAGGCAGTAGCGATATTGCTAAGCTTGGCAATGGCAGCTTCCTTAGTAGCATGTAGTGCATCTTCTGGGGGAAACAAAGCGTCAACAGAAAGCAAAGAAGAGGAAGGACAGACAAAAGGCGGAACAACGATAGAAGTATGGTCTTCAAGTCCGACCAGTGAAGAACAAGGAGAAGTGATTAAAAAACAGATCGCAAAGTATGAAGAAGAATCAGGGAACGAAGTAAACTATACAGAATTTTCCTATGACATGCTTCATGACAAGGTGTTATCCTCAGCGGCAGGAAAAAATACCCCGGATTTAGTATGGGGCTTGCCGGAATGGGTAGGGGAATTTTATAACATGGGAATTCTGGAAGATCTGACGGAACGATATGAGAGCTGGGAAGACGCCTCTTCTCTGAGTGATGCGGTGAAAAAGGCCATGACGATTGATGGAAAACTGGTGGGGGTGCCTTATGAAATGACGGTTCGCGCTTATCTTTGCCATGAAAATATGTTGAAGAAAGCAGGAGTAAAAGCTCCGACAACCTGGGACGATGTGCTGGCTATGACGGACTTTAAGGAAAAAGCGGGCGTGTATCCCTACGGTATTGCGGCAGTCGGCGCCAGAGCACCTCAGGAGCTGCTTGTATATCTGGCGCAATATGAACTTGAAATCTGCTCTGCCCAGGATGACGGAAAATATAAGAATACCTGGAAGGATAATTCAGAAGAACTGGAAAAAGCCGAAAAAGTCTTTCAGTTTTACAAGGACTGCATTGATAAAGGAGTGACGGATCCGAATTCCAGGGCCTGGGGATATGAAGAGACAGATGAGAATTTTTCCACAGGTCTTTGCGCCACTTATGTATGCGGAAACTGGTTACAGGAAAAGGAGACCACGAATCCGGACGAAATGGAGGACGTATTGATCGAACCTATACCAGCCCCGATAGACGGACAAGAGGCTACTTACATGGAATGTAAACCATTGTTTATTTTCAATACCAGTAAAAACAAGGAGGAGGCTTTCGATTTAGCCGCTGCCGTATGCGGAAAAGAATGGCAGGAAGATGTATACGCCAGTCGTTCTCCTCGTTCGGATGTACAGACGGACAGCAAATGGAGCAAAGATTTTTCGGCGTTAGCTGATACAGGAGTGACTTTTCCTCCGGTAACACTGGGAGGAATTTCTCAGGCGATGATTGACTCTATAGCAATGGTTTTACAGGAAGGCAAAACACCAAAAGAGGCGGCGGAATGGTTGTCTGATGCGGTTAACAAATCGTTGGATGATTCGGGAGAGTTTAGTGCATCCTGATATGACAGCAAAAAATGCCGGAACGAGAACAGGAGGTTCCGGCATTTTTTAACCTATCAAGGAAGTCTTCCGCCTTAAGCAGACGGTAATTATGGAAAGGGACGGTAGAAAAATGGCAGCAAAGCAAAAAAGAGTTCTGGACCGCAGAAAGCGGGATAGAAAGACAGCGTTTATTATGCTCCTTCCTGCACTTATATTTCTGGCGCTTTTAATCGCTTATCCATTAGGCAAGGTTGTACATGACGCATTTTCTTATGTACATCTGATAAATCATTCGTTGAGGGGATTTGCAGGCCTTGACAATTTTAAAACGATTATAGAAGATGAACATTTTATTAATGATACAAAGAATACATTAGTTTGGACCATATTTTCCGTAACGGGAGAATATATAGTTGGCATGCTGGGGGCTGTTCTGCTGAATCAGGAATTCAGAGGAAGGGCTATCTTCCGGGCATTTGTGTTTATTCCTTGGCTGGTGCCGATTATTGTGGCAGGGATGACCTGGGACTGGATGTTAAATCCGGATTTTGGGATTATTAATTATCTGCTGGTAAATTTGCACATTGTAAAGGAACCGATTAATTTTATGGGAGATGTAAGGTATGCCATGCCGACAGTGATTTTTGTTAATATATGGAGAAGCTTTCCGTATTATATGATTTCATTTCTGGCCGCAATGCAATCGATACCCAAGGATTTATTGGAGGCCGCATCTATTGATGGAAGCGGGATGTTTACCAGATTTTTTAAAATCGTACTTCCACAGTTAAAGTCAGTATCTCTGGTTATCCTGTTCATTCATGTCATCTGGACATCCATTAATTTTGATTTTATATGGGTCATGACGGAAGGAGGTCCTAATTATGCGACTGAGACACTTCCCATTATGATATATCGATATTCTATGAAGAAATTTAATGTGGGAGCAGCCTCGGCACTGTCAACTATGATGTTTGTCACTATGACAATTCTGTTTGTGTTCTATTACAGAAAACGGGCGCAGATAAGTAATGAAAATAATTGAGAAAGGTAAAACAAGGATGAGTCAGAAAAAAACAAAAACGATCTGTAAAATTGTGACATATATACTTCTTATAATTTATTCTGTTTTCTGCGTTTTTCCGTTTTTGTGGATGCTGATATCTGCACTGAAACCGAAAAATGAAATACGTACGGCAATTCCTTCTCTGCTGATACATAATCCGACCATAGAAAATTTTAAGAGAGTGCTGATAGATTCAGGATTTATTAATTATATAAAAAATAGTTTTGTGGTATCCATATCGGCGACCTTGTTGTCGATGGTGATAGCTATTATGGCTGGCTATGCATTAAGCCGGTATTACAAACAGAAGCTGGTAAAAACCTCTAATTTTATGATGATGCTTTCTCAGATGATTCCAGGAGTGCTTCTGCTGGTGCCATTGTATATAATTATGCAACGGCTTCATATATTAGAAACACATCTTTCTCTGATTCTGGCATATACCACCTTTGTTATTCCATTATGTACTTTTATGATGAGCAGCTTTTTTGATACAATACCTTATGCTCTTGAAGAGGCCGCGGAAATAGATGGCAGCTCAAGATTTGCTACGATTGTGCATGTGATACTGCCGGTTTCCATACCCAGTCTTGTTTCTACCGGTCTGTATGCATTTATTAATGCATGGAATGAGTTTATGTTTGGATATGTGCTTATCTCATCCGACAGATATCGTACACTGACGCCCGCCATCATGTTATTTAAAGGTGCAAATACTGTGGATTGGGGAGGACTTATGGCGGCATCCGTGATTTCTGTTCTGCCGGTTACCGTTGTATTTTTATTCCTGCAGAAATATTTCCTGGCGGGTTTAATGAGCGGTTCGGTAAAAGGATAGGAGGATATGGAAGGTTATGAAAAAAATTGAGATTAAAGAAAATAAAATTTATATGGTATTTGAGATTACGGATGATAACAGAGTGTGTTTGTTACATTTTTCTGCCGCGCCTTTGGAAGAAGAGAATCTGAAAAGGAAAGAGGAAAAGGCCATGTACTTTCCTGTAGAAGTACAGCTTACCGGATGTGACCGTCCCTGTAACTGGCATGGAGCGAAAAATGTGCAGACTTCACCAGGATATAGACTGAAATTTCAGGATTTCCATGATTTAAGAAATGAAAAGGGAAGAAAACTGGAATGGGAAATGGCAGATGAAGCTTCCGGCTTAAAAGTTATCAGCCATTATCAGTTTTATGACGGTATTTCAATGATTCGGACATGGACAGAAGTATGTAATACAGGTGAAGCTGCGCAGGGACTGGAATCAATTTCCTCTTTCTGCCTGATGGGGATCTGTAAGGAGGGTATACAGCGGCCTGATAAAAAAATGAGTCTTTCTTTTCCGCATCATTCATGGCAGAAAGAAATGCATTGGAATACTTATACTCTGAGAGATTTGGGAATGACGTGTACCCAGGAGGAAACCGCACCGGAGCTGGAATCCTCACAGGTTATCTATATAGGGAATACCGGGAACTGGTCTACTAAAAATTATCTTCCTCTGGCATATTTAGAAAATAGAGAAACGGGTACGGCGATTTACTGGCAGATTGAGCATAATGGTTCCTGGCACTGGGAAATTAGCGATTATGAAGGGCAGTTTTATATAGAACTAAGTGGTCCGGACGAGGTGCATGACCATTGGTGGAAAAAGCTTCAGCCCGGTGAGACTTTTATTACGGTTCCTGTCAGCATAGGGGTGACGGACCAAGGATTCCATGCGGCAATGGAGGAAATGACAAAATATCGCCGGATCATCCGTAGAAAAAATAGAGATAATGAGGATTTGCCGGTTATATTCAATGATTATATGAATTGTTTGTTTGGGGATCCCACTACAGAAAAAGAACTTCCTATGATAGAAAAGGCAAAAGAGGCAGGATGTGAATATTTTTGTGTTGATTGCGGCTGGTATGCAGATGGATATTGGTGGGACGGCGTGGGAGAATGGCTGCCTTCTCAAAAAAGATTTCCCGGCGGCTTTAAGGAAGTTATGGATGCCATCCGCAAGGCAGGAATGATTCCGGGAGCCTGGCTGGAACTGGAAGTAATGGGTGTCAAATGTCCCATGGCGGAAAAAACACCGGACAGTTGGTATTTTACCCGGCATGGTAAGAGAATCTGTGATAAAGGAAGATATCAGTTGGATTACAGAAATCCTGAAGTGCAAGAATACGCGGAAAAGATTATTGACCGCTTGGTACGGGAATATGGAGTCGGTTACATTAAAATGGATTATAATATTGAACCGGGTATTGGCACGGAATATCGGGCGGATAGTTTTGGAGAGGGGCTTTTAGAACATAATCGGGCTTATCTTAATTGGCTGGACCATATTTTTCGGAAATATCCCGACTTAATTATCGAGAATTGTTCCGGCGGCGGTATGCGTACGGATTATGCTATGCTGTCGCGTTACAGTATTCAGTCCACAAGTGACCAGACCGATTATCGTTATTATGCAACTCTGGCTGCAAATGCACCGGCGGCTCTGACACCTGAACAGGCGGCGGTCTGGTCGTATCCTTTGACAGGCGGGGATGAGGAAGAAGTGATTTACAATATGGTCAATGCCATGCTCCTTCGTATCCATCAGAGCGGACATCTGGTAAACTTAAGTGAAGAAAGGTTTGGATTGGTTAAAGAGGCAATTTCCAGCTATAAAAAAATCAGAAAAGACATAAAGAATGCTTTCCCTTTCTGGCCACTGGGGCTTTCTTCTTATGAGGACACATGGATTTGTCTGGGGCTTCAAAACGGGAAGAAAAATTATGTGGCTGTATGGAGGAGGAACAGTGGGGAATCACTCTGTGCGTTACCTATTTCACATTTGAAAGGGAAAAAAGTTAACATAACCTTCGCCTATCCTGGCAGAGGCAATTGTAGATATACGTGGAATGAAGTAAGCGGGATACTGGGGGTAGAATTAAAAGCAAGAGTATCGGCCAGGTTATTTGAAATAGTAGAACAGGAATAAGATAAAAAAATATACATTGATTTTTAAAGCCAAACGTGCTACAATGTAACCCGATTACTATTAGAAGGGTTGTGATGTTAGGGTTGGAAAAAAAGCTGACTTTGTATGGCTTTAACAACCTCACAAAAACACTTAGCTTCAACATCTATGATGTTTGCTATGCAAAAAGTGAGAGAGAACAAAAGGATTATATTGCTTATATCGACGAGCAGTATAATTCGGAAAGATTAACCAAAATCTTATGTGACGTAACGCAAACAATCGGGGCGCGTGTGCTGAATATATCAAAACAGGATTATGATCCCCAGGGGGCTTCCGTTAATATTTTAATTGCCGAAGGTGATTTGTCTTCGGAGCATATTGATGAATCCTGTAATCAGGGAAAATATTCCATGCAGTTAAGGGATACGATACATGCCCATCTGGATAAAAGTCATGTTACGGTGCATACATTTCCGGAGAGTCATCCCGATAACTCCATTTCCACTTTTCGTGTAGATATTGACGTATCTACCTGCGGTGAAATATCACCGCTTAACGCGCTGGATTATCTGATAGGCAGTTTTGATTCGGATATCATTACAATTGATTACAGGGTCAGAGGCTTTACCAGAGATGTTGAGGGCAAGAAATATTATATTGACCATGATATCACATCCATACAGGATTATATCGATGACGTAACATTAACCAAGTATGATGCGATAGATGTGAATGTATATCAATCCAATATCTTTCACACCAAGATGCTGATAAAAGAAATAGAGCTGCAGAATTATCTTTTTAATCTTGACGTATATGAACTGCCTCCTAAGCAGAGGCTTGAAATAACCAATAATTTACGCAAAGAGATGATTGAGATATTTAGCGGCATGAATATATATTAAGCTGCGGAGGGTGTAAAATATGAATATACTTCTGCAGCAAAAAGCGCCCATTTACGAAGCGCTTTTAAAACATAAATCGAACCGGGTTGTTCCCTTTGATGTACCGGGACACAAAGGAGGCCGGGGGAACAAGGAATTAACGGAATTTTTAGGTGAAAACTGCATGAAGGCCGACGTAAATTCCATGAAGCCCCTGGATAATCTTTGCCATCCTACCTCTGTCATTCGTGAAGCAGAACAGATTGCGGCGGATGCCTTTGGCTCAAAAGCGGCATTTTTTATTGTAAATGGAACAACCGCCTCCGTACAGGGAATGATTATGTCCGTCTGTAAAGCGGGGGATAAAATTATCATGCCCCGAAATGTGCACCGGAGTGCTATTAACGCCTTAGTAGTCTGCGGTGCCGTTCCTGTATATGTTAATCCGGGAGTCAGCAAGGATTTAGGGATACCCTTAGGTATGACTTTATCCGAAGTAAAAAAAGCAATTCTGAATAATCCGGATGCAAAGGCAATTTTAGTGAATAATCCGACCTATTATGGTATATGTTCTGACTTGAGAGAAATCGTGGGATTTGCCCATGAGTACGGAATGAAAGTACTTGTAGATGAGGCCCATGGAACCCATTTTTATTTCGGTGAGGACATGCCGGTTTCCGCTATGGCGGCCGGGGCGGATATGGCGGCCGTAAGTATGCACAAAACCGGGGGCTCTCTTACTCAGAGTTCTTTTTTACTGTGCGGGGAAGGAATAAATCCCCGTCATGTAAGGCAGATCATTAATTTAACACAAACTACCAGCGGTTCCTATCTGTTACTGGTATCCCTTGACATTGCAAGGAAGAACCTAAGCTTAAACGGCAGGGAATTATTTAAAAAAACGGTGGAAATTGCGGAATATGCCAGAAGCGAAATTAATAAGCTGGGCGGATATTATGCTTTTGGGAAAGAACTGATTGATAAAGACGCCGTCTATGATTTTGACCCGACGAAATTATCCGTTCATACCAGAAACATGGGGCTGGCGGGAATTGAGGTTTATGACCTGTTAAGGGATGAGTACGGCATTCAGATTGAATTCGGGGACATCAGCAATTTTCTTGCCATTATATCGGCCGGCGACAGGGCTTTGGAAATTGAGAGGTTAATCGCCTCCCTTTCGGAAATCCGGCGTCTGTATGGAAAAGAAGATAAATCGGATATGTTTGACCATGAATATATTAATCCCGAGGTGGTTTATGCGCCCCAGCAGGCCTTCTACAGTCCGAAAAAATCTTTGCCGATCCGGAAAACGGCCGGAAAAGTCTGCGGTGAATTTGTTATGTGTTATCCGCCGGGCATACCCATACTTGCACCGGGGGAGAGAATAACCGGAGAAATCATAAATTATATTCTATATGCCAAGGGAAAGGGCTGTCTTCTCACAGGAACCGAGGATATGGCAGTTAACAAGATTAATGTAGTGGAGGTGGATTAATGGAGTTATGGTATACGGAAAATCATACGGAAGAAGCGCGTTTTTCCATTAAAATTGACCGGCAGTTAGTCAGTCTGCAAAGTGATTTTCAAAGAATCGACGTATTTGAATCCAGGGAATTTGGCAGGATATTAACTTTGGACGGCTATCTAATGGTGACGGAAAAGGATGAATTTATCTATCATGATATGATAACCCATGTTGCAATGGCAACCAATCCTGACATCCGGAAGGTATTGGTAATTGGCGGCGGAGACGGAGGAGCCGTGCGGGAACTGCTCCGTTATAAAACCATTGCCCATATTGATATGGTGGAGATTGACGAAGAAGTTGTAAAGGTATGTAAGGAATATCTGCCCGTAACCGCCTGCGGCCTTACGGATGAAAG
The DNA here is from genome assembly GCA_015655075.1 of Clostridiales bacterium. Lineage (GTDB taxonomy): Bacteria > Bacillota > Clostridia > Lachnospirales > Lachnospiraceae > Anaerocolumna. Next base: position 48,353 of record JAATFT010000092.1, on the reverse strand, counting down.
AGTGCACCTGTATTTTGAGGACGGCTTAAAATACGTCCGCACACAGGAAGGAAAATACGACCTGATTATCGTAGATTCCACGGATCCCTTCGGCCCGGGGGAAGGACTGTTTACCAAAGAGTTCTACGGTAATTGTTATCGCGCCTTAAATGATAAGGGAATATTGGTAAATCAGCATGAAAGTATGTATTATTCTTCTTATGCGGCTTCCATGAAGCGTGCCCATCAGAGGATAAAGGGTACTTTTCCCATTGCTAAAATTTATCAGGCTCATATTCCCACCTATCCGTCCGGCCACTGGCTGTTTGGATTTGCTTCAAAAAAGTTTAATCCCATTAAGGATTTGGACGCGGATAAGTGGAACCAATTAGGATTAAAAACCAGATATTATAATACGGATTTGCAGGTGGGAGCTTTTGCCATCCCCAATTATATAAAGGAACAACTGGAAAGTGATTAGAAATTACTACGCAAGTACGTTAAAACACATAAGGTAACATTTTGTCGTGCTGCGAAACAGATTATTTCAGATAAAATATGCCTTAAAGGAGGAATTTTCATGGGAAAAGCGTTAATTATCGGTGCCGGCGGCGTTGCCAGTGTTGTAGTGCATAAATGCTGCCAGAATCCTGACGTATTCGGGGAAATTTTATTAGCCAGCAGGACTGTTTCAAAATGTGATGCATTAAAGGAAAAATTGCAGGGCGGAAAAGTAAAAATTTCGACTGCGCAGCTGGATGCGGACAATAGTTCAGAAATCATTGCCTTAATCAACCGATTTAAACCGGATATTGTTATTAATGTGGCACTGCCATATCAGGATTTAACCATTATGGATGCCTGCCTGGCAACTAAAGTGGACTATCTGGATACGGCCAATTATGAGCCGCCTGATATAGCTAAATTTGAATATAAGTGGCAGTGGGCTTACCGGGAAAAATTTAAGGAAGCCGGTATTACGGCAATACTCGGCTGCGGTTTTGATCCGGGCGTGACAGGGGTGTTCTCGGCCTATGCCATGAAACACTATTTTGATGAAATTTACCAGATTGATATTTTGGATGCCAATGCAGGGGATCACGGCTATCCCTTTGCCACCAATTTTAATCCGGAGATTAATATCCGGGAAGTTACCGCCAGGGGCAGTTATTTTGAAAACGGGAAATTTATTGAGACAGAGCCCATGTCTATTAAGAAGGTATATAATTTTCCTGAAATTGGCCATAAGGATATGTACCTTTTGCACCATGAGGAAATGGAATCCCTGGCGTTAAACATCAGGGGAATTAAAAAGATCCGCTTCTGGATGACCTTTTCAAAGAGCTATTTAACCCATCTTAAGGTCCTTGAGAATGTAGGAATGACCTCCATTGAACCCATTGAATTTGAAGACAGAAAAATTGTTCCCCTTCAGTTTTTAAAGGCGCTTCTTCCGGATCCCGCCTCCCTTGGACCCAGGACGAAAGGGAAAACCAATATCGGATGTATCTATCAGGGTATAAAAGACGGACAGCCTAAAAATTATTATGTATATAACGTATGTGACCATGAGGAATGTTTTAAAGAGGTGGGTTCCCAGGCAATTTCCTATACTACGGGGGTGCCGGCCATGACCGGTGCCATGATGGTGTTAACCGGCAAATGGAAAAAGCCCGGAGTTTTTAATGTGGAGGAGTTAGATCCGGATCCCTTTATGGAACAGTTAAATAAACAGGGACTGCCGTGGAAGGAAGATTTTAGCCCTTCATTAGTGGATTAAATGAAGATAGGAGTTAAAATGAATTTTGATATAATAAAACTTCCAACTCCCGTTTATATCGTAGATGAAAGTCTGCTGAAGAAAAACCTGGAAATACTGAAACAGGTGTCCGTACAGACGGGCTGTAAAATTCTGCTGGCACAAAAGGCCTTCTCCATGTTTTCGGAATATCCCTTAATCGGAGAATACCTTCAGGGAACCACGGCCAGCAGCCTTTATGAAGCCAGACTTGGCAGGGAAGAAATGAAAGGGGAAGTGCACATATTTTCACCTGCCTACCGGGAGGATGAAATACAAGAGATTATTTCCCTATGTGACCACATAGTATTTAATTCCTTTGCCCAATGGAAGAAGTATAAACCTGCGGTAAAAGCTTCAAAAAGACCAATCGAATGCGGAATCCGGATTAATCCTGAGTATTCGGAAATCGAAACTAATATTTATAATCCCTGTATACCTGGCTCCAGATTCGGAGTTACCTTATCCCTATTTGAACCGGAAGTACTGGAGGGAATTAACGGACTCCATTTTCATACCATGTGTGAACAGAATTCCGATGTCCTTAGGCGTACCGTAAAGGTAGTGGATGAGAAATTCGGTAAGTTTATCAGAAAAATGAAATGGATTAATTTCGGGGGCGGACACCTTATAACCAGGCCGGATTATGACATAGAAACCCTGATTCGCACCCTCCTGTTTATAAAGGAAAAATATGGTGTGGACGTGTACTTAGAACCGGGCGAGGCGGTTGCGCTGAATACCGGATACCTGGTAACGAAGGTGCTGGATATTTTCGTTAACGGCATGGATATAGCCATCCTGGATGCCTCTGCAGTCTGCCATATGCCCGATGTTCTTGAGATGCCTTACCGCCCTGAGATAATAGGTGCGGGAAAGCCCGGAGAATATCCCTTCACTTACCGGCTTGGAGGCCCTACCTGCCTGGCAGGAGATATCATCGGGGATTACTCCTTTAACGAACCCTTAAAGGCAGGAGATACTTTGGTATTCTGCGACATGGCACATTACACCATGGTTAAGAATAATACTTTCAACGGAATCGGCCTGCCCTCCATAGCGGTCTATAGCCATGAGGAAGGAACGAGAATATTAAAACAATTCGGATACGAAGATTTTAAAATGAGATTATCTTAGAAGAATATTAAGAGGTGAAAAGTCACAGTGTAAAAACTGTGACTTTTTTGGTTCATCTATAGGAAATTTCACGAATTTTCTATTTTGCAGCGTTATTTTGTGGCAGGCTTAACGATTGGGGGCGTAAAGGAATAAAGGCGGGATTTTAAAAATATTATTGCATTATAAAAAATAGGAAAGGCACTTAATGTATTACCTCATCATAGACTAATAATAACCCCTAATTGTTGAGGTGCTTTATTCAGTGAAATCCTTTCCCAAACCACTGAGTGCCAAGGAAGAAACGGAAATCTTAAACCAATGCATGGAAGGAAGCAAGGAAGCCAGAGACATCCTGATTGAACGAAATCTCCGTCTGGTTGCACATATTGTTAAAAAATATAATACTGCGGATAAAGACATAGATGACCTCATATCCATTGGCACAATAGGTTTAATCAAAGCCATAGACACCTTTGATGCAGATAAGGGCATCAGGCTTGCAACTTATGCGTCCAGGTGTATTGATAATGAACTGTTAATGATGCTTAGAAGCGGAAAAAGACAAGCAAAAGAAGTGTACTTATATGAACCCATCGGATCCGATAAAGAGGGTCATGAGATTAATCTCTTAGATATTATTGAAAGTTCGGACTCGGATATAGTAGATGAACTGGAATTGCAGGGCAATGTTAAGAAATTGTATGAATTGGTGAATAAGGTATTGACGAAAAGAGAAAAACAGATCATTGAAATGCGGTATGGACTGAACATGCAGGAAGAAATCACCCAAAGAGAAATTGCCAGCAAAATCGGAATATCCAGATCCTACGTATCCAGGATTGAAAAAAAGGCTCTTAAGAAATTAAGGGAGAGTTTTGAGAAAGAAAATAAGGAGTTTGATGGTAAATAAAAAAAGCGTTCGCTTTTCTATTTGATTATAGAGCGAACGCTTCTTTTTTTGTGACTTAAAATACTAAAATTCCTAATTTTGTAAATTATATTGACATTTATTCCCATATAGTATATAATTTTAATTGGAATAAAGTGCTGATTTCCTGAAATATGTAGAAAAAACAAGAAAAAAGGCTTTTATCCTAAAAAAGGATATTGGGTAATGGCCTTAAACAAAGGAGGATTTTATGGATAAAGAACTTTATAATAAAATCCGCAATGGTACAGAGAAAGTAGCTATAATTGGATTGGGTTATGTTGGGCTTCCGATTGCAGTCGCTTTTTCTAAAAAGGTCAAAACTATTGGTTTTGATGTTAGTAAAGAAAAGATTGAGGAGTACCTTAGCGGCAAGGACCCTACAAAAGAAGTCGGGGATGAAGAAATCAGAAATTCCTCGGTGGATTTTACCTGTACAAAAGAAAGGCTAAGGGAAGCCAGGTTTTTTGTAGTGGCGGTCCCGACACCGGTAAATGTGGACAAAACACCGGATTTAACTCCTGTGACAAGTGCATGTGAAATAGTGGGAAGGAATCTTTTAAAAGACAGCATTGTGGTTTTTGAATCCACCGTTTATCCCGGTGTAACCGAGGAGGTTTGTATCCCTATTTTGGAAAGAGAATCCGGACTGGTCTGCGGCAGGGATTTTAAAGCAGGTTATTCACCGGAAAGAATTAATCCCGGAGACAAAATTCACCGGCTGAATAATATTGTGAAAATCGTATCCGGAATTGATGAGGAAGCAAGGGAGATAATTGCATCCGTTTATGAATTAATCATTGATACCGGAGTGTACAAGGCGGGCAGCATAAAGGTAGCCGAGGCGGCAAAATTGGTGGAGAATGCCCAAAGAGATATTAATATTGCGTTTATGAATGAACTTGCCATGGTATTTGATAAAATGAATATACATACCAAGGAAGTAATTGATGCCATGAACACAAAATGGAATGCCCTGAAGTTTACTCCCGGTTTGGTCGGAGGACATTGTATAGGGGTGGATCCCTATTATTTTATTTATCAGGCGGAATGCCTTGGCTATCATTCCCAGATTATTTTATCCGGCAGAAAGATTAACGATGACATGGGTTATATTATAGGGGACATTGTCATTAAAAAATTAGTAAAAGCCAATATACTGGTAAAAACTGCAAATATTTATGTTATGGGTATCACTTTTAAAGAAAACTGTCCGGACATAAGGAATTCTAAAGTAGCTGATATTATTAAAAGACTGAGGGAGTACAATGAGAATGTTAAAATTGCAGACCCGGTTGCTGACGAGGAAGAGGTCGGTCGGGCTTACCGGCTTGAACTGATAAAACTCCGGGAGGTTAAAGCTGCGGACTGTATTATATTTGCAGTTGCCCATGATGAATTTAAGGAACTATCATTAAAACGACTGAAGGCTATGTATAAGGACACATCTGCCGGGAATAAGATTCTTATTGACATAAAGAATATTTTTAACAAAGAGGAATTGGAGGCCGAGGGCTATACTTATTGGAGCCTTTAGGTACTGTATGGAGGACAGGTATAATGGAAAAACGGAAAAAAATAATACTGGCAGGCGGCATTTTTTTCATATGCGCCCTGTTTGGAATACTGGGTCTGCCGGTCATAAAATCAAAATTAAACAATGAAAAAATAGAAAGATCGTTTCATTATGACGCTTCCGGATTAATTGACAATGCTATGGAGCAATTAAAAACGGATTCCCCGGAGGCGGAAATCATAACGGATGTTCAGACCACGGAAAAAGTCATTGCCTTAACCTTTAAAGGATTGTCCGATTCCGAGGTGAATGGGAAAATTCTGGATTTAATGTGGGAATACGACAGAAAAGGCACCTTTTTTCTGCCGGGAATTCCGGCGGCGGAGGATTCTAAAACCGTACAGCTCATGGCAGAGATGGGGCATAAGCTGGGCAGCAATACCTTGTCGGGTTCAAAACATATGGAGGAATATACCCGGGAACAACTGGTAACCGATTTCAGCAGGACAAACGATATTGTAGGAAAATTAACGGGTCAGTCCCCGAAGCTGCTGTTATGTAACGGTACGGCCTATACTCCAGGGGTACTTAAGGCGGCTTACGCCTCTGGCAATAAAAGGGTAGTAAGCAGCAGGCATTTTATCAGTTACCAAAGCTTTACCAGCTACAGCCAGGTGCTTGATTACATAAATTCTCTGGATTACGGAACCATATTGACCCTTAAGCTGGACGGCGTCCTGGATGAAGAAGAATATGGAACCACGGCAACGTCTGCCTCTCCGGATGAAGAAGAATATGGAACCGCGGCAACGTCTGCCTCTCCGGATGAAGAAGAATATGGAACCACGGCAACGTCTGCCTCTCCGGATGAAAAAGAATATGGAACCACGGCAATGTCTGCTCCACCGGTAGAAGATAGGCGGACAGCTACGGCTGAGGAAGCAGAAGATACTGGTCTTACGGAAGAAGAAAGGTTACCTCAAATACTGGACTGGATTTTACAGGCATTGGATGAAACAAACTATAAAACGGTGTTTGCGGAAGAATTACCGGATTATGAAGATATGGATTTTTCGAAGGATTTTAAAGATTTGAGGGAGCAAAACAACGGAGCCCTGGCAAAGGTATATACCCAGGTAACGACAGGGGAGAATTTAGTCTCCATTTCATTCCGGGGGATTCAGGATGAAGAAAGGCTTAAGGAAATACTGGAATTTTTAAATGAAAATAACATAAAGGCTACTTTTTTCGTCACAGGAAAAGATATACTGAATTATGAAGACAGAATACGGACAATTCTTAACGAAGGGCATCAGATCGGCAACGGAGGGATGACAGGTGAGAAGCTTATCTCTATGGATTTTAACAAAGTATGCTTTGAAATTTATAAGTGCGATAAGCTATTGGAGGGGAAATTTGGTATTCAGTCGAAATTATTTATGCCCGTTTACGGTAAATATAACGATTTAATACGGGAGGCTGCCTCCGCTCTGGATTATTCCCTGGTAACCTACAATAAAAACCCGGTTACTAACACAGATGAATCCGTCGGGGATATTATGGCTTACTATAAAAACGGATTTAATAAAGGGGATATTATATTTTTCCGTCTTGATTATTACAGGGATATATTGCAGGTGGTAAAGCAGACCTTCCGTCTGCTGAATGGAAGTAGTTATGAAACCTGCAGTATAAGGGCTTTAATTGCAAATCGTTCGGTGGAAATGGTTAATCCTCCGGGAGATTATGAAAAGACGGCAATTGGTACTGCCTCCGGCGTCGGTAAGGCGTCGGACAATTCTAAGAAATCGGAGGAAAGAAGAAAACAAATAGAAGAGCTGCGTAAAAGGAATAACAAAGCTCTGGCAAAGGAAATCAGAATGGTTTATACGACGGAACGGGCCTTAAGCTATACCTATACCGGTATCAGCAATACCAAGGTGTTAAAGGACGTTCTGAAAAATTTGGACGAGCTGAAGGCAAAAGGCACTTTTTTTGTCACGGAAGAAGAAATTAAAAATAACGAAGATTCCATCCGGCAGATTGCGGCAGCCGGACATGAGATGGAAATATGCCTGAAAGCCTCCGCATCAACCGATTATTATTCGGTATGCGACAGTATCCTGAACATTCAGGAAGAGGTGAAAAAATTATGCGGCCGGAAACCTACACTAGTAAGGTATACATATGAGATAGATATGACCGATGAAATACTGGAGGCGGTATCCAGTACCGGATGCACGGTGGTGTGGCAGGATATATCTTTTGCCAGTTCAAAAGTCGGAAGGCAGGGGACCCTAGACCAGGTGAAGCAATATGTTTTTAATGAAGGAAATATCAGTGCCCGCCGTGGATCTGTTATTTTTTTCCGCATGGATTTTTATGAGGATCCCACTCTCATAGGCAGGCTGATGCAATGTTTTGCAAAAGATAGAATTAATACCATTGCATTTCAGGATAAAATAAAAGACAACGGCTCTTCCTACCGGCTGGAGTCTTTAGAGTCACTGTTAAACAGCCCCGATATCTATGAATATCCGGTTGCGGCGGAGAATATATTGCCGTCGGTTAAAGATAAGATTTATTCCGGGCACCTGAAAAATATGGATACTGATGAAATATTTGAATATCTGCAAAAAAGGTATATAGGAAATCCGAATGTCAGTACCTCCAATACTCTGCCGGGATTTACGGAGGAGGAACTGGCCGCTTTAAATAAATCAGGAACCTTTACCGAGGATAAAGTCCTGTTCTTAACCTTTGATGACTGGGGCTCGGATAAACCGGTTAATCAAATATTATATGTCCTTAAAAAATATGGAGTTAAGGTACAGTTCTTTGTCCGTACCAATTATATGACTTCAAATCCGAATTTATTAAGAGCAATTGCGGAAGACGGACATGATGTGGGCAGTCACACAGACCAGCATCTGTCCTTTGCGAATTCCAACGACGCACAGGGTGAGGATGACGTCAGCGCCATGTATACCCCCATATCCGGTGAGGAAGCTGCAGCCAGAAAAAAGGATTTACTTCTTTCCTATAATAAGCTCCAGTCTGTAATCGGGGATGTGGAAACAAACGGCATTCCGATGTTAAACAAAATTTTCCGTCCGCCGACTCTTGCTATGAGCAAAATAGGAATGGTAACTATTTTAGATATGGGGTTTGATTATATTGTAAGCGGTGATTTCAGTACCCATGATTATGAGGCTAACGACGCCGGAGAATTGGCAGATGAGATTTTAAACGGTATTCTTCGGGAAGACGGCTCTAAAAAAACTTTACAGAACGGAAGCATATTGGTTCTGCATATGTCCGATGACGGCAGTATACCCACCGGGGATAATGACATAACTGCGGAGGCGCTGGATAGTGCGATTCCCAAGCTTTTAGAAGAAGGGTATCAGTTCGCCAAATTAAGCGACTACCTTTCCGGAGAGAAATGATAAAGAGCTTTAACGTAACTTTAGGAACGGAACGGAACAGAACAGAAGGATAAAAAATTATGAAAGCAAATGTTAGAAAAAAAAGTAGTCAGGAAGTACTTTTACAGGTGAAGGACGACAGACGTCTCCTTGCCAACGTACCGGATAAATTCCATACCCGGACCAACAGGGACCGGCGGGGCGGCCGGTATGTGAAGAAGGCGGCGGACAATGTGAATGATTTTGTCGTAAACCAGCAGGCGGGTATCAGGTATCGGGTAAACTACAGGGTAGAGGTAACCTGTATAAGGAAGAAAAAACCAAAAAGGATATTTTCTTGTTCCGGTATTGATATTTCCATGACGGGAATTTTATTGCAGCTTGATAATAAAGCATATGTTGAATATATGAAGAAAGCTGATTTTATCCGGTTGAAATTTGAGATTAAGCCGGGCTCCATGCCGGAAGGCATGGAGATGAAAGTGAGGATTCCCGCCAAAATAGCCAGAACGCAGGAAATCTCCGAAGGTATGTATTTTTGCGGTCTAGCCTTTGAACAGGGATTATCCGTTTATTCCAATTTAAAAAAGGGCAGATATACGTTAATGATTTCAGGCCTGCTGTTATTTTTTATTATTGGTTTTATCACCCTGATGCGGGCGGAAAGTGTGATCTATTTTAAGTTTAATAAATGGCTGTATTTATACAGCATTATTGCGGCTACCTTTTTGTTAAGCAAGTATTTTTTCGGATTTTTATACCGTGAAGCACCGATGGATATGGATTATACACCGGGGGTATCCATATTAATTCCCTGCTTTAATGAAGAAAAATGGATACAGGAAACCATATTAGGTTGTATAAATCAGGACTATCCCGTGGATAAACTGGAGGTTATTGTCATAGATGACTGTTCTTCGGATAAGTCCGTGGAAAGGATTGAGGAAATTGTAGCCAGGCTGTACAGGGAAGGGGAACAATTTAATGTAAGGGACCGGGTTAAGGTTCTTGTTCAGAAGAAAAATGCAGGAAAGAGGGAAGCCCTTGCAAGAGGGGTGCAGGAAGCAAAACATGATTTTGTGGTATTTGTGGATTCCGACAGCTTTTTAAACCCCTTTGCCATAAGGCATTTGGTACAGCCTTTTAAGGACCCTAAAATGGGCGGCGTGGCAGGCCGGACGGATGTAGCCAATACCTATACCAACGGCCTGACTAAAATGCAGGCGGTCCGCTATTATATTGCCTTTCGGATTATGAAGGCCTCCGAAGCCTATTTTGATGCGGTTACCTGTTTATCCGGCCCTCTGGCATGCTATCGGAAGGAATTAGTACAAAAAAACAGGGAAGCCTGGCTGACTCAGAACTTTTTGGGCCAAAAGGCAACCTTCGGCGATGACAGGGCTATGACCAATTTTGTTTTAAAGAATTACAGAACCGGGTATCAGGATTCAGCCGTCTGCTCCACCATAGTCCCCAGTCAATATAAAGTATTTTTAAAGCAGCAAATGCGATGGAAACGCTCCTGGCTTAGGGAATCCCTTATTGCAGGAAAATTTATGTGGAGGAAGGAACCCTTTGCGGCGTTCACCTTTTATATGGGATTAATTGTACCTGTTGCTGCACCGATCGTTGTTATCTATAATTTAATTTACGTTCCCATGTTTCATAGGATATTCCCTACGGCATTTCTGGTGGGTATTTTTTTAATGGCTGCCCTTATGAGCGCCGCGCAGCTACTTCTTAGAAAAAGCTCCACCTGGCTATTCGGTATGTTGTTTTGTCTGTATTACGAAACAGTACTATTATGGCAAATGCCTGTCGCATGGTTTACTTTCTGGAAACCCATCTGGGGCACTCGAATGACTCCAAGCGATGAAAAAGAACAGAGGGAAAAAGTGGATAAAGCAAAAAAGAAATTTGAAAATAATAGAAGAAAATTTAGAAAAATATCTGAAAGAGAAATGGAATAAAACTGTAAATCAGTTAAGGTACCGTAAAAACTCTGATAAGGAAGAACTACGAGGTTTCCCATGAGCGTATTACAAAAAAATAAAAACATAACTCCATATGATAAATATAAAAATAAAAACAGAAATAAAATAATAAGCGGCACGGTAGAAGCAGTTATACTTGTGGTATTGGCTGTTGCCTTATTTCGTGCATTATTTGTGTTTCAGGAGTATAAACCCTATGATAAAAATGACAAAAATATCGTAACCGGCGAAGATAACGGCTTTATTGCCATTTCATACCTGGCGGTGGACAGAAACGGCACCCCTGCTATGATTGGTACAAAACGTCTTGAGGAACATTTAAAGGCATTGTATGACAACGGTTATGTTACGATTACCCAGGAGGATATTAAAAATTATTATAATAACAAAACGTCTCTGCCTAATAAATCCCTGTTTCTAATGTTCGAGGACGGAAGAAGGGATACGGCAATTTTTGCACAGAAGATAATGGAGAAATATAATAATATGGGCACTATTTTAAGCTATGCGGATAAATTTGACAATCAAGATTCCAAATTCCTCTCACCTAAAGATTTGCTGAATTTAGAGGCAAGCTCCTTTTGGGAGCTTGGAACCAACGGATACCGGCTTACCTATATCAATGTATTCGACCGGTATAATCATTATTTGGGAGAGTTAAGCTCGTTGGAATATACTGCCCTTAGGAGGTATCTGGGCAGGAATTACAACCAATATTTAATGGATTTTATCAGGGATGAGAATCAGATTCCAAAAGAAAGCTACGATGAGATGAATAGCCGGATCCGCAGGGATTATGATCTTATGGATGAAGTTTATACCAGGGAAGTGGGCAAGCTTCCGGCAGCTTATGTCCTTATGCATTCCAACACCGGCAGCTATGCCGATAATGAAAAGGTCAGAAACCTTAATCAGGAATGTATAACCCGTTTATTTGCCATGAATTTTAACAGGGAAGGTAATTCTTATAATAAAGAAAATGACATTTATGATCTGACCAGGATGCAGCCCCAGGCTTACTGGTATCCCAATCATTTGCTCATGCGGATTTATGACGACACAGGGGCGCAAATCAAGTTTGAAGACGGGGATTTAAACAGGAAGAAGCAATGGGAAACCATAAGCGGAGCTGCAGAATACAGGGATTGTGTTATCGCCCTTACCTCCGTATCCCAGGGAAACGGACTGCTAAGATTAAAGAAAAGTAAAGATTATAAAAATATTAAGGTGTCCGTTACTTTGACGGGAAACAAATTAGGCAGCCAGGCAGTTTATCTGCAGGCGGATGACAGCCTCAAAAAATATGTATCGGTAAAAGTGCGGAACAATTTCCTGATAATTGAGGAAAACGGAAAAGGGTTAATAAACCTTGATTTAAATGAGTTTGACGGAACTGAATTCAATTCGGAGGACGAAATAAAGCAGGAGGCCTTGACGGCTGAATATAAAACCTACCATAATGGGAAGAAAATTTTTAAGGAATACTCGAATATGGAACCCCAGGAAAAGCCTGTGGAGGAAAGCGTAAAAACCGTGGAGGAAGATGGGGGAAAATATATTCCGGAGCTTCAAATTAACGAGGCGGGAAACCGGAAAGTAGAAATTACTCTTAAGGATAATTATTTAACGGTAATGCTTGACAATAAGACTGCAGTAAAAAATTTGTCCTTAAGCAGGAAGGAAGCCGGTTATGTATATTTGGAATCGGCGTGGGGAGAATACGGATACAGTCAAAGAAATATTGCGGATGACGTATATGACGGCGTCTTTAAAGACCTGGTAATTAAGGATGCTTATTCGGATGCCGTATTATATGATAACCGGCTCCGCGGATGGGATAAAATATTAAGCAAAACGAAAGACGGATGGAATAAGCTTATAAATTGGTTTATTAATACCTTGTGATGTGGTAAAATAAGTTATAGTTCCACTATAGAAACAAAAATCATTTTTCCGATTAGTTATTACGAGGTAACCGGTATATGAAAAAAGGTTTGGCTATATTTTGTCTTTTAATTCTGGCTGTCCTTCTTGCAGGTTGTATAAATAAACAGAAAAATGAAGGCGGCGGAAGCAAAAAAGAAACGGGGGAAACGGATAACGGCGCGGACAGTGCAAAGACCGCTATTGAGGAAACCGTGGAGGGAAGAAAAAGGAAAAAATTTACAATCTGGGCGGTGTATTGGGATACGGATATCTTTGACGAGCTTGCCCTGCAAAAGGAAAACATTGATACTATCTGTTTTTTTGCAGCCTATTTCAACCAGGATAAAGTTCCGTTCATTCCCGAGAATACAACCGAAACCTATGAGCAGGTAAAAAATATTTATGGAGATAAAAGCTTCAAAAGCTATTTAGCCTTTGTCAATGATCTCGTAAAAGCCGATCATTCCTCCTACTTAAAGGATACGGGACTTTTATATGATTTATTGTCTTCAAAGGAAGCAAGGAGGGACCATATTGACGCCATACTTTCCATGGTAAAGCAAGGGGGATTTGACGGTATCGAGATTGATTATGAGGCAATTAAGGAGGATGATACTCTTTGGGGGTATTTTATTTCCTTTATTAAACAGTTGTATGCCGTGGCTTCAGGGGAAAATATTTCAGTCAGGATTGTTTTGGAGCCCGGCGCTCCTTTAGAGAAACTGACACTTCCACCGGGACCGGAATATGTGTTTATGTGCTACAACCTGTATGGTTACGGAACCGAACCCGGCCCAAAGGCAAACAGGAAATTTTTGTTGGAAATGATTAACAAAATGAAAGGGGCTTCCGAAAAGGTAAGCTTTGCAGTTGCCACAGGAGGTTTTGATTTTTATGACGGCAATCAGGCGGAGCAGATTACGGAGGAGGAAGCCCTTAAGCTCATAGAGGAATATAAGGCGGTGCCTGAACGGGAGGAAGAAAGCCAAAGCATGGTATTTACTTATACGGATAAAAAAGGAAGATCCCATGAAGTATGGTATGCGGATGACGCCACCATAAAAGCCTGGACCGGTATCATCAAAGAATCGGGGGATTACGGTATTTCCCTATGGCGTATGGGAGGAAATGCTGCAACAGAAATCCAGGATTAGCCGCACAATTAAAATTATTTCCACATAAGGAGCCTTCTATGGATTTTAACCGGCCGGATAAAAAGAAAAGGGTAAAGGAATACCTTAAGGAGCGCCTAAATGAGATTTAAGCAGATAAGCAAAATTAAAGACAGAATTATTAACAGGGAAACGGTTTCTTATGCCATATCGGGAGTATTAACCACAGGAGTTAATCTGGTTTTCTATTTCCTGCTTTGCTATGTTTTTCATCTTAACAATCTAATTGCCAACGTAATAGCCTGGTTTTTTGCAGTTGCATTTGCTTACTATATGAATGTCACCTTAGTATTTCAGGAAAAAAAATCCACTGTCAGGAAAGGCTTAACGAAGGTGATTAAGTTCTTTCTTGCCAGGGGATTTTCCCTGGTTGTCGAAGAAGCCGGCCTGTTTCTTTTTGTGTCAATTCTAGAGTGGAACAATATGCTTGTAAAATCTGCCCTGGCAGTGGTTGTCATTGTGTTGAATTATATTTTGAGCAAAGTCTTTATATTTAATGGAATATAGCCGGGTTTGTTCTGCGGATTATTTCAGGACAGATTTTCGATAAATCTCCTCAATTCCATGTTAAATTTGCTGCGTTCCTCATAGAATGAAGCATGGCCGCTGTTTTTAAAAGGAATAAGCCTGGAATTTTTTATCAACCTATTCTGGGCTTCTCCTAACGGAAAATAGCATACCTCGTCATGAATGCCATGGATAATCAGTGTCGGAACGCGTATTGTGCCCAAATCGTAAAACAGACCTTCTTCATCCAGCCAGGTATTGGCAATTTTTGCAGTAGCCCAGGAGGCTGCCATAAGCCCCAGCCGGAATAGCCAGTCTTTAAGTGGTTGACTTACCTGCTGATAAAAGAAGATATCTCCAAAATCCCGGAGCATATTGGGACGGTCCTGGTAGGTGCCCCGTATAATATTAACTACGGCCTCCCTTGTCTGTCCGTAAGGAAAATATGGCCTTTTTATGAGACTTGGGGCGGCGGCCGAACATAAAACAAGTTTGGAAACTCCATATTCCCGGTGCCTGGCCATATATCTTACTGCAATTGCCCCGCCGGTAGAGTGCCCCACTAAGGTCACGTCATGTAAGCCAAGTGTTTCCATGACGCAACGGACGTCGTCGGACAATCGGTTGTAATCATAACCGTCAAAGGGTTTATCGGATAAACCAAACCCCCTCTGGTCCGGTCCGATACAGCGGTATCCTAACTTAGGAAGATGATTGAACTGATATTCAAACAGTTCATGGCTTCCCGGCCATCCATGTAAGAATACGATGGTTTTTCTGCCCTGGGGATTTAAATCCTCACAGTAAACTTTTACTTTCGGTTCCACATTTATATAGTATCCCAAAAGAATACCTCCATGAAAAATTTTTATTATATCAGTTTATTCCGCTGTGGAGGATATGTTAAAAAATTCATCAGGGTAAATATTATTAAAAATATAATTTTTCAGAAATGGCTCGGGGAAAAATTAATTGTTATTCCAAATAAATAAGCGTATAATTAAAATATTGCAGAGTCTTTATTACGTCCATATATTAACTCAGGGGGAAAATCGTTATATGGAACTTAAAAAACTATTAACGGTGAATTTGCCGGAAGGGATATCCAGAAAGGCCAAGGCGGATGAGGCTGGGCAAATAGCCGGCTGGATGATAAAATTTTCCGCGGAGGCTTTGGAAGAAAGTATTTTATATGAAACTCAGCTTCCCAAAGCAATTGAAATAATTGAAGAGGGCAGAATGTATGTTTTTGAAAATCGGGAGGGCAGGATTGTATCCATGGCGGCAGCTTCCAGGCAATTAGTTAACGGCATCCGTTTGAATTATGTTTATACCCCGAGAGAATTCAGAAACACGGGTTATGCCGCGGCAAATATGTATTATTTAAGTAAAGGAATGTTAGAAAAGGGCAACCGTTTCTGTGCTTTGTTTGTAGATAAAAAAAATCCCATGTCAAACCGGGTATATAAAAAGATCGGATATGAGATTCTGGAGAATCAGGTTGATTTGCGGTTAATTGCAAAACAGACATTCTAATTCAGTATTCAGTTTATTTTAAGCACAGGGAAAGTGACTGTTAAAATTAAGTTGGAGGATGCAGTATGAGTATGGAAATAGAGAGAAAATTTCAGATTGTAAGGAAACCGGAGAATTTAGGGCAATACCGGAAGAAAGAAATAGAACAGGGTTATCTTTGTACCAATCCGGTAGTAAGGATACGAAAGAGTAATGAAGAGTACTACTTAACTTATAAATCCCGTTTAAATATGACGGGAGATTCCGAAAATATTGCCTCAATCTGTGAAGAGGTGGAACTTGTGTTAAGTGAGAAAGCGTACCTTCACTTACGGGAAAAGGTTGATAACCGAATGATTACAAAAACCAGGTATCTGATACCCATAGAAGGTAATTATACGGCTGAATTGGATGAGTTCCACGGATGTCTGGAGGGACTTATTTTTGTTGAGGTGGAATTTCCCGATAAAGAAAAAGCGACCGCCTTTCACCCGCCGGATTGGTTTGGAAAGGACGTTTCCTTTGATAAACGGTATAAAAATAATCATCTGGCTGCCGTTGAAAATCTTGAAGAATTTTAACGGATACTTAGCTGGCTGTATTTGCGTCCGTGACATTTCTGTTTTTTAGATAAATACGTTTAAACTTTAATATCGACTTAAATAAATCTCCGTCCAGTTCAATATCAAAGACAGCGTTTTGGAGTGAAGCCAGACTTTTTGCTATGGACAGGCCTAAACCGCTGCCTTCCGTATTACGGGACAAATCACCCCGGACAAACCGTTCCATTAATTCATCCGCGTTTATGTTTAATTTATTTGCGGATATATTTTTTACGGAAACTGTTACGGTCTGTTCGTCGGTAATAATATCCACATAAATTCTTGTCCCGCTTAGCGCATATTTGTTTGCATTAGAGAAGATATTTTCGATAATGCGGTAGGTGCTTCGGCCGTCCGCCAGGATATAAACGGGTTCTTCCTTCATATTTAAAACCACTTCCAGGTTGTGGCTTACAAACCGATCCTTAAATTCTCCGATGGACTGCCGTATTAGCTCCACCAGGTTAAGACATTCCAAGTTTAAGGAAATAGCACCGGAGGAAGCTTTGGAAGCCTCCATCAGATCCTCGATCAGAGTCTTGAGACGCCAGGTTTTGCTCGATAAAATGTCTAAATATCCTGTGGCTTTCTCATTATTCAGATTTTCTTTTTTTAATAAATCCACATAGTTAATAATGGAAGTTAACGGAGTTTTGATGTCATGGGATACATTGGCAATTAATTCCGTTTTAAGCCGTTCGCTTTTCAGCTTTTCATCAACGGCGGCAGAGAAGCCTTCTCCGATATTATTGATATATTCTGCCAGAGTAAGAGCCGGTTCATGCATATTGACAACCGGTATTTTATGGGTGAGGCCGCCTTCTGCGATTTTTTTTGTTTCTTTTGTCACAATATTATAATCAATGGTGGCTTTTAAAAGAATATAACCTAAATATAAATAATCCGGTATGGCTATCATTAAAAACTCTATCCTTCTGTCCATGAAAATGGGTTTATTGTATAGATAAAATGCCAGGAATTGTACTGAGGCAAACAGTATTATGATAGCAAATACTCGGTAGGTGATAGTCTGCTGTACAAAAAAATCCTGAATAAATATACGGAGCTTAATAAAAAAACGGACGATCAGTGAATTTTTGAATAATATATTTGCCTTAATCCGCCGTACCAGACTTAGGAGTCCAAACATGCAAAAGGGGTAAAGAATCGAATAAGCCAGTATAATAACGTAGTAAAAATCTAAATCAAATCCATGGTATAACAGCCGGCAGAGGTATCCGGCAAACAGGTAAAAGACAACGATACCGGCGGCTACGCACAAAAAACCAATCTCGGTATAGCAACGGTCAAAACCATTTACGGAAATACTGTTCTTTCCCTTTTTATGACCGGAAAAAGAAATTGTCACACTTAAAAATAATAACAGGCAGATAAAGGAAAAGGGTACGGGATATAATGAATCTCTGTAATTATCGTGTAATTTCTGGAATTGCTTATACATAGAACCAAATTCGTCGTTATAATTCGGAAATTCATTTACGATGGTAGTACATATAATATATTCGCCCCGGTTTTCATCCGGTTCATCATAGTTACTTACAAAATTACCGTTGATATAATCAATTACCCAGCTTAAGTTTTCATCATTCAGATATTGGAAATTACGGTTTACATTGGTAGCATAACGTTCTGTTTTCGTATTAATAATCAAATAGGCGGGGTTTGATTTGACACTCTCGAGATAAGCATCCATTGCGTCATCCCCATATTTAGCCGACAGGGCTTTCAGTTTTTTTTCCAGGTCAGAAGAGCAGTAGATCGTACCTGTCTTTAAATTTTCCACATAATATAGAAAGTTACTGTTCGCCTGGTTCAATATGGCATTGTAATAATCGAAATCCTCTTGCTGCTCATTCGCATCGGAATATTCAGGCTTATCCTTTTCGGTTTTAAATAAATCGGATAAATCCAGGGAAGAAGAATCATAAACCATACTTCCGGAATAACCTTTCTCACGGTAATCGGCATATACGGCCACCCGTTCCACATATTTTAAATATTTGCTTTGAAACTCTGCGGTATCTTTAAAGTCGGTTGTACTGGCAGAATAAGAATCTAGGTAAGTAAAGATATGATAGGACCCAATCAGGAGATTCAGCCCGCTTAAAAAGAGTGCAATATGTATCAATGCTTTCACAATGAGAGACTTTTTTAATTTATCCATTGTACTGCTCCTTTCAGTATTTTTCAACTTTATAGCCTATACCCCATGCAACCTTTAAATACTTCGGTTCTTTTGGATTAATTTCAATTTTCTCGCGTATATGGCGGATATGGACTGCTACTATATTATCTGCACCGTAGGAAGGCTCGTTCCAAATCAGCTCATAAATTTCGTTGATGGAAAAAACCCTGCCTTTATTCTTGACTAAAAGCTTTAACAGGTTATATTCAATTGGCGTAAGCTTTATCAGTTCGTCGTCAACGTATACTTCCTTGCGGTCATCGTTAACGACCAGCTCGCCGGAGGAATATATATTCTGCTCTTCCGCAACAATACTTCCAAGCTTGGTATAACGCCGCAGGGCAGATTTTACTCTGGCAATTAATTCTAAAGGATTAAATGGTTTTGTTATATAATCATCCGCACCTACATTTAGGCCGAGAACCTTATCGCTGTCTTCTGATTTGGCAGTTAATAAGAGAATGGGAAGAGTGCTGTTATTTTCCCTTAATTTCATGGTGACCCGGATACCGTCCATCTGAGGCATCATGATATCCAATAAAGCAAGATGAATTTCGGCGGTATTGATAATATCTATAGCTTCCTTGCCGTTATAAGCTTTTATTATATGATAGCCTTCCGCACTTAAATAGATTTGTATGGCCTCCACGATATCTTTATCATCGTCACATACTAATATGTTATACATATTTTTATCCTCTCTTTTCCCTTATGTAATATAGTACACTATTCTATTATTATATAATATTTTAAGGAAAATTTCTATATTTATGTGGTTTCCTAATTAAGGATGAAAGAGTGGAGAGTATTTAGGCTTATAGATTAACAGGTAAATATGAAGTAAAAATGTAGAAAATCTTAAGATTTTATGAAGCGGTTATAGCCGCTTATGGTTGAATTTTTGAATGTTATTCTTGTTTCCCAGGTAAAAATACTGGATTTTTTAAGGAGAATATTCTATAATGATAAAGGTGGTTAATACCTGATGGTTTTAGCCAGTTTAGGAAGTGGAGGGAAAAGGAATGTATGAGATATTAAAGAAAGAGACTTTGGCACCTAATATTTACCTTATGGATATTTATGCGCCAAGAGTTGCTAAATCTTGTTATCCAGGGCAGTTTGTTATTGTAAAGATGGATGAAAAGGGGGAAAGAATTCCCTTGACAATATGTGATTATAGCAGAAAGGCAGGTACGGTTACCATTGTATTCCAGGCATTGGGAAGCTCCACCAAAAGAATGGCCGGCTATGAAGCCGGAGAAGGTTTCCGTGATTTTACAGGTCCTTTGGGATGCAAATCGGAATTAGTGGATGAGCCTCCTGAGGAACTGAAAAAGAAAAGTATCCTTTTTGTTGCAGGCGGCGTGGGGACGGCACCCGTTTATCCTCAGGTTAAATGGATGAAAAACCATGGATATGAAGTAGACTGTATAATAGGAGCAAGAAATAAAGACCTGATTATTTTAGAGGATGAGATGGGGCAGGTAGCCAAGAATGTATATGTTACTACGGATGACGGCTCCTATGGCTTTAAAGGAAATGTCAATGACCGTATAAAAGATTTGGTCTATAATCAGGGAAAACACTATGACCTTGTTATTGCCATCGGGCCCATCATTATGATGAAATTTGTATGTATTCTCACCAAAGAATTGGGAATCCACACCGTAGTCAGCATGAATCCCATCATGGTGGACGGAACCGGTATGTGCGGTGCCTGTCGTTTAACAGTTGGGAACCAGGTTAAATTTGCCTGTGTGGACGGTCCTGAGTTTGACGGACATCTTGTCGATTTTGACGAATCTATGAAAAGGCAGCAGATGTATAAAACGATAGAGGGAAGGACTGTTTTAAGGGAACGGGAAGGTATCACTCATAAAAGCGGCAGCTGCGGCTGCAGTGACAATTAATTTGCATATAGGGCAATGCCTTTGGGAAGGCATTTATTAGAATAGATAGGAGTTAAGAACATGGACATATTAAAAAGAGTTCCTGTCAGAGAGCAGGATCCGAAAATAAGAGCACATAACTTTAAGGAAGTATGTTTAGGATATAATATAGAAGAAGCGGGAGAAGAAGCCAGTAGATGCTTAAAATGTAAAAATGCGAGATGTATTACCGGCTGCCCCGTATCCATTGATATACCCGGATTTATTAAAGAAGTGGAGGCCGGCAATATAAAGGAGGCCTCCAAAATCATCAGTCAGTATTCAGCGCTTCCGGCAGTATGCGGCAGGGTTTGTCCCCAGGAATCTCAGTGTGAGGAAAGATGTGTCAGGGGAATAAAAGGCGAGCCGATATCCATCGGTAAGTTAGAGCGTTTTGTGGCGGACTGGTCCAGGGAAAATAAAATAAAACCGGAAGCTCCCTCTGTTAAGAATGGCAAGAAGGTTGCCGTGGTCGGTTCCGGCCCTGCGGGGTTAACCTGCGCAGGCGACTTAGCCAAGCTGGGATATGACGTAACCATATTTGAAGCCTTGCACGAGCCTGGCGGGGTCTTGGTATATGGTATACCGGAATTTCGTCTGCCTAAAGATACGGTTGTCAAGACAGAAATCGATAATGTAAAAGCACTTGGAGTAAAGATTGAGACCAACGTTGTTATCGGTAAATCCACTACAATTGATGAGTTAATGGAGGAGGAAGGCTTCGATGCCGTATTTATAGGCTCCGGCGCGGGACTTCCTAAGTTTATGGGTATCCCGGGTGAAAATGCCAACGGTGTATTTTCAGCAAATGAATACCTGACAAGAAGCAATCTTATGAAGGCCTTTGATGAAAATTACGATACGCCTATTGCCGCCGGCAAAAAAGTAGCGGTGGTGGGCGGCGGCAACGTTGCCATGGATGCGGCAAGGACTGCATTAAGGCTTGGGGCTCAAGCATATATCGTATACAGAAGAAGTGAGGAAGAGCTTCCCGCCAGAGTGGAGGAAGTACATCATGCCAAAGAGGAAGGAGTTATCTTTAAGCTTTTGACAAACCCGGTTAAAGTCCTGGTTGATGAGAACGGCTGGGTAAAGGGCATGACCTGTGTTAAGATGGAACTTGGCGAGCCGGATGCCTCTGGAAGAAGAAAGCCTGTTGTAATACCCAATTCCGAATTTGACCTTGAGCTGGATACGGTTATCATGTCCTTAGGCACAAGTCCCAATCCTTTGATTTCTTCCACCACGAAGGGGCTTGATACCAATAAATACAGATGTATTATTGCCAATGAAGAGAACGGGCAAACTACGAAGGAAGGGGTTTTTGCCGGCGGTGATACCGTAACGGGTGCGGCAACCGTTATTCTTGCCATGGGTGCAGGTAAAGCAGCGGCAAAAGGAATCGATGAATATTTAAAAGATAAAAAATAATTGTAGAATTTATTCAGTTTTGATCTTACAAGTAAGTCCTTCCGTTTTTAGCGAAATGTAAGTGGGGAATTTGGACTTACTTGTTTCAGTCAAATGCCACCCGTAGAGGGATATGTCTGTCCGATCTGCCCCGGATGCTTAATGGGGAAAAAAAGATTGCCTAATACAATATTTACTGGTATAATATATACTAAATAAAGCTTTTCTTAGTACTGGTAAAGCAGAAGGACTAAATTGTTCGGGGTACAATGAATGCAAAATACGATAGAACTAAAAACACTGACAGATGGCGGGAAGGCTTATATAGTAGATTGGGTTATTGGTAATTTTATTATTTTAGCGGCACTTGTTTTAATTATACTTTTGATTATCCTTCTGATAAATGTCAAAAGAAAAACGAAAGATAAGCAGACTGTATTGCTGGAAAAGCAGAAACTGAATGAAGATTACCTTGAGTTAGAATCAGCGTATGAAGAAGTATCAACAGCAAAAAATGAACTCAGTATAAAATATGATGAACTAAAGCGCAGTAAAGAAAAGATTCAAAAGTTGGCGTATTCGGATTATTTAACGGAACTGCCGAACCGAGAGGCTTTTACGGAAATGTTAGACAGTGTCATGCTGACTTTGCGCAATGAAGAAATAATTGCCATAATGAATGTAGACATTGATAATTTTAAAACCATTAATGATACCTTGGGGCATTCTTATGGGGATGAATTATTAATTGATGTAACCCATCGTCTGAAACAGGCAATGGATGACAACGATTATCTTGCCCGGTCAGGCGGAGATGAATTTATAGTACTCTCCCAGAACTTTTCCGATATCGGTGAATATGAAGCAAAAATTAAAAAAATCCAGAAAATATTTGACTATCCTTTTGTACTGTCTATGAAAGAATACTTTATTACGGTCAGCGTCGGTATCGCTATGGCACCCAAGGATGGCAAAACCACCCAGGTATTAATTAAAAATGTGGATTCCGCTATGTACGCCGCAAAAGCAAACGGTAAAAATACATTTGTTTATTTTGATGATTCCATTAATAAAAAATTAATGGATAGGATCCAAATCCAGTCTGAACTTAGAAAAGCTATGGAAAACAATGAATTTGTTGTATATTATCAGCCCCTGGTTGATTTAAGTACTGACAAAATTATTGGATTTGAAGCTCTGATCCGTTGGAATCACCCGGAGAAAGGAATACTTTTACCAGGAGAATTTATCCCTTTTACAGAAGAAACGGGATTAATTGTGCCTATTGGAAGCTGGGTATTAAAGAATGCCTGCCGGCAGCTCAAAATATGGGAAGAAGATGGATATGATCTGGCTATGGCTGTCAATATATCGGCACGCCAGTTTAAAGATCAGGAATTTGCCAATATGGTAAGGGAAACAATCCTTGAGGCGGGAATCAATCCTAACCGTTTGGAGTTAGAAATAACAGAAGCAATCGCATTAGAGGACATAGACTATTCCGTGGCAATAATACAGAAATTAAAGGAATTAGGAGTTGTATTTTCACTTGATGATTTTGGAACCGATTATTCTTCCATGAAATATTTAAAGAAACTGCCTGTCAATAATCTGAAAATAGATAAAAGCTTCCTGGATACTGTACTGGATAGCCGCAGTGACCAAAGTATTGTTCAGACTATAATCTCTTTGGCACATATTTTAAATTTGGATGTCACAGCGGAGGGTGTTGAAAAAAATGAACAGGCTTTATTTTTAAAGAGTGCAAAATGTAATAAAGCACAGGGGTATTTCTACAGTGAACCGCTGCCTGTCAATATGGCAGAGCAATTATTAAAAAATACACGATAAAATTTATTACAACAGGTTTGCCCGTCTTTATTTATTATGAATTGTCCGGCAAGTCAATTGTCTGACAGTCAATCGTCTGTGAACGGATGATTTATGCCATGGAAGTCAGTAGAGCGTGTTTGAAAAATCATTGCACCGCTCTGACCGCCCCACTTTGCGGTATTCTGCGTCGCGATTTTGGGAGCGTAAGCACCACTACGCGCCCAAAACCGCTCCTTGCCTCCCGCAAATTGGAGCATCCAGCCCGGCACAAGCATTTTTCAAACACGCTCTAGGAAGACTAAATATATGAAATTTATTTATAAAAGGATTTTTATAATATTTATTTTAACGGAGATAATACTATACGGCAGTTTTCTATATATTGATATTACGGAAAGCGGTTCTTATACGATTTCGAATTATCTAAAGTTTTCCGGTATTATACTATGCTTTTTATTTATATTATTCCTGCCTTGCCGGAAAGAGGATAGGATTGATACCAATATTTTAAGAACAGCTTTATTATTTACATTAATTTCTGATTTGTTTATTCTGATTTTGGACTATTATATTATTGGGTTAATTACCTTTTGTGTGGTGCAGTCTTTATATTTAATCCGTTTGGTAATATGGGGGAATCAGATGGATCTAACAGGCGCTATCCAAAGAATAGTGAAAAAATTTATCAGGAACCTGATTATTTCACTATTAATCATTGCTTTTTTAATTGTAATAAAAATCAGAATGGAATGGTTAATTCTTATTTCCTGCTTTTATTTTATTGCTATGATATTTAATGTGTCAGATTCCATTATAATAGCGTGCCGGTATAAAATAAAGAGCAGAATTCTATATGCGTTTGGTATGGTATTGTTTTTGCTATGTGATATCAATGTTGGATTATTTAATATATCAGGTTTTCTCACCGTTGACGGCAATTGGTTTGCATCTCTTTATAAGTTCTCAGCTCTTGCCATGTGGATGTTTTATTTACCTGCACAGGTTGCAATTTCTCTCAGTGGACATGCTTTTATCGAATAGAAAATTGCGTCCCATTTGATAAAAAACCCGCAAGGGAATTATATGACGCTTGCAAGGAATTTGTTAGCGCAGAGTTTGCTTCGCATACTCTTTCTTGAGTGAAGGTATGTAATATTTAACAAATAAATCAAAGAAAAATCTCCATAATTTTCTACGAAATAGCTTGCTTAATAAGTTTTAGTTTGTTAAGATTGTTTTATAGAAATCTTGTTTGTCCCAAAAATTCTTAAATAATTCTTAGACAGGAGTTTTCTAATGAAAGCTTCGTCTGTCAGAATTACCGGTTCATTTTCAGTATGAATAGGGTATGAATTCCAACATCAGAGCAGCAATAAATTATTTCTTAAAATTTTATTTACGGGTCTATTTGCTTCATGTAAGGTCAGCGCTTTTTCTGATTTTATTTTACAATTATCTAAGACATGCATGGTAATTCATTTTTAATTGCTTTGAGCAATTGCTCTAAGCAAATCTGTTGTAATTAATCCACATTTAGGACATGGATATCCTTTTTATCAAATAAGAAATTGTACCCTATTCCATAAAAAATCCGGCAGGGGGATGCACAGATGCCATAAGGTATCATGTCGCAAAGCCACCAAGCGTCAGCATTTTCATATTAAAAAATTTAGGAACAAATCAATAAGAGTACTCTAATAACAAAAAAGGAGAGAAATATGGCAAACGGCGAAATATTTAAATTATTGGTATTAGATGAATTTCTAACATCAATTAAAAAATCCGTGAAAGAAGACGTCGGGCCCGGATATACGGTGGAGATTAATCATGTTATAAAGAATAATTCCATAGAGCTGGACGGACTGATTATCTTAAAGGAAGGAGAACGTATCACACCAAATATTTATTTGAATCCCTATTACGAAAAATATCTGGCAGGCGCTTCCCTTAAAAACCTGGCGGATGAAATTATTCAAATTTACAGGAAATCCAGAAAAAAGGGGGAGAAGGAAGCTTTAGACATCCGTTTTGAATTTAATGAAGTGAAGCCACGTATTGTTTATCGGCTGATTAATTACGACAGGAACCGTAAATTATTACAGGAAATTCCACATGTTCATTTTATGGATTTAGCTGTAACTTTTCATTGCCTTGTCAAAAATAACGAACAAGGGATCGGAACCATACGTATAACCAATGAACATATTAAAACATGGAATATCAATGTTGGGGTTCTAAAGGAAATTGCCGGAATCAATACGCCGGTTTTATTTCCGCCCGTAATTAAGAATATGGATGATATACTGGATATCTTAAAGAATGAAAGGCATATAATTTCTCCCAAGGACGGTAATAATAGTTGTTTTACACCCTATGGAGCCGCCGGGCAAAATAATATGTATGTAATTACTAATTTAAAAGGGATCAATGGGGCAAGCTGTTTATTATATCCCGATATCATCAAGAATTTGGCTGAGAAATTAGAATCCGATTTATACATATTACCCAGCAGTATCCATGAAATCATAGCCTTAAAAGGAAATGCCTCCATGGATAAAAATATTTTCCGGGAGATGGTATTTGATGTAAACCGTACGCAGGTACCTGAGGAGGATGTATTATCGGACAATGTATATTTTTACTCCAGAGAATGCGATGCCATTACTGTGTAATGATTTTTCAAACACCCTCTAGTGCGCTGTTAACCTTAAAACTTGCATAGGTTTGCCGGATTGTACCTCTGCTGATAGCGGAATTTAACCTTATAGGTAAGTCCCACGCTTTTTAGCGAAGTGTAAGCGGTGGGCGGTGGGTTTGGATTACTTGTTTCAGTCGGAATCCAGAATTGGAAGCATTATAAATAATTTTTCATCTTTGGTATATTCTATTATGTAAAAGAATTTATTTCTTATTTTATATATTAGGAGGAAATTTATATGGAACTACTAAAAATAGTTATAGTGTCCATAGGCTCGATTGCAATATTGTTTTTACTTACAAAATTAATGGGCGACCGGGAGATGTCAGAATTAAGTATGTTTGATTATATTAACAGCATTACGATTGGATCCATAGCAGCGGAGATGGCAACATCCCTTGAAGGTGATTTTTTGAAACCGCTTACCGCAATGATAGTATACGGTTTAGTATCTTTTTTAATCTCCTATGCAACCTGTAAATCCATAAAGCTGCGGAGGTTTTTTGAAGGTCATACTATATTGCTGTATCAAAACGGACGATTGTATGAAAAGAATTTATTACGTGCCAAAATAGATGTGAATGAATTTTTATCAATGTGTCGTTCCAGCGGTTATTTTGACTTGCAAGAAATTCATACGGCAATCCTTGAAACCAATGGAAAGCTAAGTATTATTCCTTACGCAGAACACCGTCCTGTAACACCGTCTGATTTGAATTTAAATCCACAACAAAATCTTGTTTTGGCTAATGTGATTATAGATGGAAAAATATTAAAAAATAATCTTAAATCCACTGGGAATGACGAAAAATGGCTGGAAAAGCAGCTAAGCGCTCACGGAGTTACGAATATGAAGGAAGTAATATTGGCAACCTATGATATAAGCAATAATAAGCTTAATATCTATGCAAAATTACATGAAAAAACAACGGGGGATTTATTTGGATAAGGATAAGTTTTAGGTTAGGCATTTAAAACAAGAGTCTTACATTCTATCGTAATATGTAAGACTTTTATTTTTACAAGCTTATTCAATGGACTATAGCAAATATGCCATAATTTAACTGCGCTTGCAGAGTATTTGTCAGCGCAGAGTTTGCCTTGGAAAACTCTTTATTTTCGCATAATAAAAGTGCACCTAAAGGGACTCGAACCCCCGACACGAAGCTTCGGAAGCTTCTGCTCTATCCACTGAGCTATAGATGCATAAACATATTGTACATGAAAAATTAAAAATGGGCAAGATGTTTTTTAAAGTTTTGTAAAAATATCAATATAGGTTCCAAACCCACCGCTTACGCTTCGCTAAGAAGCGGGGTTTACTTGTAAGGATAAATGATACATGACAAAATTTACCATAAATTGTTACGCAATTATTAAATATATTACAAAAAGAAAAATAATGTATTGCTTTTTTTTTTAAAGTTTGTTATTATTAAGAGAAAGATTGATAGTTATTTTGTTGATGAATTAAAGGAGAATATAATGAAACTTAAATATAAAAAATTAGTAGTAATGATCAGTATGTGTACTATGGGGATTGGATTAGTTACTTTTTCTATTTCGAAACCTTCTGATAGGAGCATTACATCAGTAGAAAATCCAAATGAAGATATACTTACCTTTAAAGCCGGATTAGACGGAGGTATCAACGATGCAGATATTAAATCCGCATTGATGTTACCCACAGCTACACCAACACCTGCCGGGATACCCGAGGCACAGGAAGATGCGGCGGATGTTCAGGATGCTCCTTTAGAAAAAAACGCATATAAGAATATTAACAAGTTAATTAAAAGCTATTTGAATGCAAAATTAAGTAAAGATATTGATAAATTCAAGTCGTTGGTTAATAATACTGATTATATTGATTTAAGTGATATTGCAAGAAAAACCAAATATATTGAATCCTATAAGAATGTGACCTGTTATACCAAGAAAGGGCCGGAAGAAGGATCTTTTATTGTCTATGCCTATCATGAAGTTAAATTTACCAGTATCGAAACTTTAGCACCGGCTATGAATGAATTTTATGTTAAGGAAGATAAAAACGGTGATCCTTATATTTATTTAGGTGAAATCGATAATGAAACAGAACAATATCTGAATGAAGTTCGGGATTCCGAAGAGGTTATGGATATGATTTATGATGTGAATGCGAAACTGCAGCAGGCGGTAAAAGGCGACAACGCGTTATATGAATTTTATTTGAAGCTGGAAGAATCTGCGCAGGATGTAACAATGAATAATTAAATTTTAAACTGTTTATTTAGTCTGTCCCATCATTTTGGGACAGACTTTTTTACTTTATAGGAAAAGCATTTTTCTAACACATTCTAGTGTGCTGACAAGCCAGACTCTTTAGTATTTAAAATGTATTCTATACCATAAAAGCGGGACTCGAAGATATGCACTTAGCGGGAGGGTGTTTCTTCGGACTTTTTTGGCTTACTATGCCAGGAAAGGATTGAGAGTGCATTTGCAAGGATGCCGATAAGCTTTTACTTGTACTTTTAGGTAGCTACTGTTATAATACTTAAAAAGTGTGCAGACTTATAATAGATATTATTTGTACCGGTAAATATATGCACGGCGTAAAAGCACCGCCTTTTATCGGAAGATAAAACACTTCCGATAAGTTATTAATATGTACAGGTATAAATAGGGAGGAGAAAGAGTCTTGTATGGCGAAAAGGACAAAAAAATTAATTGAAAGCGAACAAAAAGGTGAAGAAATAAGAGTAAATAAATTCTTAAGTGATGCAGGAGTATGTTCCAGGAGAGAAGCAGATAAATATATTTCAAAGGGTAAGGTTACGATAGATGGAATAACGGCTGTTATGGGGGCTAAAGTAAAGGCAGGGCAGGCTGTTTTACTGGAAGGGAAACTTGTAAATAAGGATGAGTCTTTAGCTCTGATTGCTTTTAATAAGCCCATGGGGATTGTTTGCACAACGGATAAAAGAGAAAAAAATAACATTATAGATTTCATTCAATATAATAAAAGAATATATCCTATCGGAAGGCTGGATAAAGAATCAGAAGGATTAATTTTACTGACGAATGACGGCGATATCGTAAATAAAATGTTACGGGCGGGCAATAACCATGAAAAGGAATATGTGGTAACCGTAAATAAAGTCATAACATCTGAATTTTTAAAAGGAATGTCCGCAGGGGTACCCATACTTGATACCGTTACAAGACCGTGCAAAGTCAGGGCCATGGGTAAATTCACATTTCAAATAATTTTAACCCAGGGATTAAACCGGCAGATCAGAAGGATGTGTGAATACTTTGACTACAAAGTAGTAAACTTAAAAAGAATCAGAATTATGAATATTCGTTTAGGACATCTGCAGATGGGAGGTTATCGTAATGTAACAGAAAAGGAAATAGCAGGGCTGAATGAATTAATCAATGCTTCAGCTAATACACCGGATACCCTATGGAATTCAATGGAAGATGCTTCAGATAAAGCTTGGGATATAAGAATATCTGAAAAAGTGAAATCCGGAAAAACCATACGTAAAAAAACGAATTGAGAAAAGATATGCATGGAAAGGATACCTCCAGGAAAAATACATCTAAAAAAGATAAATTAAAGGAATGTTTATTAAACAATACCGCAGGCAAATCTGCGGTATGTTCCTTATTATTTGATATGCCCCTAATGCACTGACAAGCTGACATCTTGTCTAATAGCTTGCCTGAATTTCCATCTGCTTCGTTGTCGTCAATCGACGTAGCCACCGCTACGCTGATTGACGACAACGCGGCACCGGTGTAAATAGCGGGTGCTGAATTCACTGAAATCTATGCAATGCTGTACTAGAGTGTTTAAAAAATGCTTGTGCCGGAAGGAAGTACTGCACGGCATGTCGGAAAGGTTGAAAGAAAGTATAATAAAAGAAAGGGATGCCACGCATGGATTTTTTCAACCGTTTTTATTCAGGACAATGGAATATCTGCGATGCTGTGTATTTCATTGTAGGTGGCGGTAACATATTTGCTTGCAGATATGTTATGCAATGAGTGTAGCTATGAAAAATAAGCTGGAAAAAATAAGAGAACTTGTGAACCTGTTAAATGAAGCAGGGAAAACCTATTATCAGGAAAACAGGGAAATAATGAGTAACTATGAATATGACGCCCTGTATGAACAATTACTGGAATTAGAAAAAGAGACGGGAATCGTATTATCAAACAGTCCGTCCATAAATGTCGGTTACGAAATCTTAAGCGAATTACCTAAGGTCAGACATGATCTGCCCATGTTATCCTTGGATAAAACAAAAGAGGTACAAACACTCAAAGACTGGATCGGCAAACAAAAAGGGCTGTTATCCTGGAAATTAGACGGGCTTACCATTGTCTTAACGTATAAAGGAGGAAAATTGTTCAGTGCCGTTACCAGGGGTAACGGGGAATATGGCGAAGTTATAACCAATAATGCCAAAGTATTTAAAAACATACCCCTTAATATAACATATCCTGGAGATTTAGTCCTGCGGGGAGAAGCGGTGATTAAATATTCGGATTTTGAAAAGATAAATGCTGAAATCGAAGATGTGGAAGCAAAATATAAAAATCCTAGAAATCTTTGCAGCGGCAGTGTAAGGCAATTAAACAATGAAATAACTGCAAGGAGGAAGATCCATTTTTTTGCCTTTCACCTGGTAAGTACGTCAGGCGGAGTAAAATTTCATAATTCCAGAAGGAATCAACTGTTATGGCTAAAAAATTTAGGATTTGATATGGTTGAAAATAATATAGTCACAGAGGAGGATCTGGAAGAAAAAGTTACATGGTTTTCCGAGCATATAACAAAAAATGATATTCCTTCCGACGGTTTGGTTTTAACCTATGATGACATAGCTTATGGCAGTTCCCTTGGAACTACGGCTAAGTTCCCGAGGGATTCCATCGCCTTTAAATGGATGGATGAAATACGGGAAACTAAATTAAAGGAAATTGAGTGGAGCGCTTCAAGAACCGGCCTTATTAATCCTATTGCAGTTTTTGAGCCTGTTGAATTGGAGGGGACTACGGTAAGCCGGGCAAGCATTCACAATATCAGTATAATGGAAGCTTTGGAGCTTGGTGTCGGAGATACCATTCAGGTTTATAAAGCCAACATGATAATTCCCCAGATAGCGGATAATCTCACAAGAAGCGGGTACGTAGAGATACCGGAGATCTGCCCGGTCTGTTGTCAGTCCACGCAGATTAGCCAGGAAAACGGAGTGAAGGTATTATATTGCATGAATCCGGATTGTTTGGCTAAGAAAATAAAGTCCCTTACTCATTTTGTCAGCCGTAATGCCATGAATATGGAAGGATTGTCCGAAGCAACCATAGAAAAATTTATTGCTAAGGGCATGCTTCAGGAATTAGCAGATCTGTTTCATTTGGAAAAATATAAGGAAGAAATAATAGCAATGGAGGGATTTGGTGAAAAATCATATCAAAACCTTATTTCTTCCATAGAAAAAGCAAGAAATACTTCACCTGCCAAATTCTTATACAGTTTAGGAATACAAAATATCGGTTTATCCAATGCAAAATTAATCTGTAAAGAATTCCATAGTAATTTTGATGAAGTAAGAAATGCAGACAGGGAAAGGTTACTTACCATACCTGGGATAGGGGAGGTCATTGCAGATGCGTTCCTGGAATTTTTTCAAAACGAGAACAACCGGATTATTGTTGATGATTTGCTGAAAGAAATTCAATTGGAACAGACGGATGTTCCGGAGGAAAATCTTGCTTTATCCGGTAAAACCTTTGTAATCACCGGTTCACTGGAACATTTTTCTAATCGCGATGAATTAAGGGAAGTTATTGAACAAAAGGGCGGAAAGGTTACCGGCTCTGTCACGGCTAAAACCGATTACCTGATAAACAATGACAACTTATCAAATTCATCTAAAAATAAAAAGGCAAAAGAATTGGAGATTCCGGTAATTACGGAAGATGAATTTATCCAAATGATGAAATAAAATTATAATGTTAGGTTAAATCATAAATCTAAATTAAAAATTAAATCTAATAATTTAGACAAGTGATTGATGACTTATATATTAATAATCTGCTATTTTCTGCCGATTTAAAGCAATTACTGAATCGTGCAGATAAAAAAATAATAGAAAAGATGGTGATAATATGCCTATTAAAGTACAAAGTGATTTACCGGCAAAACGAATATTGGAAAATGAGAATATATTTATCATGGATGAAACCAGAGCCATGCATCAGGATATACGTCCTCTTCGTATTGCAATATTAAATCTGATGCCTCTTAAGGAGGACACGGAGGTTCAATTACTGCGCTGTTTATCCAATACGCCTCTGCAGGTTGATATCACCTTTTTGACGACAGGCTCTTATATTGGGAAAAATACGGCTGCCAGCCATCTGGATCAGTTTTATCTGACCTATGAAGAAGTTGAAAATGTGAAGTTTGACGGACTGATTATTACAGGTGCGCCGGTTGAACAGATGGAATTTGAAGAAGTAAATTACTGGGATGAATTGGTGAAAATTATGAAGTGGTCAAAGACCAATGTTACTTCTACTCTTCATATTTGCTGGGGAGCCCAGGCGGGACTGTATTATCATTATGGTATTCGAAAAATTCCGTTGGAACAGAAAATGTACGGCGTGTTCTTACACCGGGTCCTGAACCGAAAAAAACCCTTGGTCCGGGGGTTTGACGATATTTTTTATGCGCCCCACTCAAGATATACTACCGTCTCCAGAGAGGACATTATAAACAATCCGAATTTAACCATATTAGCTGAATCCGATGAAGCCGGTGTTTTCATTGTAATGGCTGAGGAAGGCAAGCAGATATTTGTAATGGGCCATCCTGAATATGACAGGATTACTCTTGACAAGGAATATACGAGGGACAAAGAGAAGGGTTTGGACATTCAGATACCTAAAAATTATTATCCGGACGATAAAGAAGGCAGGAAACCAAACTTGACCTGGCGTGCCCATTCCAACGCCATGTACACAAACTGGCTGAATTATTACGTGTATCAAATAACTCCTTACGTACTGTAGGAGGTGGTTACTATTCACAGCCGATATATCCGACGTGTTTTTTGTGAGTGTAGCGAAGCGGAAGTCACAGAAAACCGGAGTATAGCAGCGCCAAAACGCTGGTTCTGCGTTTCTTGTGCTTCGCGAAGCGTGTTACGGTTCACAGATCTGCTCATTTTTGCAGAGCTGTGAATAGTAACAGGACGTGCAATAAAAGCGGAATAAGTTAATAAAAACTATTGCAATGCGGGGTAATGTGTAGTACAATATTCCTATATTTGGTAAGGGCAAACTTGTCGAAAGATAAGGACGCAAAGCTTAGGGTCTAAATCTGATTACTGCAGATACGATAGCCGGTTGCACAAAGGTAATTTAGATTACTGTTTATATGCAATTTAAGCTCTGTGTTTTACACAGAGCTTAAATTGCATATGACACCTGCCTTAAGACAGAGTGTTAAATTACATAAGAAAACAGTAATGGAAATATTAATGTGATTTAAAGAAGGTGAAAATCTGGTGAAAAAAAGAACGTTGCGTTGTATTTTTCACAAAGCTTTGCGTTGCGGACTTATTTCTATTCTATTAGTTATTAATGCATTACTGATTTTATTTTATACTGTTAAAACAGCAGATGCAAAAGAAAAAATATCAAAAGCAGCTTCTCTGTATTCACAAGATGTTTATTTTGTGGTTTTTTGTTCTGCTTTTATTATTTTATGTTTATTTGCCGTGGTTTTTATTTTACGGCTGAAGAATATCAGCGAAAAAAAAATCAGGGAAGCCTCCATGGAATTAAGGCATATAACAAACAGCATTCATGCGGGTTTTGTCAATTTTGGTTTGGAGTATAATTACGAAATAATTTATGCCAACGATGGATATTATGATATTGTAGGCTACAGTAAGGAAGAAATACAGCGGGAATTTAAGAACAGAGTGATATCTTTGGTATATCGGGAAGATATGGACAAATTTAAAGCCCTGGGAGAGGGATTTTGCAGAGGGGAATACATCCAAAAAGAAGTCAGGATGGTAACGAAGAAGGGCAGCATCATATGGATTTTAATAAACGGCAACTATATTGAAGATAAAAATGGAAATCACACTTTATCTGCCGTACTTATAGACATTACGGAATCAAAATTAATGCAGGAGAGGCTTTTATTGGAGGAGGAACGCTACCGGGTAGCGGCTGAAATATCCAACGATATTTTATTTGAATATGAAATTGAGGAGGATTTAATGACATTTGCCGACAAGTACCAGGAATTATACGGCAGGCTGCCCGTTATACCACATTTTTCAGACATTAAAACCAATGGGGAAAAAATGGTCCTTTTGGAGGATATCGGTGTATTTTCTGAATATTGCAGGGCTTTGCGCAGCGGAAAGGAGATGATTGAATCGGAATTCCGGATACGGGACATAAAAAATAACTATGTCTGGTGTCATACAAGGGGCAAAACAATATATGACGATAATAAGCATCCCATCCGGGTTATAGGCAAGATCGTCAATATTGATCTGCATAAGAAAGAGCTGCAGACTTTAGAATATAAGGCAAAAAGGGATCCCTTAACCGGTGTTTACAACAAGAGCGCAACAAAGGAATTAATCGACCACTATATTCAGAAGCACAGTGATACGGAACATATCTTTATGATAGTGGATATTGATGATTTTAAGAGCATTAATGATCATTACGGACATTTACAAGGGGATAAGGTTTTATCTTTTGTGATTAATCAGGTAAAGATGATTTTTACGTCAGGTGAAATCATAGGGCGAATCGGCGGTGATGAATTTGCAGTATTTATAGGGGATATCGCTAATAAAGAAACCGTATTTATAAAAGCAAATTTACTGCAGCGCGCGCTTCATTCCGTATATCGTGAAAAGGAATATGAAATATCAGTCTCAGGCAGTATCGGGGTTTCTATGTATCCAAGGGACGGAAAAAATTACAATCAGCTTTTAAATTGCGCGGACAAAGCTTTATATGATGTAAAAGATAAGGGCAAAGATGGATTTAAGCTGTTTACTTAAAATCTTTTAAGGAAACGGCTTTTGTTATGCCCAGTAACATGATATATAAGGAACAAATTAAAAAAATACAGATTAATAAAATAGTAAGGCCGCCATGCCGGGGTGATAGGTATTTATATAAATGAAAAAGCAGATAACTGGATAAAGCCACGATAATTCCGGGTTTTAAAATTAAATCGGCAGCCTCAAAGGGCGGTCTTATTTTTTTTATAACAATAATGCCGTCAAAAGAGGTGATTACTAACTGGCTGATTAAAAGGCATAATAAATATCCGTTTATACCCTGCCTTGGCACCAGATAAAGGATCGATAATATACGGACGGACAGCCCGATCACCGAATTGGCAAACGTTAAATGAGCTAATCCCAGGCCATTGATAATGCTGCTTAACGTAGTGGTAATATACAAAAAAGGGCATAGCCAGGCCAAGGTCGTAAGAAGGCTCCCCGCAAGTTCATTATGAAAGATTAAATCTCCTAATACCTGGCCGAAGCTGATAAAAACCCCTGCGCTTAATATACCGATGAGCATACTGTATTTGAGGGAAATGGCCGTGGTTTTTTTAATCATTTCCTCGTTGCGTGAAGACTGGGCCTCTGAAATGGTTGGAAGCAATAATACGGACAGGGAATTGGTGATAGCCGAAGGGAACATAATAAACGGCATGGACATACCATTTAAAATACCGTAGACACTTAATGCTTCCGAACTGCTCAAGCCGTATTTTTTCAGCATATTGGGTATAAGGATAGCTTCCGCACTGTGTAATATACTAATCAGCAGCCGGTTTGCCGTTAAAGGTAAGGCCATCTTAAAAAGACGGCCGGTAATAGGTTCATTCTTTTGATGCACCGGTGTCTGTGAAGATTTGGCAAGCTGTGATATTTCCCTTGGAGTGCGGGAACAATATAAGGAGCCCAGATTATAAAGCTGGGAGGCGATTTCTCCAATAACGACGCCTAATACGGCTAATTCACTGGTGACTTTAATATTTCCGTTACCAACATAGGAGGCAATTGCATAAACGCAGGTTACCCGTACGATTTGTTCTAACAATTGGGTTGTAGCGGGCACGCCTGCTTTTTTTAAACCGTAATAATATCCGTTAATGCAGGCGGTAATACCGCAGAAAGGGAAAGCATAGGAGAGTATGCCAAGGGAGGAGCTACAGCTTGGTTCCTTTAATATATGGGTTGCAATCATGCCGGAATATCGGTTGACCAGAAAGGCCAATACTATAGCTGTACTAAGGGACATGACAATTCCGATCTTAAGTACTTTTGGTATATTTTTATAGTTCTGCTTTCCTAATTCGTTGGCAACCAGAGTCGAAATGGCCGTCTGAATGCCGGAAGCAAAAATGGTAAAACCTATCATATAAATTGGAAATACCAACTGATAAATGCCCATTAATTCGGCGCCCATGGCATTGGATAAAAAAATCCGATAGAAAAATCCCATAAAACGGCTAGCCAAGCCCGCAAAAGTCAGGACCACCGTGCCTTTAATTAAATTGCTTTTATTTTTTGTCATATAAACTCCCGGCCTTAAAATAATAGAACTTAATTAAATATATTTCGGAGAGTATAAAACAATTCCCGGAATCGTGTTGACAAATTAGAAATGTGATGATAATATGTTACAAGAATACGCACTGTTTTAGTAGGAAATAAAATAGTAGGAATTAAACACCCGAAATTGAAAAAGAGAGGTGGGTATGATGAAGCTGTCTACAAAGGGTAGATATGGTTTACGGGCAGTATTGGATTTGGCGATGAATGAGAAAAATGAAGCAGTTGCATTGAGCGGAATAGCGGAACGGCAGGATATTTCCATGAGTTATCTGGAACAGTTAATTGCAAAGCTGAAAAAAGCGGGAATAGTAAATAGTATAAGAGGGGCGCAGGGAGGGTATGTTCTGGCTAAAAAGCCGGAGGAAATATCCGTTGGCGATATATTAAGGGCGTTGGAAGGCGATTTAAACCCCGTGGATTGTGCGGAAATTATGGGAAGCGGGGTTTCCTGCGCCGGTTCAGATTTGTGTGTAACAAAATACGTTTGGATGCGTATTAGTGATAGTATAAATAATACTGTAGATACCATGAAGCTCTCTGAATTAATGGAGGAAAGCGAAAAGATTCAATCCGAACACAGAATTTATGATGAAGACGGCCGTAAAAAACCAACTTGCAGGCAATAGGAAATATAATAATAGGAGATGACACAGGTGGAAAAAAAGATATATTTAGATAATGCAGCAACAACAAAAACACGTCCGGCGGTTGTGGAAGCTATGCTCCCTTATTTTACGGAGAGCTTTGGTAATCCTTCCAGCGTGTATGAGCTTGCTACACAAAATAAAAAGGCAATAGACGAGGCCAGAGGTATCATAGCCGAAGCGCTTGGAGCAGAAATCTCCGATATTTATTTTACGGCGGGCGGTACGGAATCGGACAACTGGGCATTAAAAGCTACCGCTGAGGCATACGCTTCAAAGGGTAACCACATTATTACCTCCAAAATCGAACATCATGCAGTTCTCCACAGCTGTGAATATTTAGAAAAGCATGGGATTGAAGTGTCTTATATTGATGTGGATGAGAATGGTATTATAAAACTGGAGGAATTAAAGAAAGCCATTCGTCCCACTACCATTTTAATATCCGTTATGTTTGCCAATAATGAAATCGGAACCATACAGCCGATTAAGGAAATCGGTGAAATTGCAAAGGCTAATCAAATATTATTTCACACCGACGCTGTCCAGGCATTCGGTCAGCTTGCTATTAATGTAAGTGAGTTAAATATTGATATGTTAAGTGCCAGCGGACATAAACTAAACGGTCCGAAAGGCATTGGTTTCCTTTATATCCGTAAGGGCCTGAAATTAAGATCCTTTATCCATGGCGGCGCGCAGGAAAGACACAGGCGGGCGGGAACCGAGAATGTTCCGGGTATTGTCGGTTTTGGCAAGGCAGTGGAAATAGCTATGGAAACCATGGAAGAACGTCAGAAAAAAGAAGTTGAATTAAGGGATAAATTGCTTAAGAGAGTCTTAAAGGAAGTACCCTATGTGCGTTTAAACGGGCATAGAACTAAACGCCTGCCCAATAATGCCAATTTTAGTTTCCAGTTTATTGAAGGAGAATCTCTTTTAATTATGTTGGATATGCAGAATATATGTGCTTCCAGCGGTTCGGCCTGTACTTCCGGCTCACTGGATCCTTCCCATGTATTACTTGCAATCGGACTGCCCCATGAAATTGCCCACGGTTCTTTGCGTCTGACTTTGTGTGAAGATAATACAGAGGAAGAAATGGATTATGTGGTGGATAGGATTAAGGAAATAGTAGAAAAGCTGCGCTCTATGTCCCCCTTATATGAAGACTTTGTAAAAAGCAACCGTAAATAATGAAATATTTCTACACTATGATTAAATATTGGTAACGTTTCCAGAGATAAGGGAGAAAAAAGATGTACAGTGAAAAAGTAATGGAGCATTTCAGCAACCCAAGAAATGTAGGTGAAATAGAAAACGCCAGCGGAGTTGGTACGGTAGGCAACGCAAAATGCGGTGATATCATGAGAATCTATCTGGATATCAATAACGGCGGCATTATTCAGGACGTTAAATTTAAAACCTTTGGCTGCGGTGCGGCGGTTGCTACCAGCAGCATGGCAACGGAATTAGTGAAGGGGAAAAATGTGAAAGAAGCTTTACAGGTAACCAATAAAGCTGTAATGGAAGCTTTGGACGGACTTCCCGCAGTTAAGGTTCACTGTTCCTTATTGGCGGAAGAGGCAATTCATGCTGCCTTATGGGATTATGCAACAAAGAATAATATTGTGATTGAAGGCTTGGATAAACCTAAGTCCGATATCAGCGAAGGGGAAGCGGAAGAAATCTATTAGGAGGCATGTATTTGGAAAGAAAAAAGGTGGTAGTAGGCATGTCCGGAGGGGTAGATTCCTCCGTAGCCGCCTATTTACTTAAAAATACCGGCTATGATGTGGTCGGAGTTACCATGCAGATCTGGCAGGAGGAAGACGTGGCAGTGCAGGAAGCGAGGGGAGGCTGCTGCGGCTTAAGCGCCGTTGACGATGCGAGACGGGTGGCATATGCACTGGATATACCATATTATGTCATGAATTTTAAGAACGAATTTAAGTGTGCTGTGATTGACTATTTTACGAATGAATATGGGAAAGGGAATACGCCCAATCCGTGTATTGCCTGTAACCGCTATGTGAAATGGGAATCTTTATTAAAACGTGCTCTGGATATCGGAGCCGATTACATTGCCACCGGCCATTATGCCAGAGTTGTGAAGCTTAAAAACGGCAGATATACCTTAAAGAAATCTGCAACGGAGGATAAGGATCAGACCTATGCTTTATATAATTTGACCCAGTATCAGCTGGCGCGTACTTTAATGCCCGTGGGGGATTATACGAAGGAGGAGGTCCGCCGGATTGCAAAAAATATTAATTTAAGAGTGGCAAATAAGCCGGACAGTCAGGAGATCTGCTTTATTCCGGACAGGGATTATGCCGGATTCATCACAGAGTATACAAAGGAAAAACCGGAGGAAGGCAATTTTGTCACCTCGGACGGGAAAATAATCGGCAGACATAAAGGAATCATTCATTATACCGTGGGGCAGAGAAAAGGTTTGAATCTTGCAATGGGACATCCTGTATTTGTATTGGCCATCCGGCCCGGAACCAACGAGGTGGTAATCGGAAGTGCCGATGAAGTATATAGCAGGAAGCTGTACGCGGATAATTTAAATTTTATGTCCGTTGGAGATTTAGAGGGTGAAATGGAAGTAACCGCTAAAATCCGATACAACCATAAAGGCTCTAAGTGCATTATCCGTAAAACTGAAGCCGATAAAATGGAATGTGTTTTTGAAGAACCGCAAAGAGCCGTTACTCCCGGCCAGGCAGTCGTATTTTATGACGGGGATTATGTAGTTGGAGGCGGAACCATTGTACGGGTTTAACGGCAAGCAGCTTAATATAACGGAGCTTTGCCTGAATGAAAGATAGAATGAATAAAAATAATAATTTTAGATTTATAAACCGAAAAACTGGCAGAAACATGTAATATGGCTTTCTGCCGGTTTTTATAATTTTTCCAAAATCGGCTTTCTGTTTTCATAGGTTATATAATATCCAAAGCCAAGGGAGCGTAATAATTTTTCGGCTTTAGGAAAGTCATAACCTAAATGTTGCGGAGCGTGGCCGTCAGATCCTATGGTAATTATTTCGCCGCCTAATTCTTTATATCTTTTTAAAATATCCCCATGGGGATGGGCGAAACCAAGCCCGTATTTATAGCCCGCGGTATTTACTTCAATTCCTTTCCCATATTGAATAATGGTTTTTAGCACCTCATCAATAATGTCGGCATATTTTTTATAAGAATAAGTCTTAATATAGGTTTTATCCGGTACATAACGGACGATATAATCCAGATGTCCATACACCTGGAATCCGGAAAATGCCTTAACATTATCAATAATGCTTTGAAAATACATTTCAATACCCTCATCCGCAGATTGATTCATCCAATATTCCGGATAATAGGGGTCCATGCCGTTAACCAGATGAGAAGAACCGATGGCAAAATCAAAATCATACTTCTTTAACAGTTCTTCGTACCTGGGCGCCAGGTAGGGCTGCAATCCAAGCTCGATTCCTTTTAGCACTTTAATTTTTGATTTATAACGCTTAGATATATCCGCCAGTTTCATGAAATATTCATCGGGATCAAAAACAAAGGGTAAGCCGCCGGGATCCGGGAAATCATAATCCATATGGTCGGTAAAACATATTTTACTTATACCAAGGGATATCGCTTTTTCCACCATTTCCTCCATGGAAGCAGTGGAATCACTGGAAAAATGGGAATGTACATGGTAGTCTGCTATAATCATTAGAATCTCCTTAATGCCTGTATTTACAGGACGTTATGCATTTTTAATATCTGGTTGAATGACTATTAACTGACTATAATAGCCATTCATTTCTTTGATTTTTTTATCAAAATGTGTATATATTGCTAATGTTGTTTTAATACCCCCTATACCCTAAGATATATTGAGCTCTTTTAAGTATCAACACCAA
Organism: Clostridiales bacterium; assembly: GCA_015655075.1. Taxonomy (GTDB): domain Bacteria; phylum Bacillota; class Clostridia; order Lachnospirales; family Lachnospiraceae; genus Anaerocolumna. Next base: position 6,563 of record JAATFT010000092.1, on the reverse strand, counting down.
GTCTTATTAATCTGTATTATTTTTATTTTAAATCAATGTCACCAGAATGTAAAGCTAATGTTCCATGTTTTAAGTTAAGGGTATATACAGCACCTAAGTTATAAGTACCGCTCGCTATCACTCCATCCGTGAAACCTGTATTATAACTCCAACTTGAAGTTGCTGGATTTTTAATAATGCTTGTATTAACGAATCCATTAGTACCAACACCATACTCTCCATATGATAGCGTTTGCGAAGTTACTTGTACTCCTGCTTCATATAATGTATATCCTCCTGTTACTCTTGTCAATGTATATACTTCTGCACTAAGGTAAGGTTCAACTGAATAATATATAGTAACGTAACCCATTACCGAAGAGGTTTCTGGATCGTAGCCATACTCATATTTAGATCCCCCACCTGATGATGTTATTATTCCCGTAGTTGAGGTTGACACTAATTTACTTTCTGCAAATATTTCACGAGGAATATTATATGCGTATGTTTTCGCTTCAATCTTTGTGGAACTTCCGTTATCATTATATAGTTTTGATGAATCTATTTTATATAACGGAATTTCATAACTATCACCTTTTTCATTTCTAAAAGCTACCAACTTATCAGGGTTAGAATCTCTTTTATTAGTCATGAGAGTTGTAATATTTCTTGTATGTATTGTGCATGATTATTTATCGCTTTCATATTATCTTCTTTCGAAATATTATCGTTCTGATTGCTACTTGCATAAGCCACAACTGATAATTGACTTAATAAAAGAACAATAACTAATAATAAAACTACTTTAAAACTATTTTTACTTTGCATTCTAAAATCTCCTTCCTATAATTCTAATTAATCACTTTTATATTTTCGATTTTTAAAGAATAAATTGATATTTAATACTATGCAACAAATAATAAGTGCAAGAGCCAAATAAAACCCAAAATAAAGTCTTGATAAGAATAATAAGCCTGTATACTTAAATGAATATATAAAAGTGGGGAATAAAGTCAACGCAATAATCAGCACGAATTCACCCAAAATCGGAAATAGAAACTTCTTATATAATATACTAAATAATTGTATATAAATACAAAAGAAATATATAATGGCGATAATACCATTGAATTTAGTAAAGACAAATACACCATTTACATTCTCTAATTTAAATGTTGATGTATTACCCTTTAATTGCTTGTACCAATCAAAGGGTAATAGCATCAGTATTATTAGTAATATTATTATAGGTAAATACTTCTTAGGAATAGCAACCATTTAATCGACCTCCTTTTAAAAAAAGGGAAAAGAAACAATGAAAAACACCTTTGCTTCTCTTCCGCTTAATCGTAAACATGGTATAAATTGGTATTATATGCCAATTTATACCATATAAGAATCATAAGGTCAAGAAATATTTTACATTTATCAAGATAAACTGTTACAGTTCAGCCTTGAAATATGGTGGCCACAAATACACCAGCCTAAAAAATGACTGGTGTGCCATTAAAAATCTGATAGTCCTTAAGCTCTTTTACTTCAGCCTTATATTAAATAATTCTATTTAGCACTACAGGTAGACTCTTTTGTTAAGAAATATTCCTTTATGGCTGTATCCCATGTTCTTTTTCTGTAAATGTCAAATCTGGCATAGAAGGTGGTGTTTTTTTATGCCGATACAAGAAATTAGTCATGGTTATCTCCCTCTTATTATATCTGAACGATTCCGGTAATATCGGGTGGTACAAGCATGGAATAATTGGTATAATACACTACGAAACCAGGTTTTCCGCCGCTTGGTTTTTTTACATTTTTCTTTTCCGTATAATCGATTTCCACTTTATTTGCATTTCTTCCTTTGGAATAATAAGCGGCCAGCCTTGCGGCTTCTTCAAAGGTCTTATCGGGAAGCTTATTCCCGCCGGTTTGTACGATAACATGGGAACCGGCAATTTTTTTGGCGTGAAACCACCAGTCGGCTCCGACTGCAAATTTAAAGGTCAGTTCGTCGTTCTGGTAATTATTTTTACCCACATAAATGTGATAACCATCCGATGAAATATAGTGAAAGGGTTTGCTGACAATCTTTTGTCTTTTATTTTTGGCTCCCGGCTTACCCTGCATATTACGGCGTCTTATATAACCATACTCCATTAACTCTTCCTTTAATTCCGCCAGGTCTTCCTCGGCCAAGGCGATATCCAGGGAAGTCCGGATGGAATCCAGATGCACCAGGTCCATTTTTGTTTCTTCTATAAAATTTGATAATGCTTCATAGGTTCGTTTTAGTTTGTTGTATTTTTCAAAATACAGCTTGGCATTTTCTGCCGGAGTCAGAGTGGGATCCAAAGGAATGGTAATATCCTCATTGGTATAATAATTCAGGGCGGTTAGGGATTTGGCGCCGGGTTCTAAATGATAGCCATATGTGTTGATAAGTTCTCCGTATATTTTATATTTATCCCTTTTTTCCGTATCCTTTAACTGCTTTAGCTGCAGTTCATACTTTTTCGTATTCCTCTCAATGGCATTGGCGACAACCTTGCGCAGATCCGATGATTTTTGATGGATGCGGGAAAATGTATTTTTGGAAGCATAAAAGGATTCTAAAACAGCACAGATGGAATCGGATTCTCTTTTTCCAAGAGAGCCGTAGCAGCTTAGGGGAAAGCAGGAGAATTCAACGGGAATGCCTTCTTCCAATACTATATTGGGTGTGTAATTATGCTCTGTTACGTCTGTAATCAAACGTTCCAGGTTTTTATATAAATGAAGGCCCTCCGGTTCAGACAGCGCGCTGGTGGAGGCTTCTGAATCGACGGATGCCCTGAAACAAACTTCATTTGCCATCAGAGGGCTGAAACCGGTAAGGGAGGTATAGATAGCTTTCCCCATAGGCAGAGGCTTTTTTAATACATATTTCTTAAAGTCCTCATAAGTAATGGTAAACGGGTCTTTTTTCTCTTTGTTCGGAGGCGGTAAATATTTTCTACCGGGCAGCACTTCCCGGACGGAACTTACTAAATGGGAGATATGCTTAATACTGTCAATAATCGTATTCTCGTCATCGGTAAAGATTATATTGCTGTGTTTTCCCATGACTTCAAAAATCAGATATTTAACACACAAATCCCCCATTTCATTCAGATGTTCAATTTTAAACCTTAAGATGCGTTCAAGTCCCGGCTGGGTAATATCTAATATTTTTGCACTGTTTAGATACTTTCTTAAAAGCATGCAAAACCCGGGGGCCGTCATGGGACTTTGTTTATTTTCTTCCGTTAAATAAACCAACGGCAGACTTGCGTTGGCTGAAAGAAGCATTTTATAGTTATCCCTGTTATTTTTTATAGTCAGTAATAATTCATCCTTTTCCGGCTGGGATATTTTACTGATCCTGCCGGGGATGAGTTTTTCCTTCAATTCATAAACCACATTGGATATTACCGGTCCGTCTAATGCCATGTTATTTCTCCTGTTCCGTTTATTTCCCATAAAGGATAAATAAAATAGTTTTATTAATACCAAGTAGTATAACATCAGACAGTAAGAGAAGCAATCCTTTTGATTAAATTATGCACAGAAATTATGCATTCTGCATAATTTCGCGCACATATGTCTCGGTTTTTTTGTGACTTCCCCTTCGCGCCACTCACAAATAAAACCTCGCGGTACTAGGCTGAACCGTAACAATAATTCATTAATAGTTTTTGAGAAATTTTTTATTTTTCCCCATATTTTATTGGGATTTAGCGGTTATACATTATTTATTATATTAACTGACAGCCCCGGAACGCAGCACGTTCCGCTTTTGCATATTTTTCGCCGTAATACAGCCTGTTTTTTATCTACGGTTTTTCTTGGCTTTTTGCCGCTTCATTAGTATATATTGATATGTAAATCGTAAGAATATTGACATGGTTTAGACATTTTTGCCTGATACGGTAATTATGTTACTATAGTAGATCTTCGAGGGGAGCTAAAATATTTTCAGGGAGGTAAAACAAATGAGAAAGAAAAAGGTTATGGTACTGGTTGTATTGTGCAGCTTAGCTATAATGTCTTTTGGTTCCTATGCTGTCAATGAAGCCCAAAATACGACGAAGCAATATGTAGTAATATCCAGTGACGGAGCAGGCAATAATGTGGAAACATATAATATGACCTCATTTGAAGCAGCAAAAATGAGGCTGAACAGCGACGTTCTGGTTGTTGAAGAAGACGGATATGTATACGGCAGTGATAACGGTAATGAAAATTTAAATAACAAAGAGCAAAGAATAAAAGATTTCTTCCAAAAAGACAAACACACAAAGACAGTGGAAAGACGATCATCAAAGAATTCGGATACGGAATGGAATATACAGGTGATTAAGGCAGACAATATAACTCCTGAAGATTTATATAACGAATCAGTAGTTACTGGCCCCGCATTCAATGCTGTAACTGGTCCGGCAATCAATGCGGAAACAGATTCCAAAGTTAAAGTAGCCATTATAGATTCCGGAGTGGATTATACGGAAGACGTTGATGTCTATATGAGAAAAAATTTCATACCAGGTGAGGATGATGTATCCATAATATATGAAGATGGCTGCGGGCATGGTACAAGCGTAGCGGGTATTATAGCTGCTAAAGATAACGATACGGGAATTACAGGTATCAATCCGGATGTGGAATTGTATTCAGCTAAGGTTCTTGACCGGAATAACACGGCACCTGTCAGCAGGGTAATTGAGGCAATTTATTGGGCAATTGATAATGATGTCAATATCATCAATATTAGTTTTGGTACTGCCCAAAAATCTGCGGCACTGGAGCAGGCAATACAGGATGCTTATGATGCGGGAATATTATTGATTGCCGCTGCAGGTAATAACGGAACAATAGAATATCCCGCGGCATATGACGAAGTAATTGCGGTCGGATCCGTCGATAGTAAGGGAAAACGCAGTGAGGGCAGTGCCACCGGTGAAGATTTGGAATTAATGGCCCCCGGAGAACAGATTCTCTCAACCGGTGATTTTGGCGGTATTCTGGTATCATCAGGTACAAGTATGGCAGCTCCCCATGTTACCGGAGCCGCATCCCTTCTGTGGCAGAAAGATTTATCCTGTTCCGGTGATTTTATACGTAAATTACTGGATATCAGCGCAAATCTGTACGGCGACAGGAATGAATACGGATATGGCCTGATCGATTTAGCCTATGCGTTGGAGCAATACGATGCTTTCAAAGCGGTATATACGGAAAGTGTACCATTGGATGATATTATTGAAGAATCACAGGAAAATGGTGAGTTATTAGACAATACAAGTGAGGTTATAACCTTTAATGATGTTGCTTATGTGGAAGGAAGCTGGGAGTCAGCCGAACATAATAAATTTCCTGGAGAGCCAAGCTATGAGTCAGAAAATCCATTATCGGCAAATGGTATAAAAATTGTGAAATTAGCGGCTGTTATAAGTGATAATGAAATTCCGGGTTTTACTACTTATCCGCAGTTTCACGGATTTATGACTAAACAAGTGGGAACAACTTATAAATCCAATTACATAGCCTCCTATATTTATTTAACGAATAAAGCGGTTGGATTATATAATGGCACGTCGCCGGCTGTTCCGTCCTATTTATCAAGCAATGATAAAACGGGTATAGATACGTACCTTACCACCTCCGGCTTCAATGGAAAAACGTGGAGTACATTACTTAATGGGAATACGGTAAACGCTACCAATAAGGCACTGTTTGTATACGGAATAGCATTGCATTCTGTTACGGACCTATATGCCCACTGTACGTATGATGCCAAGGATAGCAGCTATATCAGTCACGCTTTAGGTGCTGATGATAGATATACTGTACCAAATAGATATCAGTGTGCAAGAGTAATGGCACAGATATTGATAGCACATATCAAAAGATTTGAATCCGGAGATATATCCGACTTTTATACAGTAGCGAATAAAAAATATGACAGAACATTTTACTTAGGCAGACTTAGCGAATATGCCCGGGCTGTTAATGCAAGTTATTATACTGCCCATAAGACAGTTTTTGACCGGATGAACATTAATAAGTAAAATGCCGGATGATTTTTAATAAATACGTCTTACCTCAAACAGGATAATAAGAGTGTCCCAAAAGCCGATATATTTGTATCTTGCCGTAACAGGATCAGGATGCCGGTATGGTAAATACGGCGTTCCAGCCGGGGCCTTTGAGACACTCCCATACCCTTGGATTAGTTGGAGCTTGTGCAGCGGTAAAGAAAGGAGCGGGAAATGAATAAATTTAAGATTATAACAGTGATTCCTTTTGCAGCAATAGCATTCCAAATGATAAGCAAATCACCTGTTATCGATATAGAAGGGGCCGGGCAGACTTCCGGCGGGGAGGATTTTGTGATTGAAGACGGAGTTCTGGAAAAATATGTCGGAGGGGGAGGAGATGTGGTGGTTCCGGAGGGTGTCACGGCGATTGGAAGTAGCGCATTTGAAATCTCCAGCACATATGACAGCATAACAAGTGTAACTTTACCGGATACCGTTACCTCAATCGGAGATAACGCATTTTATGGTTGT
>JAATFT010000085.1 GCA_015655075.1 Clostridiales bacterium | reverse complement strand
GTTTCACCGGCCGCTTTACGCTGCCTGTTATACGATGGTTTTAACTATTATAATGGTTTTCCCCATAATAAGACATGAATTTACTTTAATTCACATGATATACCGCATAAATCAAGCTGTCAATACTTACCATGTCAAAACATGATTCCTTGAAATTTCATCAAACTGCCGGTTTATCTCGGTTCCACCTCAATTCTTTGTTTTTTCGTCTCATTTATAAGGCTATTTTCCTATATCGCTCTTATAAATTTCCAGCATAGCTCACAGCCCGGAATGTAAAAGCTCCACATAAGTTATATCAAAAAATTAATAATACAAAAATTATATGAAGCTATGCACTTATACTATTATAATATTTTAGCCTTACAAGTAATGCGCAGGGTGCATAGGGATGATGCAACCGGAAAACCAATAAAAACGACAGCCAGCCAACAGACGGGATTTATTTTTGCATATAGTTATGTCCTTTGCTAATATATTTTTTATGACAGAAGCGAAAAGATATGATAAAATATATATATAGCTATTTGAATCTCCAATAGATAGATGAATTTTTAATTAGGGAAGATGATTGTTGTGAAATCAAGTGAATATTTAGAAATGAAATTAAAAATTAGATTGAGCCATGATATAGCAGATATATTAAACCGTGAAGCTCGAGTTGTATTATTTCCTGCCGGACATACTGTTTTATGGGAGGGAGATACTGCATCATACTTATATTACATTATTGAGGGAGTTGTACGGGGGTATTATATTGACAATAAAGGCAATGATGTAACAAAATGTTTTTCTGCGGAAAATGATTTCTTTTCAACGGAGGGTTTTAGAATATCTTCATCATCGACATTTACAATTGAATGTTTAGAAGACTGTAAATGCCTGCAATTACCGTATGAGCTACTTAAACGTATTATAAATTCAGATAAAAGTATAGGCGATTTGGTAAGTCATATGTTTCAAGTAGAAGTAAGTAAACAGGAGGATAGAAGTAAAAATCTTATGTTGTTAAACGCTGAAGAACGGTATATTACTTTTTGTAAAGATTATCCGCATCTGCATAAAAGAATTGTCCTAAAAAATATCGCTTCATATATTGGGGTACGAGCTGCTTCGTTAAGCCGTATAAGAAAAAAACAAAAACTAAATGAAAATTAACATATGTGATTTACAAAATTATTTCTTCGAGTCATACTTGACTATAAAGGAAGGAGTGATTTTTTATGGAAAATGTTCTCATTACAGGGGGAACAAGTGGAATTGGTTATGCTCTTGCAAGAGTATTCGCGGCGAATAAATATAACGTTATTATTGTTTCGTCAAATTACGAAAATCTGAAAATTGCTCAACAAAAGCTGCAAGAAGAATTTCCAGTTACAATAACAATTATGGAGCAGGACTTGTCACAATTAAAAGCGGCCGAAAAACTCTATAACAATATACAAGCCGAAAAAATTGATATCGATATATTAGTTAATAATGCTGGTTATGGTTTGGTTGGCCGAACGGAAGAAATTGATTTTTATGGAGACGAGAACATGATGATTTTGAATATGATAAGCCTTGTAGAATTATGCAAGTTATTTTTACCTAATATGTACGAAAAACAGCGCGGAAAAATTTTGAATGTTTCCTCAACAGGTGCTTTTCAACCGGGGCCGTTTACATCCACATATTTTGCGAGCAAAGCATTTGTTTTAAGTTATAGTAAGGCGATACGCTTTGAAGCCCAAAAGCGTGGAATACAAGTTTGTACCTTATGTCCGGGAGCAACAAAAACCAATTTTTTTGTTAGAGAGGGAACAAAAACACCAAGAATCTCAATGTCCGCCGAGAAAGTTGCCGAGTATGCATATCGGCAACTGATTAAAAATAAATCCATATTCATTCCTGGCTTTATAAATCGGGCAATGCAGGTATTTCCGACCAATATAAAGATGTTTAGTATTGCAAGGATGAAAAAAGAATAGGAACGTAATTGCTTTAATGTTAATTGAGTTTTTATTGCTTAGGTTTGCCGTAACGATAAAAAAACGTTGCCTCGGCTGCTGGATAGCTATGTGTTTTTAAAGATAATAGGGGCGAAGCGGTGGTTTTGAAATCAAACAATCAAAGCCACTGCTTCTCTATTGAAAAAGTAGGTTATAGGGGGAGTGATAATTGCACCCCTTTTTCAGATCATAACGGCAATGCGGTTTTGGAATAGGAAGTTTTCCATTTGACACTACCCATTTTTTAAGACACCGTCCTAAGTTTCCCGCTTTTTAGCAAAGTATAAGCGATGGGTTTAGGACTTACTTGTTTCAGTCGGAGCTCAAGGTTATGAGCAAATAACACAGCAATTTGCTTATATTCCCTTTGACCCAGCCTTTATTATTTCCCCAAATATTCTTTATAAGCGGTTAACTGTTCCTGAAGAAGTTTATAAACCTCGTCATATCCGGCATCCTTCATAGCTTTCCTGAAATCAGCTACAGCCTGCTCCGGATCACCGGATTTGCCAAAGGCAATGGATGTTATATAGCTTGTATAAACGTCCGACATGTTAGCCATATAAGAAGCAATATCATCTGTTTCAAATACTAATTGGGAATATGGGTAGTCAATTGCATAAGAATCATAATTTGCAAAAATTTCATCCTTGCCTTCATACCAGGTAATATTGTCAAGTTCCAGATTATCGTTACGTCCATACCAGAAATTACTGTCCAGCCTGTCTGTAGAATCATCATAACCCTCCGGGTGGTCTAATTTACCTTCTTCGGTAATAATATAGTCCGTACCTTCAATACCGTAATTTAACAGGCGGTAAATTTCTTCGTCATTCCTCAGCAAATCATAAACCATTAAAGCTCTTTCCGGATGTTGGGAATTTGCACCTACGGCAGCCGCGCCGTGGGTGATAACTAATTTCATTAAGTTCTTGCTGGGTTCTGAGAAAGAGAAAAACTGAACCTCGGAACCAGGCTGTTTAATGTCCATCTGAGGACGAACGGTTGTGTAATAAGTCTGAGTATGGTGCTGGTCTGCACCGGTCTGCCCTGCATAGAATTCTTCGCGGGTATCACCGGTATAATTTAATACGTCTTCCCGCCAATAGCCTGCATCGGACCATTCCTTCATCATTTTGGCAAAGTCTATGAATTCCTGTCCTTCCATAATCGGAGCTACCAGGGTAAAGGGATCTTCCTTGGAAGCACCATAGAAAATCGGAACATCTAAACCATCAATAAATAAGGTATTTGTATTAGACTGGATGTATCCTCCCGACAACTGTGCTCCAAATGCCTGGCCGCTTGCAGCCGCATCCCAGGGAATGACATCCGGATAATTATCTTTAATACCCTGGAAATACCTGCCCAATTCTTCAAAACTATGTATCCCGTCGGTTAAACCAAATTGTTTCGCCCAGTCGCCGCGATACATAAAACCATGATTGGTCCATTGCGTATAATTATCTTCCGGAATTAAATAAATATTACCGTTGTATCTGCACATATCCCAGTGCTCTGACGATACCGATTCATAAGTTATAGGCGCATAAGTTTTAAGCATGTCTTCGGTAAGTTCCAGGAAAGCTCCTTTTTTTGCATTCGGCCAGGCGTCCAGCCAATCGGTGGCGGTACCGATTAAATCAATGGTGGAATCACCGGAAGCAAGCAGCAGATTATATTGGGTCTGCCAGTCCGCCCACTCCACATAATATAATTCCAATTCCGCATTTACCTTTTCCGTTAATTTTTTATTTAATTCTTCCAGCATGGCTTCTAACCGGCCATTGGTTGGTTTGTCCCCTAATATGACAAATTTAACTGTTACATGTTCGGAAGTGTCAATTGCGGTATCCGAAGTATCTGACGCCGTGTTTTCTTTCGTATCGGCAGAAGCCGATGTCTGTATGGCATCTGCCCCGGTATTTTTACTTTTGCCGCATGCAGTAAGACTGACCAGCATACATAAAACCAGCAATAAGCTAAATGCCTTTCCCCTTGTCTTCATCATCATTTCTTTTCCTCCTGTTTTGATAATTTAATATGGCCTAGTTAATAGTTCTATGTTAACTCCGCCCTCCGGCAGAGTTAAACATCCTTCCTGATGGCTAACCTTTTACGGCTCCTATCGTGATACCTGCAATAAAATATCTTTGCACAAAGGGATATAATAAAATGATAGGACCTGTGGCAACCACGGCAATTGCCATTTTTAAAGTTTCCAGCGGCAGGGAGGTAACCGGAACATTGGAACCTGCAACGGAATTCTTTAAAGCAACTACTTCATTCACTATTTTATAAAGATGATATTGAAGCGGTCTGTATTCCACGGAAGCGGACAAAAATAACATGGAATTATACCACTCGTTCCAGTAACCTAAGGCCAGAAACAGTCCTATTGTTGCAAGAGCCGGTTTTAACATGGGAAGAATCAGCTTTGTAAAAATCATAACGTCCCCTGCCCCGTCGATTTTACCGGATTCTGTAATTTCAAAGGGTATAGCTTTAATAAAATTTTTCATTAATATAATGAGCCAGGGCGACATAAGCAGCGGCAGAAATACGGCCAGGTAATTATCCTTTAGACCTAAATATTTGGTCATCAGCAGATAGAAGGGAACCAATCCGCCGGAAAAAAGAGTCGTAAAATAGATATAGAAAGAAATCTGGTTACGGAACGGAAAATCTTTTCTTTGTAAGGCATAACCCGTCATGGATATAATAAACAGCCCCAGTAAGGTACCGCCTCCGGTCATAATAATGGTAACCACATAGGAACCTAAAAGCTGCTTTGAATTTCTGAACACCAGTTCATAGGCATAGGTCGTAAATCCTTTTGGTATTAAGGCAAAACCGGATTTTCTGATAAGGTTTTCCGTGCTGAAAGATGTGGATACCATTAATATAAACGGTATTAGACAAGCCAGAGCAAATAATGCGATAAAGATATACGCAAAGCCCTTTACAACAATATCGGATTTATCAAGTTTGATTTTATTTTTTTGTACAGTAATCATCTCTTACTCCTATCTGCGTTTTCCTACACGCCTTTATTATGAATACTTTTTACGATTTATATAACGCTTCCGCCGGTACATCGTTTTAGAATAATGCATACTCACTGTCTATTCTCTTTACCACCCAGTTACATAACATAACTACCGCAAATCCGAAAACTGACTGATATAAGCCAACCGCACTGGACTGAGTAAAATTAAAATTATTCATCATTGTCCTGAAAACGTAAGTTTCAATAATATCCGTAGACGGGAAGAGCATGGAATTGGCCGGACCGATTATATTATAAAATAAACCGAAATTTCCCTTTAAAATTCCACCCATGGCGAACAATAGCAGTATGATGATGGTTGGCTTTAAGCTGGGCAGAATGATGTAGCGGATTTTCTGGAAAGCATTTGCACCATCCACTCTGGAAGCTTCTACCATTTCCGCATCGATACCCATAATAGCTGCAAAATACACGATGGAGCCGTAACCTGTCTGTTGCCACAGATTTACAAGCACTAGGATAAAGGGCCAGATATATTTGTTGGCATAAACTTTGACCGGTGTTTTGCCAAGCGCCTTTATGATGCTGTTGACAAATCCATAATCATAATTTAACAAATTATATACCAGTAAACCCACAAGAACAGCAGAAATAAAATACGGTAAAAACATTAAGGTCTGGGTGATTTTTTTAAAATATTTGCTTCTTATTTCATTTAATAAAATAGCTACGAAAATCTGCAGCGTATTACCAAAAAGAATAAAAGCCAGATTATATAGAAGTGTATTCCTTGTTAACATGGTTATCTTTCCGGAAGTAAATAAAAATTTAAAATTATCTAAACCGATAAACTGACTTCTGAAAATCCCTTTTGCATAATTAAAATTTGTAAATGCTATGTATGCACCAGGCATTGGTATATAAGAAAAAATTAAGAAAAATATTATAGCAGGCAAACACATAAGAAGTAAAACCCTGTATTTATATACCTTCTGCCAAAACGTTAATTGTCTCCCATATCCGGCTGCTTTCTTTTTTTTCATGTCCTCACTCCTTCAGAAATGTAGTTACTCTATGAAACCGATTTCATCATTGCTTAAAAAAATATAAAATAAAATATATACATCAAAATAATTTAAAAATAATTTTGCTTAGTAATTTATTGTATATATCGTTATATTATCATGATTTGAAATCGATTTCATATCATGATAATAACAATATTTTCAAAAGATGTCAATAGTTTTGTAAAATATTTTACACTTTTCAATAATACAGCAGAAAATGTCTGCACATAATCACCAATACAGCAAGCATTTTTCAAATACACTCTAGTCTCTGCTTTTTGTTTAACGTCAATTTTACTGATTTCTATTGTAACGTGTCACTATTTTTTATGTTTTTATTGTGTGGTTTTACGCCTGATTCACAACTGCCCGTATATTCTATTCTGAACGCTGTTAGAGACGCTGTTTTTAAAAAAAACAACAGGTTAATACAAAAGGATATTGTATTAACCTGTTATGGAATTTGATATTAGAATTAAAAATCAAAAAATTTTAACAAGACGGGATAAAGGTATTTCATTTAATAACTCAGTTTTTTACAGGAACCGCGTACTACCAAATTGGTCTGTATATATTTTAATTTTTCATCTTCCTGTTTATTTTTAATATTTATTATTGTTTTCATAATAATTTGCGCATACGTCTTGAGATTATAACTGATACAAGTTAACTGCGGTGCTGTTATTTCAGAAAAATAGGTATTATCGTATCCCACAATTGATAGATCATCCGGTACGCGTAGTCCCTTTTCATTAATTGCTTTAAATATTCCCACGGCTGCCAGTTCATTAATTGCAATAACGGCGGTAGGAAGTTTGTTAAGGGAAAACAATTTCTGCATTCCTTCATATCCGCCTTCAACGGAATAATCCGTTTCTATTATATATTCCTTTCGAACCGGTATTTCTTTTTCAGTAAAAAATTCTGCATAAGCTTCTCTTTTTCTTGTCGTCGGTATAACCGTATCACGGCCTCCCACTAAGGCGATCTCCTTGTGCCCGAGTCCGGTTAAATAAGACAGCAGTTCCTTCATCCCATGTGTCTTTTCCGTCATAACCCGATAGGCATTCGCGCCTGCCAATTCGCCGGCTATAACAATTGGAATCTTTTTGGATATCTTATTGATCAGATTAACATATAGCGAATCCGGACAGACTTCATCCACACTGCCGCCCACCTGGATAACCGCATCCACGCGCTTTTTGGATAAATTATGCAAATGACCGCTTTCAGACGAAATTTTATTGATGGTATTACATAAAATCATATTATATCCATACCTGGAAGCTTCCATTTCACACTCCACAAACAGTGTCGAATAATAAGGGCTTCGGATATCGGGAACAATCATTCCGATTGTTTTGGATTCCTGCTTGCTTAAACTTCTGGCAAAGCTGTTTGGTTCAAAATCATACTTAT
>JAATFT010000089.1 GCA_015655075.1 Clostridiales bacterium | reverse complement strand
TAAAATTAAAAGCCTATCGAAGAATTGCTACCCGATACGATAAATCTGCCTGCACTTATTTAGGCTTTATCGTACTTGCGTCCATACTAATTTGGTTAAAATAGCTAAAGCTCACGATTTTTCAAACACGCTCTAGAGCGTTTTTGAAAAATCATCGCACCGTTCTGACCGCTCCACTTTGCGGTATACTGCGTCGCAATTTTGGGAGCGTAGCACCACTACGCACCCAAAATCGCTCCTTGCCTCCCACAAAATGGAGCATCCAGCCCGGCACAAGCATTTTTCAAACACACTCTAGAGCGTGGTAAAAAGGGTATAGAAATGGATTTAAAAATAAGAAAAGTGGTAACCAATGTAGAAGAATTGCATTATGAAGGATTTAAGGAATTGGACACCCCAATCCACAGGTGTTATGTGGCCGCTGTTATTGAGAATCCCTTTGCCGGGTGGTATGAAAAAGACTTAAGCAAATTATCGGATATAGGAGAATACCTGGGGGAATATTTATCAAAATCAGCAGTGAAAGCCTTAGGAGGAGCACCTGTCCATAGTTATGGCAAGGGAGCAATTATAGGTTTAAACGGTGAATTAGAGCATGGAGCCGCAATACTTCATCCTAAACTTGGGAAACCTATGCGTGAAGTAATTGGCGGGGGAAAGGCTATTATTCCTTCCTCTAAAAAAGTAGGCGGAGCCGGTACGGCTCTTGATATTCCTCTGCATTATAAAGATGCGGCCTTTGTAAGGACCCACTATGATGCTATGGAAGTCAGGATACCTGATGCACCAAAGAATAATGAAATTGTAGTAGCGCTGGTATTTACCGATAATGGACGCCCTCATCCCAGGATAGGCGGACTTACGGTCAGTGAAATAAAAGGAGAAGACGGACTCCGATAATGAAGGAAGGAATAAAGTATTATGAAAAAAAGAATGGGTTTGCTTATTGCAATAGCATCCTTTTTATTTCTTTTGTTACTTCCTCCAATTAATGGACTATCAGCAGAAGGACAAAGATGTTTAGCATTATTTATGGGTATATTCTTTTTGTATTTATTTGAAGTGTTCAATGCAGCGGTCATTAGTCTGGCAATTGTTCCTCTGCTGGTTTTGTTAAATGTTTCCAATATAAAAGATGCATTATCGGGATTTTCGTCAACCTCTACTTATCTGATAGTGGGTTCCTTTATTTTAGCTACGGCAATGACTAAGTCTGAGCTAGGGGACAGGATTACATATTTTATTTTGATGTATGTCGGTACAAGCATAAAAAAAATCACCTTTGGGATAATGTGTGTTAATATTTTAATGGCTTTTGCGATTCCCTCTTCTACTGCAAGGACGGCAATGCTGTTACCCATATGTATGAAAATAATAACACAGTTCCAAGGAGAGAAAAAGACAAAATACGGAACCAATATTATGTTGACTTTGTGCTGTACCAATTCCACTATCAGTGCCGGGATATTGACTTCTACTATCACCAATCCAATGGCAGTAGAATACATATTCAATGCAACAGGTAAAATGGTGACTTTCCTGGAATGGTTTATCTGGGGGTTTCCTCCGGCACTAATCATTACCGTATTTGTATGGGGTGCAATACAAATAATTTTCAAGCCGGATAAAGTAAATGAAGACAACGGCAAAGCCTACATCCTGGAACAATTAAAAGGATTAGGCGCTATGAAACCGGAAGAAAAGAGAGTTTTAGCAATTATTTGCGGTACAATATTACTATGGATGGTGGGAGATAAACTTGGCATTGATAGTACGACTACATGTATTTTAGGTGCGACCATCCTCTGCCTTCCTAAAATAGGTTACTTGGATTGGAAAGACTGTCAGGAAAATATTTCATTAAATGTAGTATTCATATGCAGCGGGGGTATCAGCCTGGGAGCTGCCATGAGCAGTACAGGAACGGCAACCTGGATGGCAGACAGCATTTTTAATATATTTAATTTAAAGCAATATTCAGTTGCGGCATTAGTTATTCTGCTCATAATAATTGTACAATTTATGCATGTGTTTTTTGTCGGGACAGCAACTATGGCTAATGTGTTTTTTCCAATACTATTAGGTATTGCCGCAGTGTCAGGAATAAACCCCCTTTTAACTATCCTGCCGGCAGCTTTTATGATTGGCGGTTATCCAATACTAATGTTTTTTAATACCACACCTAATATTTTATGCTATGACACAGGGGAAATTCAGGCTAATGATTTCCCTAAAATCGGATTTGTTGTTTCTGTTTTTGCATGTATTATCTATTCTTTATGTGTCAAGTGGTACTGGCCGCTTGTTAATATGATATTGTCTAACCCTTTATATTATTGGTTTCGATGAAGGTGAATAGTTAATTTGATATATGGGATACTGTCAAGGAAAGAGATTTTGTGGGGATACCGTTAAGAAATCATAAATAATAATGAGCGTGGCGGGGACCTACAAGCTTTCCGGATATGAATGTTAAAATAAAGGTCTTTCCTAATTTGTGAAAGATTCTTATTTTAGTATTTATATTACAGATTATATTTATATAATTTAGAAGAGCCTGTCTTTTACCTATCAATTTAAAGCAACACCATATTTTTGCAGATAAATTGACGGGTTTAAGACAGGTTCTTTTGATGACCTGATTAAGTATTTATTTGGAAGATTTTATCAATTGCTGTCATCGTCGGAAACAGTATCGTCCCCAGACTGTTTAACACCTCCCGGTCCTTCCGGATTTTCTGAGAAATTCCTTACCGTAACGGAACTGATTATTTCCGTACCGGTATCATCGGTTGCATAAGTGATGCTTAACATACAGCCTATGGTTATGTCGTCAATGGTGCCGGTTTTTGTTGAATCACCGTCTTCAATACTGATTGCCGCGTCATCTGGAATTGTAATTACTTTTTCTTCAGTTTCTGCGGTATTTGCACCCTCTGGTGCTGACGGTGCTTCGTCAGAAGACGGGATTTCCGGTTTTAAATCGGTGTTTCCTTCAGCCGTTGTATTGGGCGGCGTATTATTACCATTTCCCTCCGGTCTGCCTCCTCCGTTTTGCCTATTCCCTCCGGGCATCAGAGCCAGGGTTATGTCGCTTCCATTTATTGCGGTTACCTGTCCTGTTATAGTGGAAGCCTCCGTCGTATTTTCGTCGGTTGTCTGCTCTGCCTGCGTGGAACCTTCCACCGTACTTTCATCAGTTACCTCTTCTGCCAGGGAAGTTTCCGCCGTATTTTCATTAGATGTTTTTTGGGAAGAAGCGGAGCATCCGGTCATTAAACCTGTTATCATTATCAGGGATAAGGATAAAGCTAATATTTTATTTTTGTACATTTCATAATTTTCCTTTCTTTCTAATTTTTACTATTTAAGCTTACAAATCAAGTGTGATTGCTTTGTGATAATTGTTTGAAATTTTAGTGAAGGAATTGTGAATTTCAAATAGAGGATTTATGTTGACTTTTATAAGAAAAAATGGTATTTTGTCCTATGCCGGACTATTTTTTTACCTGCATAGCAGGTATGATCTGAAAAAAATAGGACTAGATTTACCAGACATGTAATGAAAGACTTACAGAAAGCGGAAGAGAAAGCATTTAAAGCCATATCGGCCGAAGACAGGGATAAGTTTACATGGATCAAGGAAGCGCTTACAAAAGCACTTCATGTTGCCATGGATGTTGATATATATAAGCTGCATGAAATGGAAAATAAAATTCGAATAACATAAAGGAGAATACATATACATATGGCCTGTGCAAATGAAAGGGATGAAAAAAAAGAATTTTATAGATTGGTTTTTATACTGGTGCTGCCCCTTACATTACAAAATCTTATTAATGTGGGCATTACATCCGCTGATATTATAATGCTTGGTAAAGTGAGTGAAATTTCACTGTCAGCTGCTTCCTTAGCAGGGCAGGTGCAATTTATTATGACTCTTGTTTTTTTTGGGCTGACCTCCGGAGCAGCAGTATTAACTGCCCAATATTGGGGTAAAAAGGAGATCCGTACCATAGAAAAAATTCTTGGGATTTCCATGCGGGTTGCTTTGGTGGTGGCTGTTCTGTTTACGTTGGCGGTACTTCTTTTTCCGGAACCTATTATGAAGTTATTTACTTCAGAAGAAGCAGTAGTGAAGGAAGGAATACAATATCTGAAAATAGTAGGAATATCTTATATATTTGTTTCCGTAACCATGATTTATTTAAATATCATGCGCAGTGTGGAAAGAGTCGTTATTTCAACGGTAGTATATCTGGTTTCACTAATAATTAATGTGATTCTGGCGTTAATATTTATATTCGGTTTGTTTGGCCTTAAGCCAATGGGTATCAGGGGAGCGGCATTGGCTACTTTAATAGCCAGAATGGTCGAATTTATCATAGTGTTTTTTTATGCCAATAAGATAAATAAAGGAGTTAAATTTCATTTTAAAAATTTATTTATAAGGGATAAGTTATTAATGAAGGATTTTCTCACCTATGTAATTCCGGTTATGTTAAACGAACTGATCTGGGGTGTCGGTACTTCAACAAATGCTGCCATAATCGGGCATTTGGGGAGCCCGGTAGTGGCGGCAAATTCTGTAACCCAGGTAACCAGACAGCTTGCCATGGTAGTTGCCTTTGGCTTAGCCAATGCAACGGCAATTATTATAGGTAAGGCTATAGGGGAGCATAGAGAGGAAATGGCTAAAATTTATGCAAAGCGGTTTATCCGTTTAACATTGGTATTGGGTGTAATCGGTGCCGGTGTTATTCTGGGGGTGTCAGGGATAGCCCAAAGCCAGCTGACATTAAGCAGGGAGGCCAAAACCTATCTGAAGATTATGATGTTTATTATGTCCTACTTTGTAATCGGACAGGCTTATAATACCACTATGGTGGTTGGTATTTTCAGGGCTGGGGGCGACACAAGTTTCGGATTAATCTTAGACGTATCAGCCCTTTGGGGGTGTTCCATACTATTTGGAGCACTTGCCGCTTTTGTCTGGAAATTGTCCGTACCTTTTGTTTACATGATAATTATGAGTGATGAAATTATTAAAATTCCCCTTACCACCCTTCGTTATAAATCGTATAAATGGGTTCGTAACGTCACCCGGTAACAGGATAAATTACGATCTTAAGAAGCATAAAAGGCTGCCGCAGAATATGATCTTACCGGAAAATTTCTTATCGCCGGAAAGTAAGGAAATCTCTTATTTTGCAGCAGCCGTATACATGGTTCAGATATCGGCTTTATAATTTAAAAGCATTGGAAAGAACGGACCCGTTCTAGATTAATCCTTTGTAAGATCCATCCGAATCCTCTCCAGCTAAAGCCTATAACCGCCTGTCTTCCCACAAAGGTGGGAAAGAACCAGAAACTGTTTCCGTTGTCCAGCCAGATAAAAGTATTTCGGTTTAAACAATTACGCATACCTCTCGCTCCACCCTGTCTGTCTGGAATCCGTGGTGAAAAAGAAGGCGGCGCCGACCTGGGTGCCGATGGCCGCGGAATTCCCCCCGCTGGCGGAGCAAAAGGAGGCCGGTTGTCTCTTATAGGAGGTTGGTTGTCTCTTATGGGAGGCCGGTTATCTCTTATAGGAGGCCGGTTGTCTCTTATGGGAGGCCGGTTATCTCTTATAGGAGGCCGGTTGTCTCTTATAGGAGGCCGGTTGTCTCTTATGGGAGGCCGGTTATCTCTTATAGGAGGCCGGTTGTCTCTTATAGGAGGTTGGTTGTCTCTTATGGGAGGCCGGTTGTCTCTTATAGGAGGTTGGTTATCTCTTATAGGCGGCCTACTGTCCCTTCCTGGTTGCCTCTGATTATCCCTTGGCTGCTGCTGGATAAATGTCATATCGGGATAGGAAGGCTGCTGAATAAATTTATTTTGATAAAATTGATCGTCCTGCAAAAAAATTCCCCTTTCTACTTTATGTATTAATTTATGCAAGTCAGTTAAAAAGCGTGTGTTTATATGGTTGCTGTATGCAGATTTTATGTAAATTTCTACAATAAAAATAGCGGCGGGAGAAAAGGAAAAAAATGTATATTTTTCTTGACAAATAATATAAAATGATATATTATAAGAAACAAATTAAATAAATCTTCAGGGCAGGGTGTAAATCCCTACCGGCGGTACAGCCCGCGAGCCGTAAGGCAGATTCGGTGAAACTCCGAAGCCGACAGTAAAGTCTGGACGGAAGGAGATTGGATAGAAACTATTAAAAGACTAATTAATTTACTATTGGCAATATATAATAATTAATATGAAAAATCCAAAATCTACATAGGAATACTTTATAAGCCCTGAATTTTCAGGGCTTATTTTGTTTTGACGGATTTCCCTTCAAAAAAAGCCCTTTAGAAGGGAGCAGATTATATGGAAATTAAATTTATGGAAAGAGCATTGGAATTAGCAGAAAAAGGCATCGGCCATACAAATCCCAATCCTTTGGTGGGAGCGGTCATAGTAAAAGACGGAAAAATAATCGGAGAAGGCTGTCAT
This sequence comes from Clostridiales bacterium, assembly GCA_015655075.1. Taxonomy (GTDB): domain Bacteria; phylum Bacillota; class Clostridia; order Lachnospirales; family Lachnospiraceae; genus Anaerocolumna. Next base: position 33,655 of record JAATFT010000089.1, on the reverse strand, counting down.
GAGTATTTTGGAGGACCCCATGCGGAAATAAATGCTTTCAAAAATGCAGGGGAAGACACATCCGGTGCGACGATGTATGTTACTCTTGAACCCTGTTCCCATTATGGAAAGACCCCTCCCTGTGCCGAAGCCATTGTAAAAAAGGAAATTAAAAAGGTTATTATAGCTATGAAAGATCCCAACCCTAAAGTTTCCGGCAGGGGTATAAAAATATTAAGGGATAACGGTATAGAGGTCATAACCGGAGTACTGGAAGAAAGAAGCAGAAAGCTTAATGAAATATTTATAAAGTACATTACTACCAGGTCGCCCTTCTGTATATTAAAATCTGCCATGACCTTGGACGGGAAAACGGCTGCCGTATCAGGGGACTCCCGATGGATAACCAACGAGGAGTCCAGAAATTATGTCCATAGATTAAGGCATAGGGTATCTGCCATTATGGTAGGTGTTGGAACCATAATCCAGGATGATCCTTTCTTAAATACACGCCTTGGGGAGGTTAAGGGCAGGGATCCTATTCGGGTAATTGTTGACAGCAGCGCCAGAATTCCCCTTTCTGCAAATGTCTTAAATTTTAATTCTGAGGCAGGAACAATTATTGCGGCAACAGAACTGGCGGCGGACGGTAAACGGACAGAGTTGGAGAGAAAGGGGGCCGAGATAATTATAACTCCCATGGCGGACGGACAGGTAGATCTTAAAGCTCTTATGAAAGCCTTAGGAGAAAGAGGGATTGACAGTGTTTTACTGGAAGGAGGCGGCGAATTGAATTATTCTGCCATTGAAGCGGATATTGTTGATAAAGTTAATATCTTTATCGCCCCGAAACTGATTGGGGGAAATAAAGCCAGGACCCCTGTGGGAGGAGAGGGCAGGCAGTATATGAAGGAGGCGGTGCTTTTAAGAGACAGGAAAACCTACACATTTGGAGAAGATATTATGATAGAAGGTTATATAAGAAAGGAGGGATAGATATGTTTACCGGACTTGTAGAAGAAATCGGTGAGATTCAGAACATAATAAAATCCGCCAAGTCGGCCAGAATTAAAATCAAAGCCCGCAGAATACTGGAGGATATAAAATCCGGAGACAGCATCAGCACCAATGGGGTGTGTCTTACGGTTACGGAACATACCGCTGACAGTTTTACGGCTGATGTTATGGCTGAAACCATGAGAAAAAGTAATTTAAATCTATTATCACCGGGGGATGAAGTGAATTTAGAAAGGGCATTAGTGGCCGGCGGCCGGCTGGGAGGCCACATTGTGAATGGGCATATAGACGGTATGGGAACCATATCAAGGTTTGAGAGAGAAGATAATGCGGTATGGGTGACCATATCGGCTGCACCGGAAATTTTAAAATATATCGTCCATAAGGGCTCGGTTGCTATAGACGGAGTCAGTTTAACGGTAGCTTATGCAGATGAAAAAGTATTTAAAGTATCCCTAATTCCCCATACCAGGGATTTAACCACACTCTTAAAAAAAAATACAGGGGAACCTGTTAACATAGAAGGCGATATCATTGGTAAATATGTTGAAAAATTACTTTTTTCAAAGGAGGGAGAGAAAAACTTAGGAATCGATATGGATTTTTTAAGTCGGAACGGCTTTATTTAGTACTTATTTCATACGGCGAAATGCAACGGGTATAAGTGTTTGTGATACCCGAAGCGGTATCCTGTATGAAAAATTGGAGAAAAATGAAACAAAAAATGGAACAATAGAAATGAGGGGATAAAAATGTTTAAATTTGACACTATAGAAGAGGCAATTGAAGACATAAAAGCCGGAAAAATCATCATTGTTGTGGATGATGAAGACAGGGAAAATGAAGGGGATTTGTTAATGGCAGCAGAAAAGGTAACGCCGGAGGCCGTTAATTTTATGACAAAATATGGAAGGGGATTAGTCTGCATGCCGGTTATTAAAGAAAGGCTGAAGGAGCTTAACCTTTGGCAAATGGTTTCAGAAAATACGGAATCAAACCGGACTGCCTTTACCGTAACCATAGATGCCGTAGAAACCACAACGGGTATCTCGGCCTGGGAAAGGGCGGCGACCATAAAGAAAGTCATAGATATTAATGCGAAGGAAGAAGATTTTAAGAGGCCGGGGCATGTCTTTCCTCTGGAGGCGAAAGCCGGCGGAGTATTAAAACGGCCAGGACATACGGAGGCTGCTGTTGATCTGTCGGTTCTATCCGGCTTATATCCGGCGGGTGTAATCTGTGAAATCATGAATGAGGACGGAACTATGGCACGGGTTCCCGAACTCATGGAATTTGCCGGAGAGCATAGATTAAAAATAATAACCATAGTGGATTTAATTCACTATCGCCGGAAAACTAAAGTCTATATAAAAAGGACTGCAGAGGCTAATCTGCCGACAAAATACGGTGATTTTAAATTAGTCGGATATGAAGACACCATGAACGGAGAGAACCATGTTGCCCTGGTAAAAGGCAGGATAGAAGGCGGGGAGCCGGTTTTGGTAAGGGTTCATTCCGAATGCCTTACGGGAGAGGCTTTTGGCTCCTTAAGATGTGACTGCGGAGAGCAGCTTGTAAAAGCTCTGAAAGAAATTGAGAAAGAAGGCAGAGGGATACTTTTATATATGCGGCAGGAAGGCAGAGGAATCGGACTGATTAATAAAATCAGAGCATATGCCCTTCAGGATCAGGGCATGGATACCGTGGAGGCAAATCTTGCTTTAGGGTTTCCGGATGATATGAGGGATTATGGGATAGGCGCCCGGATACTGGCTGATTTAGGAGCTAAAAAGGTGAAATTACTGACCAATAATCCACGCAAAGTAAAGGGGCTGTCCGGCTATGGTATTGAAATAACGGAAAGAAAACCAATACAGATGAATCACAATGAAAGAAACGAATATTATTTACGCACGAAGAAATTAAAAATGGGACATATGTTAAATTTTAAGGAGGAGCGATAAATGAGAACAATAGAGGGAAAGCTAATTGCACAAGGATTAAAATTCGGAATTATTGCAGGAAGATTTAATGAGTTCATCAGTGAAAAATTAGTAAGCGGCGCAATTGACGCCTTGGAAAGACATGGTGTTGATGAAAATGAGATTGACATAACTTGGGTGCCGGGAGCATTTGAAATACCCTTAACTGCAAAAAAAATGGCGGAATCTGAAAAATATGACGGGGTAATCTGCCTTGGAGCCGTAATCAGAGGAGCAACACCCCATTTTGACTATGTTTCCAGCGAAGTTTCCAAAGGTATTGCACGAGTTTCCTTGGAAACGGATGTACCGGTTATATTTGGGGTCCTTACTACGGATAATATTGAGCAGGCCATAGAAAGGGCGGGAACCAAGGCGGGAAATAAAGGTTATGATGCTGCCGTGACTGCCATTGAGATGGCAAATCTCCTAAAACAGTTATAACATCGGTGCCACTACACCAGTGTAATAATTTTTATCATTAATAGAAAAAAAGCTTGCCAATTTACTACAGTATGTGTTACTTTATATATACCTAATGAAAATGAAAATCAATTTCAAATAATGGAGGTGAAAAATGAGCGTTGTTATAGTCGGAGGACATGATAGAATGGTTTGTACTTATAAAGAGATATGCAAACAGCATAATTGTAAAGCTAAGGTTTTTACGCATATGCCCGCCAACTTTAAAACCATGGTTGGGAAGCCGGATTTATTAATTCTATTTACCAACACCGTATCCCATAAAATGGTAGTCTCTGCCTTGCAGGCGGTAGAAAAAGATAACACAATTATTGAAAGATGCCACAGTAGCAGTGCCTGCGCCCTGAAAGATATATTAGTGGAGCACTGTAAAGCATTATGATTTGGAAACGATAATATCGGTACCGGTTAAAATGCAAAAGAAATGATTTTTGTAATTGATTTATGGTATAATTTATGGTAATTACTAAAAATAAAATTTTCGTAAATAAATGATTGGAGGTATTATTATGAGTAAAATATTTATTGTATACTGGAGTGGTACAGGAAATACGCAAAAGATGGCAAATATGATCAGCGAAGGTGTCCTTCAGGGAGGGAAAGAAACTGAGGTTAAGGAAGTATCCGAGGTAAAGGCAGAGGATCTTAAGGATTTACTCGTATTTGCTCTGGGCTGTCCTTCCATGGGAGCGGAAGAGTTGGAAGAAGAATTTATGGAACCTTTTGTTGCGGAGGTTGAAAAATTTGCGGTCGGTAAAAAAATTGGTCTGTTTGGTTCCTACGGATGGGGCAATTGCGAATGGATGCGCGATTGGGAAAGCCGACTGACAGAGGCCGGTGCAGAGATAGTAAACGGGGAAGGAATCACGGTATTAGGTGAACCGGATGATGAGACCCAGGATAAATGTATTCAGCTGGGCAAAAGCCTGGCTGCGCTATAAAATGATTTAATAGAAACAAGGCAGATAACCGATAACAAGGCCCTGATATTTTATAATGGACGCAATAGTGACTGAAAACAGCTTTCTACTATTCCTGTAATATTTCTTTACTATGTCCGTAAGAAAAATGTCGGGGCTGTTTTTACGCTTATACGGGCTTAACGATAGGGTTGCAGCCTTAGATAATGGATGGAGAAATCTCATGCTTTTTTCTGATATATTACATATTTACCAAATTGTTGCATTTATAATACAAATCTTTCTTTTTGTATACAAATTTCAACACAAAATAAATATCTGCATCTTTCTTTTTTTTCTAAAATTTATATACTTAAGTTAAAGGTATATTGCTAGAGCGTGTTTGAAAAATGCTTGTGCCGGGCTGGATGCACCACTTTGTGGGAGGCAAGGAGCGATTTTGGGCGCGTAGTGTGGTGCTACGCTCCCAAAATTGCGACGCAGTATACCGCAAAGTGGGGCGGTCAGAACGGTGCGATGATTTTTCAAACACGCTCTAGGACATATGTCCTGGTTTCCTTCCTGTCCCGTTCCTTTAAACAGCAAAAAATACAGACAGTTGAGCAATAAAGCCATTGTTTTATTAAGGAGGAAATAACAGATGAATTTGCTGGAAGTCATATTTGTATCAATCGGCCTTACCTTGGACGTATATGCCGTTATGGTCTGTAAGGGGGCAATGTTTTCAAGGATAAGGAAATCCCAGCTTATAATATCCAGTGCAATTTTTGGCGCGTGGCAGCTAATGGCATTATTGCTTGGCAATCTGATAACAGCAATTCCCCTGTTTAAAGACGATTCCAGGATATTTTCGGTTATAGGCCAGGGTATTTCGGCGATTATTTTCTTTGCCATAGGCATTTATATGTTATGGAAGGCCTGGCGGAATGAAACAATTTTTGAACACAGGGAGGATCGTATTAATTTTAAGGAAATCTGTCTACTGGCGGTAATCACAGGCTTTGATGCATTTTTTGCGGGCATCGGCTTTGCTTTTTTAGAGACAAAGGTGTTAATGGAAGCTTTTATCATATTGGTAGTTACAATTATTTTAGTCATTCTTGGGACGTTTACCGGGTACCGTTTAGGATATGAACAAAAATCCAAGGCCTATATGATAGGTGGTACGATTCTGATTCTTGCCGGATTGGATGTGATAATCAGATATGTAGAAATTTTCTAAAAGCCATGAGGCACGTAAACAAGTTTACGTTTCCGGTGGGAGTAACAGGATTATGGACACGATTTCTATTTGTAATATATATTGTTCTGGCAAAATATTTAATTTGCCTGAATAATTCAATATTATAACTTAGATAATAATTATATCAGAGGAGGATGCGGTTATGAATTTATCACACAAAGCAGCCAGGGCAGCATTTGGAACGGCAGTGGATGCGGCTTTAAAGTATGTAAACAAAGACAGAGAAAAAAATTTATTGAAACTAGTTGATCTAGCCGAAAAGTTTATGGGCGATGCTTTTAAGAAGGAAAGTTATGACGGCACCAGAAAATTAATTCAGAATCCGGACGGGAAATGGATGGAATTTGTCAACAGGACGCTGGAGGAACTCAATCCCAACGTAGTAAAAATGACGGCGCTTAATCTTGGTTTCGAAGCCGCATTTTGCGGTACAAAGAAGATACGTCAGGCGCGGACTATATATAATTGCAATATTCCCTGGTTAATCCTGCTTGATCCCACAAGTGCCTGTAATCTGAAATGTGTCGGCTGCTGGGCGGCGGAATATGGATATAAACTGGGCATGACCTATGAGCAATTGGATAACATTATCACCCAGGGCAAGAAATTAGGCGTTTATTTTTATATGTATACCGGCGGCGAGCCGCTGGTCCGTAAAGCGGATATAATCCGTATTTGTAAAAAACATCATGACTGTGCTTTCCATGCTTTTACAAACGGAACTCTAGTGGACGATGCCTTCTGCGAGGAGATGGAGAAGGTTGGTAATTTATCCCTCTCCCTTAGCCTGGAGGGCTTTGAGAAAGTGAATGATGAAAGACGCGGTAAGGGTGTCTTTCAAAAGGTTATGACCGCCATGGATACTCTGCGCCGCCACGGCCAGCTTTTTGGGACGTCGATTTGCTATACAAGGGCAAACCTGTATACCGTTACATCGGATGAATTTCTGGACATGATAATTGAAAAAGGCTGCAGGTTTACCTGGTATTTTCACTATATGCCGGTGGGAAAAGATGCGGCGGTTGATTTGCTGCCCACGAAGGAACAAAGGGAATATATGTACCACAGAGTAAGGGAAATCCGTGCGCCGGAAGGAGGCAAGCCCATATATGCAATGGATTTCCAGAACGACGGTGAATTTGTGGGAGGCTGTATTGCCGGAGGAAGGAATTATCTGCACATTAATGCCAACGGAGATGTGGAGCCCTGTGTATTTATCCATTATTCAAGCGCCAATATAAAGGAAGTAAGTCTGCTGGAGGCTTTAAAACAGCCGTTATTCAAGGCTTACAGGGACAACCAGCCCTTTAGCGACAATCACTTAAAGCCATGCCCGATGCTTGAAAATCCGGAGATATTACTGAGAATGGTTAAGAATACCGGAGCAAAATCCACGGATTTGCAATCTCCCGAGCCAATTGAGGATTTGTACAAAAAGTGCAGGCCGTATGCGGATAACTGGAAAGTAAAAGCAAATGAATTATGGGATTCAAATCCTCATCATGTGACAACGGGATACCAGAATTATAAGGATTCAACGGAATACCAAAATTATAAGGAGTCATAGAAACAGCCCCTGAAAATAAAGAGGGTTTACAAGGTTGGATAGTCAAAAAAACAATAAAAAAAAGTTTATACGGAATATTATTTTTACTGTCATAATATTTTCCGCAATCATATTGGCGTTTAAGGATTCATTTAAACCGGTATTAATTGAACTGGTGCATACTAACCCCGTAATTGTATTATTTGTGTCCCTTTTTGCATTTGTTTATATCTGCGTGGAAGGAATCAATAATTCGTTTGTAGCAAAAAGATATGAGCCGGCTTTTACAAGTGCCCAGGGGATTAAAATATCCTTTTATAACTGCTTTTATAAAGTGGTTACCTTTGGGAGCGGTTCTCCCGTCTCGGCTATGTATTATTTAAATAAATGCGGAATCACTCCGACCATTGGCTTAAGTATTACGACATTCCAGTATATAATTCAGAAGATAACCATTGCTTTTTATGCCACTGTCTGTTTTGCAGTAAACAATAAGCTTATGCTTAAACATTATAATTCCTATTGCGGATTTTTACTGGCAGGCTACGGAATAACCCTTGTCATAGTTACATTTTTAATTATGCTTTGTATTTCGGAGGGATTCCATAGGTTATTGTTGAGGCTTTCGAACCGGGTTTTAAGAAAGACAAAATATAAAGATAAATTGGATAACCTGGAATCGGAATTATCCGCACTGCGGTACGAAGCTAAATATATATTAAAAAATAAAGGCTGCATTATCAGGCTTTTTATTGGGAATATGATCAAATTAAGTGTTTTATACAGCATCCCTTTTATTATATTGTATGGGAAAAGCAATTTCACTTTATTTGATATTATCTCGGTTACGTCGTTTGTCAACGTGTTAACGGGAGTTTTACCCACACCGGCCGGAATAGGCTCCACGGAAGTAGTATATACGTTAATGTTTTCCGCTTTATTTGAAAATATTTTAGCAGCCTCTTCCATGTTAATTTATCGTTTTGCATCCTATATTTTTCCATTTATGATTGGCGGTATCCTTGTTCTCATCAATCATAAAAGACATGCTTTATAAAACATAAGAAATGTAGTATATTTATTATAGATACCGGGTCCATGTCTTATGGGATTTAACCTTACAGTTTTCAGCCGGAGACGGGGCTCCGACTGAAATACCAGCATATCAGGTAAATACAGGCTACGCAGGTAAATGCAAGGACAGGTGTCGCCGGAACAAATGTTTTAACTTGTCTTATGTACATCAGGGTAATTTTCAGCCGGCACGGCCGAAGGGTTACGGGTTACAAACAAGGCGGTATAGGAGAATGATCAGGGATGGAACAAAGGAAAGAGATATGAACTTATCGAATGGATCTTCAGGGAAAATGTTATGAAAAATGCCTGCGCTTTAATGGAAAACCATATGGAAAAAGAAGCTCTGAAAATAATATCGCCAAAAGTGATTGCAAAATTTTATGCCATGGGATTAGTCGATACCATTAAGGCATGGCTTTTAGGGGATGATGACAGCATGAGTGCCGAGGAAGTTTATAATACTTATGTGTTTTTGCTGTCCCATTCCATATTGGACATAATAGATAGATAAACTCCAAGACATCCTTGTAATACCCCGTAGCAGAAAGTACATAATAAAACAGGTTTGTCAATTGTTGTATGAGCCAGTGCAAGGCAAAATTCCGACGGCAATGCGGGTGGTATTGTCTGGAAATTTTAACGCCGCAAAGATGCGTACAGGGGAGTTTCCGAGAGTGCTCGCTTTAGAAAAGGAGGAAAAAGGTTGATAAAAGGCTTTAAAATGAAATTATTTGAAGGAATGGAAAAAGAGTATAAACGCCGGCACAATGAATTATGGCCTGAAATGATAGACATGCTCCATGAACATGGGGCAAAGAACTATTCTATATTCTTTGACAAGGAAACCGACACTCTGTTTGGATACATTGAAATCGAAGATGAGGAACTATGGGCAAAATCGGCAGATACCGCTATTAACCGGAAATGGTGGGACTATATGGCGGACATAATGGAGACTAATACGGACAACAGCCCTGCGACCGAAGATTTAAAGCTGGTATTCCATTTAGATTAATTAAAATTTGTAAACCAAACCAGTACCCTGTAAACCGTCACAGCTTATTTTTATGCGATTGGTTACAGGGTACTGGTTTTTGTATACGGCTTTTCGACAAAATGTTTTATATTTCTGATAATTCTAATCAGGGATATAACCGGAGAAAGAAGATTGGTATCACAGGGATAGGTCGATATTTAAAATGAATAAAATATCATGTTTGTTAAAAAAGTAAAAGATTTTTTTATGGATATGTGGTAAAATAGATTACATTACCAAATTAATATTAAAAATAGTTTGGAACCAATAACTTTCAGGAGGATTTATGAATGAAGGGAATTATTCTTGCCGGTGGTTCCGGAACCAGGCTATATCCGGTTACCAAAGCGGTATCAAAGCAAATACTTCCGATTTATGATAAACCAATGATTTATTATCCGCTCTCTATCCTGATGTTGGCAGGTATCAGGGAAGTACTGGTTATTTCCACACCAAGGGATTTACCCATATTTGAAGAATTGCTGGGAGACGGAAGCAGGATTGGAATGTTCTTTTCTTATGAAGCACAGGAAAAGCCCCGCGGTTTGGCGGAGGCTTTTATCATAGGAGAGAATTTTATCGGCAAAGACAGGGTTGCTCTGATCCTGGGAGATAACATTTTCTATGGAAGAAGTTTTACGGTTACTCTGCAAAAAGCAACGGCAAGGGAACATGGTGCCACTATTTTCGGATACTATGTCAGGGATCCGGGGGCTTATGGCGTCGTTGAGTTTGATGAAGCAGGGAGGGCAATTTCCATTGAAGAAAAGCCGGAAAAGCCAAAATCCAATTTTGCCGTACCGGGACTGTATTTCTACGATAACCGGGTTATTGAGATTGCAAAAAGCATCAAACCGTCGGTACGGGGTGAGATGGAGATTACGGGGGTCAATAATGTTTATTTAGAAGCCGGTGATTTAAAGGTAGAAACCTTAGGCCGGGGTATGGCATGGTTAGATACGGGAAATCACGATTCCCTTCTGGATGCTTCCAATTATGTGGCTTCCATACAGAAAAGGCAGGGCCTTTATATTTCCTGTATTGAAGAGATAGCCTATAAAAAAGGATATATCAGTAAAAAACAACTGTTAAAACTTGCGGAACCTATGCTGAAAACCCAATATGGCAGGTACTTGGCAGAGGTGGCAGACGGCCTGTAGCCATTAATCCCGGCCATCATAAAAAAATACAACAGGAAAATCGTAGCGGCAGCGGACCGAAGAAGATCCGCTTTGACAATACAACAGGAGAAATTATGGGACAATTTAATTTTATTAAATGTGATATCGAAGGTTTATATATTATTGAACCGGCATGCTTGGGTGACGGCCGCGGTTATTTTATGGAAATCTATAATTATGAGGATTTTAAGGCGGCGGGACTAAAGCAGATATTTGTACAGGATAATCAATCCATGTCAAAAAAAGGGGTTCTAAGGGGACTTCATTTTCAAAAAAATTATCCCCAGGGGAAACTGGTACGGGTAATAAAAGGCGAGGTATATGATGTTGCGGTGGATTTACGTCCAGGTTCTGAAACTTATGCTAAATGGTGCGGGGTAATTTTGTCGGAAGAGAATAAAAAAGAGCTTTATATTCCGTCAGGATTTGCCCATGGTTTTTTAGTATTATCAAAAGAAGCTGAATTTGCATATAAATGTACTGATTTTTATCATTCCGAAGACCAGGGTGGAATTATCTGGAATGACCCTGACCTGAATATAAAATGGCCCATAGAGGAAGGAATGGAATTAACTATATCGGAGAAGGATACAAAGCTGTCCAGATTTTGTGAATTGTTTATATAAACAATTGTTCTTATGAACTAACATAACTGTTTATGCGCCACAAAATATGTAAAATTATGTGTTAAATAGCGAATAGCTGTATAAAATTGGGAATATTTTATTTGGGGGATGAGGGAGACAAAAAAAAGATCCTGGTAGTGCAGAAAAGAGGTTAAGATGGAACGAAGAATTGTTATTACAGGTGCTTGCGGCCAGTTGGGGAGAGCTTTAAATCAAGTACTGAAAGAAAGATGCGATTTAACGGTTATAAATACCGATATGGGGGAGCCTACAGCATATTGTCCGATTATACTGGACATTACCAATTCTGTAGCGGTTATGAATTTAGTACAGGATGTAAACCCGGAAATTATTATTAATTGTGCGGCCCATACGGCAGTGGATTTATGTGAAAGCGACAGGGAGAGGGCATACCAGATTAACGCCACGGGTCCTAAGAATCTGGCAGCCGCAGCCGACGCCATGGACGCAAAGCTGATTCACATTTCCACGGATTATGTTTTCGACGGCGAGGGGAATACTCCTTATACGGAAGATGCCGTGCCCAACCCGAAAAGTGTTTACGGTACAACCAAGCTTGCGGGGGAAGAATTTGTTAAAAGCTTATGTAAAAAATATAATATTGTACGTACGGCCTGGCTGTATGGGGAAGGGAAGAATTTTGTAAAAGCCATGCTTGCTTTGGCAGAAAAAAACAGTGAGATCAAGGTAGTAAACGACCAATACGGTTCTCCTACCAGTGCGTTGGAGCTTGCCCGTGCAATTGCTTTTTTAATTGACAAAGATGATTCCGGAATCTATCATGGGACCTGCGAGGGCAGGACTTCCTGGTATGAGTTTGCAATTGAAATATTTCGCTTAGCAGGCAAAAAGGTTGTTGTAAAGCCAATTACCACGGAAGAATACCCGACTCCTGCCAGACGTCCGAAATACTCCGTCTTGGAGAATAAAAAACTAAAAGAAGCCGGATATACGATGAAGCACTGGAAAGAAGCCCTTAAGGAATATATGGAACAATATAAAATCGGGAGGTAAATAACATGAAAACCTACTTAGTAACCGGAGGAGCCGGATTCATCGGGTCCAACTATATCCAGTATATGTTTAAGAAGTATGAAGATTCTATTCGGATAATTAACGTGGACTGTTTAACCTATGCGGGAAATCTTGAAAACCTGGTTTCCGTTAAAAACAGGGAGAATTATCTTTTCATTAAGGAGGACATCTGTAATAAAGAGGCAATCCATAATCTGTTTCAAAAATATGAAATTGACAGGGTGGTACATTTTGCGGCGGAGAGCCATGTGGACCGCAGTATAAGAAATCCCCAGGTTTTTGTAAGCACCAATGTAATGGGGACTTTAAACCTTTTGGATGCCGCCAAATGTGCATGGGAAACAGGGGATGGATATAAAGAGGATAAAAAGTATCTTCAGGTATCCACGGACGAGGTATACGGTTCCCTGAAGGAGGTATCCGGTTATTTTTATGAAACAACCCCAGTTGATCCCCATAGTCCTTATTCTGCAAGTAAGGCGTCGGCGGACATGTTAGTAAAAGCCTACATAGATACTTTCCATTTCCCGGCTAATATTACAAGATGCAGTAATAATTACGGGCCGTATCAGTTTCCGGAAAAATTGATTCCCCTTATGATTAACAATGCCCTTCTTGGCAAAAAGCTTCCGGTTTATGGGGACGGCAAAAATGTCCGGGACTGGCTTTATGTCACGGATCATGCCAAAGCCATTGATATGGTTATGGAACGGGGAAGGCTTGGACAGGTATATAATGTAGGCGGCCATAATGAAAAGCAGAATATTGAGATAGTCAATCTGATTATTGAGACCCTGGCAGAGCAGCTTACTTTTGATGACCCAAGAAGAGTGCATCTGAACAAAGATTTAATCCAATATGTGGAGGACAGAAAAGGCCATGACAGACGGTATGCCATTGCCCCGGATAAAATTAAAGCCGAAACCGGCTGGGAACCGGAAACCATGTTTGCGGAGGGCATCCGCCTTACGATCCAATGGTATTTGAATAACCGGGAGTGGATGGTCCATGTAACAAACGGAGACTATCAGAAATATTATCAGGAGATGTATCGGTAGTGTTGAATTTTTTATGCAGGACGCCTCAATTTCCTATTGCGCGTAAAGCCAATTTGCCGTAAAGGGGTCCCGTCGGATATAAGGGGCTGTCTCACTTGCGTCTAAACCGCAAGTGAGCAGCCCGCTTTTTATGCTCATTATTCCTCCGGTGATTCATTTTATACTTAATTAATTTCTATCTCATTTAACCAATAATCTAACTCTTCGTCTGAAACGCCGTAGAACCTACATACCTTTCTTAACTCAGACAAGTCTGGTTGCAGCTAAAAACTTCAAGAACATCTTTTAAATTGGGTTTAATCATAGGAGCATTTGTTATAGGATTGAACGATATTTAAATTAATTAATTAAAAATTTTGTAATATATTTAAAAAGATTTGCAATTTGATTAATTTAATTTGTAACATTCTTATGCATTTTTATAGTAATCTTGATGAATTTTGCCCTATTTTAAGGTTATTTATCGATATTTTAACAAAGAAATTATTCCGTTATGGATTTTAATGACTTGATTTTTAAATTATCCTATGCTATAATTGTTACGTAATTATTAAATGATTGTTACCTTATCTTAACACATGTTCGAAATTTGTAATAATTTGATAGCTATAATTAAGAATGGCTTAGGTAAATTAAGCTGTTAAAAGGAGACTATTATGAAATTCAGAAAGTTACTATTGTGTATGATTACGGGAATTGTATTAACAGGTTTTGCGAAGGTATACACATATGCAGCAGAAGATAATATTGTTACAGAAGATACTAAAGTTCAAGATACCACGGTAAATGCATCTACTGACGGCCAGGCCGTTGCCGATAACGGTACAGTAAGCGATACAACCAATACGGATTCTTCCGTAACGGACGGTGAAAGCACGGATGCTGTTTTGGGAGATACAACAGGGACTTCGTCGGAAGAAGGTAATGATAGCGCTGCAGAAGCGGCGGAAGCTAAAAAGGCAGCGGAAGAAAAAGCCGCAAAAGAAGCTGCCGAAAAGAAGGCGGCAGCAGAAAAAGCCGCAGCAAAGAAGAAAGCGGCAAAAGAAGCCGCAGCTAAAAAAGCAGCAAAAGAAAAAGCGGCTTATTCCAAAGCGGATTTAAGATTATTATCCGCATTAATATATTGTGAAGCCAACAGCGAATCCTATAACGGCAAACTTGCTGTTGGTATAGTGGTAATGAACAGAAAGAGATCCGGCGCATATCCCGATACAATAAAGGGAGTTATATATCAGAAATACCAGTTTGGACCTGCTACAAACGGAGCTTTAAGTAAAGCACTGAAGCGGTATGATCAGGGCAAATTTACTTCAGCAGCACAGAAGGCATGCATCAAAGCAGCGAAAGCGGCTTTAAGTGGAACCACCACCATAACGGTGAACGGTTCTAAGAAAAATTTTAGTAAGTATTTATATTTTAGCGGTAGTTTAAAGGGGAATACTTTAAGTCTAGGGAATCATGAATTTAAATAAGATAAAAAAGAGTGAGCTGTTGAAACCTGCGTTTTCAACAGCTCTTACTCTGCAACAGGGAATTGGGCCCTATTGCAGAAAAAATGTTGTATTAACCTCTCATATTCAACAGCTTTTGTTTCAGCTCACTTTCAATGCGGTTTAGTTCTGTTTCCGCCTCTTTCCTCTTTTGACGGCCTTCAGTCTGGATGCGGATTACTTCATCCAGGGTGGAGATTAAGGATTCATTGGTAATGCGCAGGGTTTCCAAATCCACAATACCCCGTTCCGATTCCTTTGCTGTTTCAACGGTTGCCATTTTAAGGGTGGAGGCATTTTTCTTTAATAATTCGTTGGTCATATCGGTTACTTCCCGCTGGGCCTTGGCAGCCTGTCCGGAGTGAGCGACTCCAAGTGCGAGAACCATCTGGCTTTTCCAAAGGGGAATTGTGTTAACAATGGTGGATTGTATTTTCTCAGCCATCATGGTGTCATTTCCCTGAACCAGACGTATTTGAGGTGCCATCTGAATAGAAATCATTCTGGTCAATTCCAGATCATGAATTTTTTTTTCAAACCGGTTTATGACGGCCGCAAGATCATTGACGGCCTGTGCATCCTCAGGGAGACCGCTGTTTTTGGACTTTTCGATTAATTTAGGCAATTCCGCCGTCTGAACTTTAGCCAGTTTCTTTTTGCCTGCTAAGATATACATGGAAAGCTCTTTGAAATAGGTTTTATTTAACTCATACATTTTGTCCAGCATAGCGACATCTTTTAATAATTGTATCTGGTGGGTTCCAAGTACCTGGCAGATTTTATTGACATTTACCTCGGCCTTATCGTATTTTGCTTTCATGGCGTTAAGCTTATTGGAGGTCTTCTTGAATAACCCCAGTAACCCTTTTTCCTCATTGTCGCTATCAAAGCTCTTTAGTTCCAATACAACAGAGGAGAGCATCTCGCCTATCTCGCCTAAATCTTTTGTCCTTACATTGTTTAGGGCGGATTCGGAAAAGTCGGCAATCTTTTTCTGGGCTCCCGCGCCATATTGGAGAATAAGGTTTGACTGACTGAGATCTATTTTTTCAGCAAAATCATTCACCATCTTTTGTTCTTCCGGCGAAAGGCTGCTTTCGTCCAATTCCACAGCTTCCGGTTTAGCGGTTTCCTGTTTTAACATATCCTGTCCGGCCGTATCCTCCCCGAAAGGCTCAAAGGTTAGTGTTGGTATTTCGTTATTCATTATTTCATCCTCCTATGGTTAATTGAGCACTCTAATTGGATTTAAAATCCTCCCTGGTCAGTCCTTCTTGTGCAAGCATGGTTTCCAGCACGGATATATCGGTGGAAACATCCATTGCCGCGTCCTCAAAAAGACTGTCCAATAACCTTTCAAATGCATAATTGATGGTATCTAAGGTCGTTTCAATTTCATTTTTAACTCCCCCAATATTTTCGCCCTGTACGGACTGATTGTCAAATTCCCTGTAAGCACTCACTAATTTCAATGTGGTGGGAAGATAATAATCCATAAACTTCTGAATTTCCGGGAGCTGGTCAGGATGGAGTTCAACGTATTTGAAAATTTTACTGGTGACTTCTTCTAACCGGTCCAATTTCCTGGAAATATTTTCTCCCGGGATTGCATCGTTTGCTTCCCTGATTTGACGGATGCATGCCCGGCCGTTTTCTATGGCGTTCTTTAAATTTGTTTCCATAGGCTTGTCTGCGGCTGAATTCTGTGATTCTTTCTGACCGTTTGTCTGTTTTTCATTCCTCCAGTTTTTTTCCTGTTCCTCAAAATTTTTCATACGTATATTTTTCTGCAATTCCAAATACTGCTGATAGCTTTCGCGGTTCAGCATCAGGCAGGTTTCCTCCTCGTCAATATGGCCTTCGGGAAACATTCCGAGTGAAATCATTTTTCGTAAATCTCTTAATATGAATTTTTTACTTAATCCAATATTAGCTGATAATTCTTTAATGGTATAGTAACTGCGGTTCTGAAATATTCCTAAATACCGGCGAAATCTTTGCAGCCTTTTTCTTATCTTTGTTCCCTTTGCCGTCATGAATATACTGGCACATAATAAAGGCAGCAGACCAAGGGCAATCGTTCCAAAGAAATTAAGCTTTCCGGTTAATTCACCGATGAAAGCGAAAACAAATACGGCAATTCCTGTTAATCCTATACCTATGCCTCCGAAAACGGTAAGTAAAATCCCGAATACTCTTCCTACCGGAACATTAGGAAAGCAGGTATTTTTCCTTCCATGCTGTCTGGGTTCTTTGGGATTATGATCAGCGCAGTGCGGATGCGGCCTGGGATTATTTTTCCTGTTGTAAAAATGCTCTTTGCCGCCATTCGGCCGCCTGGTTTGCTCATCGTTCTGATCCGCCCCGCTCCATTGCCTGTTATACCTGTTACTGTTTTGTCTGTCCCTGTAATTGGCGTCCAACGCGCTTTTTACTTCTTCCAGGGCATCTCTAACCGTATTCTCTATATCTTTGTTCAATTGCCGAAAATTCATAGTATTAACCGCATTTTGGACAATATCTTTAATTTCATTTCCTAAATTGGAAAAATTCCGTCTATCCATGTTATTCCTCCGCTTTATTGGCGTAAATATAACTAGTCCTATTATAGCTTATTCTATCGTAAATGACAATTTTAAAAATAAAATTAATGTTTCCTTTTCTTGGATATATGGCATTACCCCAACACATTACCCGGATCCGCCTATTTTTGAGTTGATTCCACGGTATGAAAGGAGTATAATACGCTTAGAAGGTTACTGTAGGGAACGGATGCCGTATAGGCCAAACCATTCGTAAGCATCAGGTGAAAGTACGGTGAATTCTCATGTTGGATTTCGATATGCAGGTACGTTTGTTAAATTATATATCATAGTAATATTAAGAAAGAGGCGGATAAAATGATGATATTAAAAAATAATAACGGTAAGTTGAATACTTCTTTTAAATTGAAAGCTGTTTTATTCGCTGTAACGGATACGTACAGGATATCTCATTTAAACAGTCCGGCGGGCTTGTTTACAGGAGAGGTATGTATCTTAAATTCTTAAATTTTAAAAGTCAACAGGAATAGCAAAAGTTTTATTACCCCGTTGGCCGGGATTTATCAGTTGATTAAGCATAAACACTTTCGTTGGGAAGTGTTTTTTTATTTCATAGAAAATTCCGTGAATTTCCTATGAAATAAAAATTTTCCAGACGGGATGCCCATGACGCCTGCAGGGTATTATGTCGCAAAGCGACCAAGCGTCAGCGCAGAGTTTGCTTTGCAAACTCTTTTTCATTGATTTATACAGGAGGTGGAAGCATGAATACAAAATTATTATTTAAATGGAAATAATTCAATCAGAAGGAAGGAATCTTATGTTGGATATAAAAAATGTGACGATTTCAAAAAAAGAGGATAACACAATATTGATAAAGGATTTTAATTTTACCCTGAATCAAGGCGACAAGGCTGTTATTATAGGGGAAGAAGGAAATGGCAAGAGTACTCTGTTAAAGTTTATTTATAATAGAGCAATGCTGGATGGCTATTGTGATTATTCCGGCCGGATTTTGGGCGGTAATAAACTTGGTTATTTAGAACAGGAAATGGAGGAAAAATGGTTAAACAGTACGGTAGCCGAATTTTTATCAGAAGCGGATATTTATGGCTGTTCCCATCCGGATATATGGTCCATGCATCTGGATTCGGCGCTCTTTGGCAGCAATCAGCTGATGAATACTTTATCAGGCGGTGAAAAAGTTAAGCTCCGGCTGATAAAACTATTGGCGGAAGAACCGGATATCCTGTTATTGGATGAACCTACCAACGATTTGGATCTTAATACCTTAGGATGGCTGGAGGATTTCATTAATCACTCCAAATGTCCTATATTATATGTCTCCCATGATGAGGTCATGATAGAAAATACGGCCAATGTCATAATTCATCTGGAGCAGGTAAAGAGAAAAACCGAGCCCCGCTATACCGTTGCTTATATGGGCTACAGGGAATATGTGGAGAAAAGATTGAGGGGTTTGCAAAAGCAGGAAATGGTTTCCAGAAAGCAGAGGGAGGATTATAAAAAACAGATGCAGCGCTGGCAGCAGATATACAATAAAGTGGATAACCGGCAGGATACCATATCAAGAGGAGACCCGGCGGGAGGCAGATTATTAAAAAAGAAGATGAAGAATCTGTTATCCCAGGAAAAGCGTATCGAAAAAAAGGCAGAAGAGTTTTTGGAAATACCGGAGGTGGAGGAAGCAATTCTGTTTGATTTCCCGAAAGACATAAGGATACCCAATGGTAAAAAAGTATTGGAGTATAATGTGGACGCCTTAAAGGTTAGTAACAACGGGGAGGAAATAATTCTGGCGGAGCATATCCTTCTGCGGGTAACCGGGCCTGAGCATATTGCTATCATCGGGGATAACGGTATCGGTAAAACCACCCTCCTCCACGGTGTGGCGGAGGAGCTGCTTAAACGCAGGGATATAAAGGCCGGTTATATGCCCCAGAACTATGAAGAAGTATTGGACTATAATGCGTTCCCGCTTGATTTCCTGGTTGCCAGCGGACAGAAAGAGGATATTACAAAAGCCTTTACTTATATGGGCGGAATGAAATTTACCAGGGAGGAGATGGAGCATAAAATCGGTGAACTAAGCGGCGGACAGAAGGCGAAGCTGATTCTGCTGAAGCTGATCCTTCATGGCTGTAATGTTTTGGTACTGGATGAACCCACAAGAAATTTAAGTCCCTTATCCAATCCCGTGATCCGGGGAGTATTATCTGAATTTAAAGGAGTTATTATCAGTGTAACACACGATAGAAAGTATTTAGAAGAAGTGGCAACTGGGGTATATGAATTAACAAAATCAGGATTACAGAAAATCGATATATAAGGAGTTAAGGCAGTAATTGAAACGTTGTTTTTATTATGCCATGGAAGCAAAGTTAAAAAGCAAGTTTTTCAATTACGTATTTACGGATTATTTATTAATATGCTTATGGGAAAACATATCTCTGTATTGTGTCGGCGTAATTCCCTCAATCTTTTTAAAGACTTTCATAAAAAGTTTTTCATCCTGGAAGCCGCATAATTTTCCTATGGTGCATACTTTTAAGGTAATATCATTGGTCAAAAGGTTTTTTGACACGGCTATGCGGGTGCGGTTTATGTAATTAATTAAAGGATAACCGGTATATTTTTTGAACAGGTTGGAAAGATAGGTGGGGTTGTAGCCGAACATTTCCGATAAACCCCGCACGGTAAGGGGCTGATTGTAATAAAGACGAATCCATTCAATGATATTAACTACGGCTGCAGGAATGTTATGTCTGGTTAAATCCGGCGTAAAAAATGCTTCCGTGCCTAACTCCAGCAATAAAAAGCTTAAAATATAATGACAGCGGTAGGTAGCGGCATAATTCTCCCTTTTTGCCGTATCTAAAAGCTGCACGAAAAAAAGAGAGGAGCGGTTATCTTCAGGCAGGGAACCGTATTCCGGCAATATGTAATTGGTCATGGTAAAAGGCGTCTGCATGGGTCCCGCATTCCAGATTTCCAAATTCCTCTTTAAACTGGAAGGGCTGTAGAATTTATAATCCGGATCCCGGATTGTAAAATGAGTCCAGTAATAGGACAGGGGTTCCTCGCTGGGTTTATAACCATAGTGATGCTGACCTGCAAACAAAATAATAAACTGATTGGGGCCGATATCGTAATTGATACCGGCCTGATTAATATGCAGGGTCCCCTTTCTTACAATAATCAGTACATGGGAATCCAAATTTCTGTCTGGATGAATAAAACGGTTATTATTTGCCAGATTGCCGCTGGAAAGATAATGCAGGGGATACTTTACATCGCTTACTAAATATAACATATGGGATTTGACCACCTTTTTTGCAAATTGGGGAGTTGCAACGGTAATTTCCGTATATTATCATTATACTATAACATATGTACATATGGTTAAAGCAATTTATTTAATTCAAATTTAATCGGCATAATGACTACAAGAAAAGAGTTTGCGAAGCAAACTCTGCGCTGGTGCTTGGCCGTTTTGCGGCATGATACCCTGCAAGCGTCGTGCGCATCCCAGAAAAAAATCAATGCCGCCGTATTAAAGCAACCTTTTTTACAAGATAATGGAATGGTAAAACATAGTCGTATCATGATGTATATGGGAAATGGACTTATAAGGAGGAGCTATTATGAAACTTAAAAAGGTATTGGCAGTCGGTTTGGTAATTGTCATGGCAGCTATGGCAGGGACCGGCTGCAGCAGAAATAACGGTAAAGCAACAAATACAGATTCAGGGGAAGGGGACGATAAAGAAGTCGTAACCCTGAATTTTATGGGATGGGAGGCAAGCCCGTTAGAAACAGCCGCCGTAGAGGACGGTATTGCAATATTTGAAAAAGAACACTCCGATATTAAAATAAATTATACCTCCAGTACCGGAGGAAGCGAATATAACGCCAAGCTCTTAAGCGCGGCGGCATCCAAGTCCATGCCCGACGTCATGTTTATGATGTCAAGCGCATACAGACAATTTGTATCAAAAGGCACGCTCTTGGAAATAACCGATAAATTTAATGAAGAATTTTCCCTGGATGATTTTATTGATTCTTCCAAAGAAATTATGAGTATAGACGGGAAGGTATATGGGGTTTCTTCCTGTACGGTATCTCCGATTCTTTATTACAATAAAGATGTTTTTGATGAGGCGGGAGTGGAATATCCCAGCTCCGATCCGGCAAATGCCTGGACGATAGACGAATTCAGGGAAGTGGCAAAGAAGCTTACAACGGATGACATCTATGGCTGCTACGGACTTGAGACAGTTGGGGGCGGGGGTACCGATACCCTTACCCCGCAGATTATTTCGGGCGGCGGTTCCAGGTATTCCGATGATTTTAAGACAAGTACCATGAACACACCGGAAGCTAAAAAAGTAATGGAAACCATTAAGGCAATCCGTGTTGAGGACGGCTCCGCACCGGATGCCACAACCCTGGACAGCGTGGGAATGACGGCGGCACAAATGCTGGAAACCGGCAAAGTGGCCATGCTGCTTGACGGTTCCTGGGCCTTACAGGAGCTGGCCGCCGCCGGAATGCATGTGGGTATGGCGCCCCTGCCCTCCTACGGCAAGGTGGTAACCACGGGCCAGGCGCATTTGCATTGCATAGCCTCCGGTACAAAATATCCGGAACAGGCCTGGGAATTCGTTAAATTCTTATCCAGCCTGGATTACCAGGGTTCCCTGATAAGCTCCGGACTCTGGATGCCCAACCGGAAATCCATGTATGAAGAAGATATGGTGGAAAAATGGTATAAGCAAGAGGTTCATGGGGACAGCTATAAAAACATGCTGGATTATTTCCAGGATGCGGTGGTAGACCCCAGCGCCCTTCAATATTCCTCAAAATGCAGTGATATTGTTTCCGAAGAGACAAAGCTGTATTTTACCGATGCCCAGGACCTTGACAAAACCTTGCAGAATATCGATAAAAGATCCAATGAAGCAATTGCGGAAGCCTTAGAATAAGCTATTATTTAACCATACAAATAAGTCCCTGCTTCCTAGAAAAGCGTAAGGGGTGGGTTTGGGACTCACTTGTATGGTTATGGGCAAGTAGTACAGCGGACTCGGAATATCCGCTTTGACCGCCGGGGTGTAAATTTGCTCTGGTGTTATTGGGTGACCGGAGGCGGCCGGCAGACAGGGGAACTTCCATACCGGCCTAAGTATTTATGATAGAGTACTCTCGGAAACTCTTTGTATGCGCAGATTTGTGCCGCAAAGATGCGTACAGGGGAGTTTCCGAGAGTGCTCGGATAAGAATAGGAGACATAAAAATGAAAGCAGTTGCTGTTGCGAAAAAGAAACCCGGTAAGCTTTTTAATGATGCAAAATGGGCTTGGGTAATGCTGTTGCCGAATATCGCGGGATTTTTTATGTTTATGCTCATACCGGTTGTGGCAACCTTTTTATTAAGTTTTACAAAATATGATATGCTTACCAGACCGAAATTTGTCGGACTTAAAAACTATATCGATATGATACAGGATCCTATCGTATGGCAGGTTACGGGCAATACCGTTCTATATACGGTTCTCACTGTTCCGGTGGGCATGTGTCTGTCCTTATTACTGGCGGTTGCCCTGGATCAGAAGATAGGGCTGAAACGTTTTTACCGGGCGGCGTTCTTTCTGCCCTCCATTACCTCCATGGTAGTTATTTCCATTGTATGGCAGTGGATTTATAACCCGGAATTCGGCCTTTTAAATTATGGTTTATCCCTGATCGGGCTTCCAAAGGGAAAATGGCTTATCAGTACCCACACCTCCCTGATTTCCATTGCCATCGTGGGCATATGGAAACGGTTAGGCTATGATATGATTATATTTTTATCAGGCCTTCAGGGAATTTCCAATACTTATTACGAGGCCGCCAAACTGGATGGGGCCGGCAAGCTTGGGCAGTTTAAATATATTACGGTTCCCATGCTTAAGCCAACCACATTTTTTGTATTTATCATGGCCATTATCAATTCCTTCCAGGTATTTGACCAGGTAATGTTAATGACAGGCGGGGGCCCCGGCAGATCCTCCTCTGTTCTGGTACATTATCTGTATCAGAATGCTTTCCAGTATTTTAAATTAGGCTATGCCTGCGCCATTGCTTACCTGCTGTTTGCAATTGTTATGATTATAACCGCCATAAATTTAAAAATGGAAAAGAATATGAGGGAAATCTATTAAGGAGGGAAAGAGCATGTCTAATAAAAAAAAGAATAGAATTGTAAAAATAGTAGCACATGGTATACTTATTTTTGGATCCTTTTTAATGCTTGTGCCCTTTCTTTGGATGCTGTCCTCCTCTTTTAAGGATTTAGGGGAAGTATTTATTTTTCCTCCGACGATTTTTGGAAAACGTCTGGTTTTGGAAAACTATGCCAATATTTCATCCCGGTTTGATTATTTTGCCTATTTTATGAATAGTATTAAAGTATCTGCCTGGGTGGTTTTCTTTCAGGTATTCACCTCCGCCCTGGCTGGCTATGTATTTGCAAGACTGAATTTTAAAGGAAGGGACCGTATCTTTATGCTTTATCTGGGCACTATGATGATTCCCTTTCATGTGACGGTCATAACGAATTTTCTCCAGATGTCCGTCTACGGCCTGGTAAATACCTTATGGTCCTTAATGATACCTCCCATGGTGTCCGCCTTCGGAACCTTCTTAATGAGACAGTTTTTTATAACGGTGCCCAGGGAATTGGATGAAGCCGCTAAAATTGACGGCTGCAATCCCTTTCAGATTTTTATCCGGATCCTCCTGCCCATGGCCAAATCCACCATAGCCACACTGGTAATTTTCTGCTTCATGAATACCTGGAACGACTATTTTACACCGTTGATTTATATCAATAATTCAGCCAAATATACCCTGCCCTTGGGCCTGGCAAGCATGAAGGGCATGTATTCCACCGACTGGCCGGTGCTTATGGCGTCTTCCGCCATTGCGGTACTGCCGGTGCTGATTGTTTTCCTGTCTGCACAGGATGCCTTTGTAAAAGGCGTCATGCTGTCAGGAATGAAAGACTGATAAGGAAAGATTAATAAAGGAAAGACTAATAAAAAAAGGCTAATAAAGTAAAAGAAGACTGGAGTGTAATTTTATGAAATTATTATCAATGAAGGAAATCAGAATAAAAGACAAATTTTTCAGTGAGTATATGCATTTGATCCGCGGCCGCGTAATTCCGTATCAGTGGGAAGCGTTAAATGACCGAGTTGAAGGAGCACAGCCCAGCTACTGTATGCAGAATTTCAAAGTCGCGGCAGGAAAAATACCCGGTAAATTTATGGGTATGGTATTTCAGGACAGCGATGTCTATAAATGGCTGGAAGCTGTGGGTTATTCTCTGATGTGGAGCCCGGATCCGGAACTGGAAAAAATAGCGGACGGCGCCGTTGATGATATCTGTGCGGCACAGCAGCCCGACGGGTATTTAAATACTTACTATATTATCAACGGGCTGGATAAACGGTTTACCAACCTGAAAGACAACCATGAATTATATTGTCTGGGCCATATGACCGAGGCGGCGGTAGTGTATTATCAGGCCACCGGCAAACGCAAATTCATGGATGCGGCCCTCCGCTATATTGACTGCGTGGACAATATTTTCGGCTCGGAACAGGGAAAACTGCACGGCTATCCGGGGCATGAAGTAATTGAAATGGCTTTGGTGCGCCTGTATGAAGTAACAAAAGAGAAAATGCATTTGGCTCTGGCCGAATATTTTATTGACGAACGTGGAAAACAGCCTCTCTTTTTTGAAGAGGAAACCATACGTAATCAGAATAATTTCCATTGGAGGGACAGTTATTTTAAATACCAGTATTATCAGGCAGGCAAGGAAGTCAGGCTTTTTGACAAGGCCGAAGGGCATGCGGTCCGGGGGGTTTATCTCTACAGCGGCATGGCGGCGGTTGCAAAGGAGACCGGGGACGAGGAATTGTTTCGGGCCTGTGAACGGCTTTGGGATAATGTAACAGGGAAACAGATGTATATAACCGGCGCAATCGGCCCCTCCAGTTACGGGGAGTCCTTTACTTTTGATTATGACCTGCCCAACGATACGGTTTATGGGGAGACCTGCGCGGCGGTGGGATTAATTTTCTTTGCAAGAAGGATGTTTGAAATAACCAAAGACAGCAGATATATGAATGTGCTGGAGCGGGTTTTGTTTAACGGCGCCATCAGTGGTATGTCTTTGGACGGAACAAAATTTTTCTATGTAAATCCTTTGGAGGTAGTCCCGGAAGCCTCTGATAAAGATCATAATAAAAGCCATGTTAAAGTGGAACGTCAGAAGTGGTTTGGGTGTGCCTGCTGTCCTCCCAATATTGCCAGGCTGTTGTCCTCTATTGGCAGTTATGCCTATACAAAAACCGGGGATTGCTTTTTTATGAATCTGTATATCGGCGGGGATATGAATACCACCGTCCATGGACAGGAAATTGGAATTAAAGTACGGACGGATTACCCATGGGACGGAAAAGTCAAAATAAGCTTTACCAGAGAAGAGGCGGAATTCAGCTATGCCCTCCGGGTTCCTGATTGGTGCGGGGATTATGAAATCGCAGTCAATGGGGAAAGAGTCAATGTGAAACCGGTAAAAGGATATGTATATCTGAAGCGTAAATGGAAAAAAGAGGATGAAATAACCTGTAATTTTAAAATGGAGGCCGTATTAAATCAGGCCAATCCCAATGTCAGAGAAGATATGGGCAAGGTGGCCGTGTCGAGGGGACCTTTGGTTTACTGCCTGGAAGAAGCGGATAACGGAGCCGATTTGCATCAAATACGTATCCATAGAGACACCGCATTTGCGGAACAATATGAAAAGGATTTATTAAAAGGAGTAGTTACTTTAACTTGTGAGGGCGAAAAACAGACGGATACAGACTGGAACGAAAACACTTTATACCGGCCATATAAGGAACCGGTTTATGAAAAGAAAATTTTAAAGTGGATACCTTATTATTCCTGGGCAAACAGGAATGCCGGAGAGATGTCGGTATGGGTAAGGGCGGATTCCTGAAATCCCGTAAGCGGCTAAGACTTGATAAACCATTTCCACCGCTTCTTAACGAAGCGTAAGCGGCGGATTCGGAATATCCCCTTTGACCATTCGGAAAATTGTATTTGAAAGAACTGCCGCATATTGGTGTAATATGTTGATTTGCGCCATCTTGTTAAATTTTATTTAGCTGATTTTGTATTGCCCTATGATGTTGTCCCTGCCATACGATATGGCTAAATCTGTAATTGATTTACCGTTATCTTTGTATGTATGATGTTATCCCGGTTATCGCTCCGTTAAGAGGGTTGATTGAGAGTACGGCTAATGTTATAATTTAGTTTAGCTTATTTGATTTTGCTCATTCGGCTTATGAAATATGGAGTCCGTTTCGTATGTCAGATCAAATAACAAAGCGCAAATACGGAACTGATTTTTTGAATTAAAAATAGTGTGCCGGAAAATAGGATTAACAGGAGGATAATATGATAAAGACCATTGTACTGGATATTGGGCAGGTATTGGCTGATTTCAACTGGAAGGGGTATCTTGAGAAATGCGGCTATGACGGAGAAACCATAGAAAGAATAAGCAATGCGACAGTCCTTAGCAATACATGGAGAGAACTGGACAGGGGAGCCTTAAGTGATGAGGAAATTGTCAGGATATGCTGTGAACGGGAACCGGAATTGGAGGAAGAAATTAAAACATTTTTTAAAAACAGTTATAAAACCGTAGAAGAATTTTCTTATTCCGTTGATTTTATAAAGGATTTAAAGAAAAATGGCTATAAGGTATACCTTTTGTCCAATTATGGAAAAAACAATTACAGTTATGCAAAGGATAATTTTAAATTTATTCCTTATGCGGACGGCGGAGTGATATCCTATGAGATAAAACGTATCAAGCCGGAACCGGAAATATATAAAGCTCTCATTGACAGATATGACATTAACCCGGAGGAGGCCGTATTTTTGGACGACTGCCTGCCCAATCTGGAAGGGGCGAAGCCCTTTGGATTCCGTACCGTCCATGTAACGGATTTTAACAAGGCTTTGGAGGATTTGAGAAAGCTGGGAGTTAAGATAGGATGAAGCGGGGGTACCCGGTTTTTTTTTCAGGCAACCCATGAATGAGCATTTTGTTAACATATCGTTACTATTCACAGCCAAAACGCTGGTTCTGCGTTTTGTGTGCATCGCGTTGCGTGTTACGGTTCACAGATCTGCTGATTTTTGCAGAGCTGTGAATAGTAACAACATATCATGTCCTTGTCCTGCTTTTTTCTTGGATTTGCTTGACATTAAACGGCGGCAAAGGTAATATTATAATGAAATGGTTTCCTATGATTACTGAGTTTAAAAGAAAGGTATTTTATAGGAATTTCCTATGAAATAAAAAGCGCCTCATTCCTTCGCCTTGCAGAGTGAAAACAAAAAATCGCGACGCAGAATACCGTAAAGTGGGGCGGTCAGAGCGGTGCAATGATTTTTCAAACACGCTCTAGAGTCTGGGATTGGAGATAGTATGATTAAAAAGAGAATAATGTTGACATTTATCTGCTTACTAACAGGATGCGTACTGATTGTGGCATGCCGGAAAAATGATAAAAAAGAGCAGGAAAATACAAGTGAAATAACCGTTTCTCCCACCGTGACGCCAACCAAGGCGGCGGAGGATACGAAGGATTACACCGGGGAATCCGATACAAAAGATACGGGGGACCAAACGGGATCGGAAACAGAAACCGATTATGTCAGCGAAAAAGAAGCCGTAAAGTTTATTCAGGATATTACAGGGGAACGGGGGTATTATTTTGAACTGCTGGACGATAATTTAAGTATAGGAGACAGCACCTATTATATTTATCAGATCAGTGAAGGAGACAGCTCCATAGAGCCTAATGTGCTGGTGGATAAGGTAAGCGGTGAACTTTTATGCTATTATCCGGATGGCAGCACGGGACCGTTTTCGGAGCATCCCCTTTACACGGAGCCGGTTACGGATGAAGATTCCAAAACTTCCGGCGGGAAGGAATTTACCCAGGAGGATGCCCTGGCTCAATTAAGTAAAGTACCGTTAAAAGAGCTGGGACTTTCAGAAAAGCTAACGGAATATAATATTGAATTTGATGACTGGCCTACCAATATAGAAGGTACCGAATGTTATGGTATCAATGTTTATTCCGGTGCAGGAGATAAGAGGATAAATAAAGGGAATTTTTATGTTGCTACGGATGGAAGCGTAATGTATAAACATGACAGTGAGTTAGATGTTTTTGTGGAAATTAAAGCGCAGTAAAATAAGCTGTGGCAGCTTATCATTCGAGCCTGCTTGGTGATTATCACTTAAAGCAGGCTTGAATGATTGTAAAAGCGCCGGCCATGTTTTTAAAGTTTTACTATTTTGCAAAAGCCTGATCTAAATCATAAAGGATATCGTCAATATGTTCAATACCTATGGAGAGGCGAACGGTATTGGGTTTAATACCGGAGGCCAGTAATTCTTCTTCCGACATCTGGGAGTGGGTAGTACTTGCAGGGTGGATTACCAGGGACTTCACATCAGCAACATTGGCTAATAAGGAGAAAATTTCCAGCCTGTCTATGAAATTCTGTGCATCTTTTGCTCCGCCTTTGATTTCAAAGGTAAATATTGAACTGCCGCCATTAGGAAAGTATTTATTATATAAGGCGTGATACGGGTCATCCGGCAAAGACGGATGATTGACATGCTCCACCTGAGGGTGAGATTTCAGAAAATCTACTACCTTTAAGGTATTTTCCACATGACGTTCCACACGGAGGGAAAGAGTCTCCAGACCTTGTAAAAATAAGAAGGAATTAAATGGACTGATGGTAGCCCCCGTATCTCTTAATAAGGTGACACGTGCTTTTATGATATAAGCGGCGGCACCCACGGCATTGGTAAAACTGATGCCATGGTAACTGGGGGTTGGTTCGGTAAGAGAGGGAAATTTACCGGACGCCGCCCAGTCAAATTTACCGGAATCAATAATAACGCCGCCGATGGAAGTACCGTGTCCTCCGATAAACTTGGTGGCGGAATGAACGATAATATCGGCTCCGTATTCAATGGGCCGAAGCAGATAAGGCGTTGCGAAAGTGTTGTCTACAATCAACGGAATACCGTTTTTGTGGGCTAGTTTGGCAACGCCTTCGATATCGATAATACTTGAATTAGGATTACCCAGACTTTCAATAAAGATTGCCTTTGTATTGGGCCGGAGGGCATTCTCAAAGCTTCCTTCCTCGTCTGCGTTAATAAATGTGGTGGTAATGCCGAAATCTTTTAAAGTATGGGCAAATAAATTATAAGTTCCGCCATAAATCGTATTGGCGGAAACGATATGATCTCCCGCATGTGCAATATTCTGGACGGCGTATGTAATTGCAGCGGCGCCGGAAGCAGTAGCCAAAGCGGCAATACCGCCTTCTAAAGCGGCGATACGTTGTTCGAATACATCTGAAGTAGGATTCATAATACGGGAATAAATATTGCCGTTTTCGGATAAGTTAAAGCGTCCGGCGGCCTGGGCGGAATTGGCAAAGACATAGGAGGAAGTCTGATAAATCGGCACGGAACGGGCATCGGTCGCTGAATCCGGCTTTTCCTGGCCTACATGAAGCTGTAGGGTTTCAAATTTGAGATTATGTTTCTCCATAAAAAACCACCTTTCTAATAAATATATTAAACCTATTGGAATACTATGAATTGGAGTATAATAAAAATAATTACAAATGTCAAGAAAAATTTGCAAATAAAAAAATAATACATTTTTTACATTTAGAAATATACAGGTGAACTTTTTTACATCTAAATTGTACGGATAAATTATTCTTGACATTCACAAATATACAGGTAAACTTTTCTTGATATTTGTAAATCCGGCATAAACTTGACATTTGTAAATCCGGTATAAATTAGAATAAAACTTAAATTTAAATGTTAAATCTGAATTTTACCGAAAAATAGGATTTAACCTTACAAGTAAGTCCCCCCTTCTTAGCGAAGCGTAAGCGGTGGGTTTGGTACTTACTTGTTCTAGTCGGAGAGCGGGCTCCGACTGAAATGCCGGCGTAGCAGGTAAATACCAGCAAAGCTGGTATGGTTATGAGCAAGTAGCGCAAGCGGAACCGGAATATAAGCTTTGACGTTAGGAAGGTTAAATAACATAATCATTTCCGGTTAAACTATTTTGTTTGTCAACCAGATCAGCCAAAGTTATATTGTCTACAACATTATTAATGGCATCATTGAGTTGCTTCCATACGTCCAAAGTAGCACATTGGCTGCTGCGGGTACACAGATTCGGATCATCATCTAAGCAGGCGACAGGCGCAAGGCTGCCTTCAATTAAACGCAGAATCATACCCACCGTATATTCTTCCGGAGCCTTCGCTAAACGGTAACCGCCCTGCGCACCCCGTATGCTTTTTACATATCCGGCTTTACTAAGCTGTGTAATAATCTGCTCTAAATATTTATCAGAAATTTCTTGTCTAGCTGAAATGCTTTTAATTGTTATATATTCACCTGTATTGTGCAATGCCAGATCTAACATTAAACATAGGGCGTAACGTCCTTTTGTCGAAATCTTCATAAAGACCTCCTTATTAAATAATATAGTACTATTAATTATATTACCATGGGAATACTATGTTTACAAGCCCTAAAGCATGAATTTGACAAAAAACATATTAATTCCAGGGCTTTTTACTTCGAAAATATATGGGTATTTTATTGTAACTTCTTTTTATATATGGTAAAATAGTCCCATGACACGATAAAAACATCAGAGAACCCTTTATTAAGGTAAATTATGCCGAGGGAGGGAAAAATGAAGGAATTAGTAAAATTTATTCTAATTGTATTGTGTGTATTTTCTCTGCTTGGCTGCAGTAATAATCAGAAACCGAAAACAGCCGTTGGGCAGGTCGGGAGAAGCGATACAATAGATAATATAGAGAATTCAGAGAGAAATATTCAGGATAATACGGAAAGTGAAACAGGTAATAGCCGGAATTCGTTGGAAAACAACCGGAATTCAGAGGAATCGACAGTATATGAACCGGTAACAGGAGATAATCTGACTGTGGCGGCA
Organism: Clostridiales bacterium; assembly: GCA_015655075.1. Taxonomy (GTDB): domain Bacteria; phylum Bacillota; class Clostridia; order Lachnospirales; family Lachnospiraceae; genus Anaerocolumna. The sequence continues at coordinate 2,239 of JAATFT010000089.1, read as the reverse complement.
GAATTTGCAAAGGATTTACTGGATGAAAATTTTTCCAGGCTGATGCAGGCCTATTCATATGAGGAAAAGATGAAGGCGGCAATGGCAACCGATGATACAAAAAAGACCGTTTTGTTTTATAATGCAGAATATGGCAGCTTCGAAGATATGAAAGGGGCTTATGCCCTGTCCATAGGAGCTTATCAATATGTCATGGTACCTGTGAAATGTTCGGCAGGTAATTTTAATTACCAGATTGCTTTTGACGGGAATCATAATATAGTGGGTTTTACTTATGGAGAATACGCCCCCAAAGAGCCGTTTAAGGAGGATACCATACCGGACGGCGTCACGGAGGAAGAATATACTTTTGCCAGCGACGGATTTGTCATCCCGGGTACTTTTACAAGGCCTGAGAAAGGGAGCCATTTTCCGGTGATAATTTTAGTGCAGGGAGCAGGAGCGTCCAACAGGGATGAAAGTATTTATGAAAATAAGCCTTTTCGTGATATCGCCTGGGCACTAGCCAAGCAGGGAATTGCCACTTACCGGTATGACAAAAGAAATTATCTCTACGAAGGGCAGATGGCAAAGGACGTTACCGTTACCATTGAAGATGAAATTATAGATGATGTAATCGCAGCGGCTGATATGGTTAAAAAACTTGAATATGCGGACCCTACAAAAATTTATATACTGGGCCACAGTCTGGGGGGCTATGCAATTCCACGGATTGCAGTGAATTTATCCTATGCCGCAGGTTATATTATGATGGCCGCACCGGCGGAACATATAAAAGATTATATACTGGACCAATATGAGTATTTAGCCAATGCAGACGAAAAAGTAACGCAGGAAGAACAAAAACAGATTGAAACCATTAAAAATCAGGTAAAACAGCTTAATTCGCCGGAGAAAATCCCGCAAAATAAAGCCATATTAAGTGCTTATAAGAATTATTGGATTGATCTGGCTGAATATAATCCAATCAAGGCGGCTGAAAAAATAACGGTGCCGGTTTTAGTCCTGCAGGGGGAACGTGATTATCAGGTCACCATGGAGCAATTTAATATGTGGAAAAACAGTTTTCAGGATACTGACAATTGGCTTTTTAAATCCTACACCTCATTAAATCATTTTATGATGCCGGGAACCGGCAGTCCAAGCTCTGAGGAATACAGGACCAGGTCCCATGTAGACGATGAAGTAATCCTGGACATCATTCAGTTTATTATGGAAGAAAATTAGTTTTTATCAGTCATTGTTTGCCTGGTCTAACAGACGAGTTATATACTACAATGTTTAATTTTTGCTGATTTTGTGATAAAATATACTACAGGAACAAAAATCATGTTCCTGTAGTCGGATGCAGGTTGGTAAAAAACACCGCCTTTTATCGGAAGATAAAAGCAATCCTCCGATAAGTTGTACTATGATAAAATCTTTGTAATAAAAAAGGAGTTGAGTATATGAATGTGGAGCATGACCATGGAGAAACAAATGAGCTGATTTGCAGGAAACAGGGGGAATTAATTCAGAACAAAGGCGGGAGAAAGCCGGTACAGGCATTAAGAGAAGATACATGCAGACAATTGATACGTGAGGCAATTCAGAGTCTTAAGTATTCTTATTCTCCTTACTCCGGTTTTAAAGTGGGTGCCGCATTGCTGACAAAGGATTTAAAAATATATACCGGATGTAATATTGAAAATGCTTCCTATTCACCGACCAGCTGTGCAGAACGGACTGCATTTTTTAAAGCGGTAAGTGAAGGAAAAAAAGATTTTCAGGCCATTGCAATTGTGGGCGGAAAAGATGGAGTACTGGATGATTATTGCCCTCCGTGCGGGGTGTGCCGTCAGGTTATGATGGAGTTTTGTAATCCTAAGAGTTTCTTTGTCATACTGGCTAAATCAGAAGCCGATTATTGGATTTATACCCTGGAGGATTTAATCCCCATGGGCTTTGGACCGGATAATTTATTTCAGAAGTGATTAATTGAAGGTATAAATAATTAAACTTTAAAAATACTTGACAAATAAATGTTTCGTAAATATAATAATAAAGTACCTGTTAAAAAAGGTACAAAAATGGGATCTTAGCTCAGCTGGGAGAGCATCTGCCTTACAAGCAGAGGGTCATAGGTTCGAGCCCTATAGGTCCCATTTTTGCGGAATAATAAATATCAGCTAAAACAGGAGGGTTTAAGACTGATTGTTTATCATATATGGCGAAGTAGCTCAGTTGGCTAGAGCACGCT
>JAATFT010000035.1 GCA_015655075.1 Clostridiales bacterium | reverse complement strand
TTTCACTGCCATGAATACTTATGTCAGTAGGATGGCAAAATTATTACATCAAAATGTAATAATCGGAAAATCTCAATTAATCAATCCTGCAAACCGGACAAATAATATACGGATAAACAAATTTGAAGCATTACATGCTGAAACGACAAACTTAAAAAAATTATTTATCCATTCTGAAATAAAACTATTTCAAGCGGAACTAAAGCAGTTGATTATTAAAATGGAAAAATCCAATTTTAATTTATCATCCGTATACCAGTATTTTGTAAGTTTAGTATGCCTGTGTTTATCAGCAGTTAATTTATCTGAAAACACAGAAGATATTGAAGCTTTGGTAAATAAGGCCATCTGCGATTCATCATCGTATATTGAACTATACAAAAATGTCATAAATGTGTTTCATAAATACTTTAATTATTTAATTAGTAATAATTGCTCCATAATTAATAAGCAGCAATTGCTCCTCAAAATCGATCAGTATATTATTGAGCACTTTACGGAAGATATTAATACACAACAATTAGCAGCGGAATTTAATTTTACCCCTTCCTATCTAAGTAAGTTATTCACGGAATATAAAAATATCTCACCTGCTAAATATATAATTACTTTAAGAATCCAAAAGGCCAAAGACCTCCTATCCCATAATCACCTTCTAACAATTAAAGAAGTTGCCGGTTTTGTTGGGTATGAGGACCCCTTATATTTTAGCAAAGTGTTTAAAAAAGAAACCGGAATATCACCCAAACAATTTAATCAAAATGTGTAATATAAATGCCACCGGAATATGCATATTAGTAAATAATTTCTGATAGCAGAGTGGCATCTTTTGGTAAGGTTATCCCGTTATGAATTTTCCGGCAAGTTCGAGAGATTGTTTCTTACTTTAAAATACTTTTTTTCCGTCTGCCATCACTTGAAACTCTTTTTTCTCAAAGTCTGCAATAAGCTCAGCCGTGCATCCATCAAGCTCCCTTACAATATGCAGCTTATTATCGGCACATTCTCTCATGGAAAAATTTCCGTTAAATGCTTTGCATGAATTTCGAAATTCCATCAGATTAATTAGTTTAGCTACAACCGGACGTTTTACTTCTTCCGCTATTTCTTCCTCTGTATAATAATGACGGTTTATATTTCTTCCAACCTTTGATTCTTCCAAAAATTTCAGGTCATTCTTACCGGCAAGCAGGCCCACATAGTATACCTGAGGAATACCCGGCGCAAAGAACTGTACGGCTCTGGCAAGCAAATATGCCTTGTCATCATCTCCAAGTGCTGAATAATAAGTACAATTCACTTGATAAATGTCCAGATTGTTATACGCAGCTGTATTATATACCCTCTTTACGTTAGCACCGTACTTAAAGATATCTTCTCTCGTCCTGTTGATTTCGTCATCCGGAAGTAAATCTTTTACATCTACTACACCAATGCCGTCGTGCGTATCCAATGTTGTAAACTGCTTTCTCGGGCAGATTTCCAGCCAATGTTTTAGGTACTGTGTCCTTCCGTAATATAACGCATTGATTAAAAGCATCGGCAATGCGAAATCGTAAACATAATAATCTTTTTCAGCGATTTTTATCTGCATGGTGAAATGCTCATGAATTTCCGGTAAAATATTGACTCCATATGGTTCCGGAATCTTTGCCGTTTCATTCAAAAGCTCCCAGATATCTGGCTCGACAAAGAAACAACTTGTACCTGCTTTTTTAGTTGCATAGGCAAATGCATCTAAACGGATTATCGCCGCACCGTGTTTACACATACTGATAAGATTAGATTTAATGAATTGCTTTGCCGTTTCAGATTTTACATTAATATCTATCTGTTCTTCGTCAAATGTACACCATACTTTTTCAGTTGTACCGTCTGCAAAATGTGCATCAACATAAGGAGCACGTGGTTTTCTCTTATAAATTACATCCACCTGCTCCTTGGTTGGTTCTCCGCCTTCCCAGAAATTCTTGTAACGGATAAATAAGTCTTTATATTCGGACGTATCCTTATTTGCAAGGAAATCCTTATAATACCTGCTCTGTGCAGAAATATGATTAATCATATAATCAAACATAAGATAATATTTTTCTGCCAGCCTTTCCACATCTTTCCAGCCACCAAATGCCGGCTCCACTTCAGTATAATTTATTGGTGCAAATCCACGGTCACCGGAAGATGGAAAAAAAGGAAGTATATGTACCCCTCCGATTGCTTTTGCAAAATAATCGGAAAGCACTCTATCTAAATCCTTTAAGTTTTTACCCATGGAATCGGAGTATGTGATTAGCATAATCTTATTTTCTAATTTTTTCATTATAGATACCCGCCTTGTCTAATTTTCTATGTCGTTTCGCGTTTTACCAAGGTTACCGGGAGAGTAGTTCTACTTGGTACCATCTGATTTTTATTTGCTGATGCAATAAGGGACATCGCTATATGTGCCATTTCTTTAATTGGCTGTTTTATCGTAGTAATACTCGGTGTAGTAAGAGAAGCAATATTGACATCATCAAAGCCGATCAGTTTCAGCTGTTTTGGAATTTCAATTCCACGTTTTGCACATACCTGGATAACCTGTGCTGCAATTACATCACTGCTGGCAAATATACCGTCGGTCTGCGGATGGTCAAGTAATACCTGCTCAATATATTCCCTGTAATCAAGTGTTGCATATAATTTGGAATCTATTTTAATTTCCGTATTCTGTATGCCCTTTTTTTTGCATACTTCTGCAAAACCTTCCGCACGCTGGTCTGCCGGCATGCTCATATCCTTAAGCCCGCTCATATCAATGACATTCCTGCATCCACATTCAGCCAGATGTGCTGCCGCCATTCTTCCACCCTGTTTATTATCACACTCCACAGATGCTGTACCATGCTCAAGATTACGCTCAATCGTAATCAATGGAACATTAATTTCCTCAAATTTCTCTGTTCCTACGGTTCCGGAACAAAGAATAATACCTGCAACACGGTTACTTTTACACATTTCAAGGTATTCTGTTTCTTTTTCATCCTTATCCTTGGAATTGAACAGCAGAAGTTTGTAATGATATTCGTATGCTGCTGTTTCAAGATTACTGATTAATTTAGAAAAATAAGGATGATCCAGATGCGGTACAATAACACCCACTGTGTTAGTCGTCCGCTTTGACAGAGAACGCGCCAGTTCATTTGGCTGATAATTCAGCTTTTTCATTGCCGCATAAACTTTATTACGGGTCTCTTCACTGATATATCCCCTGTTGTTAAGTACTCTGGAAACGGTACTAACCGTCAGTTCTGTTTCTCTCGCTACGTCCTTTAAAGTTGCCACTTTTCTCCTCCCGAATTAAATCACCTCATAGATTCAAAGACTTTGTTTACCAGATACAATGTATGAATCTCTCACCCGGATAGTATCATTTACTGTCTTAAAAACAAATATATTATACCAAATATCGTATTAATTTCATAGATTTAACAATTCACATTACAGATTATTTCATACCGCCCTTTCCAACTTGAAATTTCGTATCTTCAACTAATTCCTCCACCCGTTACATCTTAATTGCGCCGTCTGTTACACCCGCAACAATGTATTTCTGAAGTATGATATAAAGAAGAATAATCGGTATGATCGTTATAAACACTGCCGGAAATATCAATTCCCACGGATTGCCGTACTGACCGGAAGTCAGCTTTGCAAAATACAGTTCCAGTGTTAAAGTTTTAAAGCCTTCCTTGTTTCCGATTACCAGAAATGGCAGCAAATAGTCGTTCCATATCCACATACCGTTCAGTACAATAACTGTTACTGTTGTCCCTTTTAATAACGGGAATTCTACTTTAAAAAACATCTGGAACAGATTCGCTCCATCAATAAGTGCCGCTTCCTCCAAAGATGCCGGTACACTTTTGATAAACCCGTGATAAAGAAAAACCGACATACTCAGTCCGAAACCTCCATACATTAAAATCAAGCCGTAAATATTTTTGAGGCCCATTTTTTCGAAAATATCCAAAAGAGGATACATCAGAGACTGGAAAGGTATCAGCATAGCGGCTGTACAACACATAAACATAATATTTGAAATTACCGATTTACTGCGCACCATTGCCCACGCTGCAAAGGATGAAACTACAATCAGCAGTACAATGGAACAAAAGGTGACCACAAAAGTAACACCCAGTGCACCGAAAAAATTGATTTTATCAACAGCATTTATAATATATCGGAAGCTCCACACTTCCGGAAGTGCTATCGGAGATGCAACAATTTCATTATTTGATTTGAAAGAATTAAACATCAAAAATACTAAAGGCGATAATATAGTAACTGCCAAGATAATCAATATAATATGAATCACTATCTCTAATAATTTGTGATACCCTTTCATTGACCTCATAATTCCACCTCTCTTTTCTTTGTAACGGCTACCTGTGTCAGGGAAACAACTGCTATCAATATGAAAAAGATAACTGCTTGTGCCTGTGCAAGACCATAATCGGGTGGATTGGTATCCTTTGTTGTTCTTAGAATCTGTGTTGCCAGAAGCCTTGTACTGAAGTTACCGTCTGTCAATGCTACGTTCTGATCGAGTAACATAAAGCATCTGGATAATGTTAAGAAAAATACAATAGTAAAAGAGGACATCAACATTGGTATCGTAATATTTTTAAACCGTTGCCACACACCGGCTCCGTCTATAGCTGCTGCTTCGGAAAGATCTTTCGGAATATTATTCAATCCCGTAGTATATATCAGCATCATATAACCTGCCATCTGCCATGTAACCAAAATGGCCAGTGCAAACATTGCTTTCCATTTATTCTGCAGCATATTGCAAAAGAAAGGTATACTAATTAAACCATTTTCGTTAAAAACAATCTCAGAAAATACGATTTCAAAAATAAACTGCCATATGTACCCAAGAGCCAGACCCCCAAGTAGATTTGGCAGGAAATAGATGGTTCGGTATAAACCTGCACCCTTGTGGAGTGCTGTTGATAAAAGCGCCATTAACAAAGATACGATATTAATGGAAACGGCTGCAACTAGCGTAAATGCTATCGTATAGGTAAAAGCATTTATAAATTTTTGTGATTTAAAAACGTTTATATAATTCTTAAATCCGACAAAAGCATCCCAGAAATGTTCACCACCTACAAAATAGGTTCCGCGCCAACCGCTGAAAGAGTAAATAACTCCGACCGCAAATGGCAGTAAAATAACCATTACAAATAAAATAGCTGCTGGCAGTACAAGAGGTACTAAACGTTTTTTATAATATTTATCCATACACCTGCTCCTTTATAAATACAGTGTGACCATTCAGTCAAAGCGTTTCTAATGAACAGCGTATATATGCGTTTATGCATACAAAATATGCTAAAAATGCATATTTCAAGCATGTTTTCACTGCTTGCGCCGATTAACTCGAATTTTTTTTTTTTTCGGGTATACTGATTAGTTACAATTTAATATTAATTTTTATAAAGGGTGTGTATTGAAATACGCACCCTCCGTCATGCATTTATATCACAATTTACAAACGAGTTATTCCATACCTGCTGCTTCTGCCCAGCTATTGATAATGAAATCAGCAATATCAGAGTATGCAGAATCCGGCCATTCGGCAGTATTTAAATAGTTTTCAAGCATCTGGAGGCCAAATACGTTAGTAGCCCATCCGGACGGAAGACCTGCATATGCGTCTGTAATTGTCTGTCCTTCTTTAACATAAGAAAGAATGTCATCACCAAGGCTATATCCTGCACTTGTTACATCCGGATCAGCATTGTATGGAATAAATGCCATATCCTCAACAACAAACTTAAGTCCTTCTTCTGTAGTATTCAGCCATGCAAGGAATGCTTCTGCCGCTGCTTTTTCTTCATCAGCTGCCTTTGTATTAATACAGTAGTACATCGGTACAAATACCGGGATAGAGCTGTTTAAGTGGTCTACTGTCAGACCTTCTGCTTTAATATCCTCCTGTGTTACATCCAGCTTAATCGGTAAAAACGTTAAAGTACTGCCAATCTCCGGATTTGCTTTGGTAATATTGGTGTAACACCAGTTACCCTGTTTAATAAAGACTGCTTCACCGTTTGCAAATGCTGCAACAGCCGCATCATATCCGTTTGTGGATGCATTGATTAATTCAGGTCCTCTTGGCGTGGTTGCATGGGATGTTTTAAAATCCAGTAATTTTGCATAAGCTTCCCATGCACCTCTGCCTGCTTCAATCTGTTCCTTTGTTGCATTTGCAGTTGCAAGGGAATCTTTAAATACCGCATCAATTGCTATATTTATGAGGTGATCGCCATAAGTCCACTTTTCAGAACCGGCCACGGAGAATACACCTTTTAGCTTAGCTGCTTCTTCCGTTTTGTCTGCAAGTAAAGAAAATGTCTTTCCACTTAATGTAACATCAGCTGCAGTACCGTTTTTTATGTAGTCATCAATCGCTGTAACCATAGCTTCAAATTCAGCATAAGGTGCAATCTTATAGGCAGCAATAAAATCTTCCACTTTATCTTCTCCAAATAAGGCTGCCAGCATTTTTTTATCTGCGATATAACCGTAGCCTTCGATGTTGTACGGAATACCATAATTTACAGAACCGTCTCTTGTTAAATAGAAGTTCTGGGGGACTTCATTTGCCATTTTTTTAAAGTTCTCGTCTGTCGCCTGGGAAAGATCCATAGCGAATCCCCCCTCTACCCACTCAACTAAATTCTGCGCGTTTTGTACAGTAAAAATGGTAGGCATATGATCTGAGTTCATTTCTGCTCTTAACATTTCCGTACTGTCTGTTCCTGATCCTAATGAAAATACCTTAACCTTTTTTCCTGTAGATGCAGAATATGAATCAACTGCTTTCTGAAGAGCATCTGCAGATTCCCCTTTTGCATTGAATATGTAGAAATCGTAATCCCCGCTGTCTGCATTTGATGCTGCTTGTGTATTACCATCCCCTGTTGACTTTGTATCTGATGAAGAACTTTTTCCTCCACCACCACAAGCTGTTAAAGAAGCCATTAGTAAACCTGTTACTAAAACTGCCACAAATCCTTTTAATCTCATTTTCATTCCTCCTAAATTTAGAACATCTGTTTTTGCTATATATTTTAAGCCATTGATTTGGCCGAAGCCCTCGCTGGAGCATTTGCCTTGACCATATAAGACCCGGCGCATAAGGGTTCCACCAGCCTTCTGTACATATTTTTCCGTACCTCATAATAATAATGCCATGCATTTCGGTATGGCTACTTTCAAGTTTGCTTGCTCGAAATACCTACCGATTCAGGTGGCACTCTTTCGAATTCTTTCCTTATCATAAAACAGCCTCCTAAAAATACCAGATTGATATAACTGCCTATTTATGTATTTTTTAATTTAGAATTATTGTCCTTTATACTATCATTTAATTATGTATATGTCAACCGCTTGTTATATGATATGATTTATTTTATTTGAATCTAATTTAAATTAATTATGCATATTGTAATTATTTTTGATCTGTATTCACATTTTTATTGTTGAATTTTGTTAAATTAACAATTTAAAGATATTCTTCCATGAATTTTATATATAGTTTAATATTTTATTCGTTTTATTCTATTAAGCGATTGATATATAAGGCAAGCTGCTTTTCTATAAATGATAATTGTTAATAATAACTTAGACCTTTTTAATCCGTTTTATTATAGAAGATGGCAGCCTGCAATATCTCTGTTTCAAAAATATACATGCCGCTATGAAGTACAACTTCAGTATCGGCCTTTTTATCTGAAATAAAGAATCCGTCTGCTGTGTCCTGTTGCCGGATCATAAGTCGAATAATGTTGGTGAGATTATTTCTATTTACGTTTTCCGTTCCATTATATTTATTTTTTAACTTTTTCTATATAAAGCAAAAAACGCCAAAATATATTGACATATTGTACTACGCGATGTAAGCTCATATTGAATCAACTACATGATGTAAACCATATAAAACTTACTATAATGGCATAATATACCGAGAAAGGGGTAAGTGAGTATGCTTGGAAATAGACCTTCCTAATGCAGTATCTTACTTGAAAAAAGAAGGTCAATTTTATGCGAGGGAGGTTAATGAAGATGAATGCTTTATTGCTTAACAAAAAAAATTGTTTATTGATTGAAACAAATTATACGGGTTCTACGTCTAATGAGTGGAATGAAAAAGCTTTCCAGCCATATAATGGTACTTCATGGAACGATTGGACTAGCGGTAGCCTCAGTTCAAATTTATCGTCAATCAACCTTTCATGGGATTCGCGATATACTTCCATTTTTACGTCAAAAGATTGAACTCTAGAAGGAGGTGAGAAAGATGAAAAAAATTATGTACGTGCTTCTATGCGTGATGGTTCTTTGCTCTTTAAGTATTTATTTTGTATATGCTAATCAGGCCAATGCATCTGATTTAGTACCAAATGAAGAACAAGGAGAAGAAATAACTTTAAAGGCAGATAGTAAACCGCTTAATAAAAATCCTAAACCTGTATTGAAAGGGAATTCGGACAAACTTAATCAAACACAGTATAAGGCTAGAGAAGAAAATATTCTCGATAAGGAGTTTGTGGCAAAGAATAATGCCGAAGTTAAGTTGTCTGAATATATGACTTACGAGGAGTATCTCAAGCTCAATGATGAAGATCCATTAACCGAAATTTCTAAAGATCGTATTATTTATGTGATTCAGATATATTATCCTGATGGGTTTGAGCATGTAAAAGCTGGACTTATTGAAAATTGTCTGGCCACCGGACTCTATGACGCAGAAACGGGAGAATATATTGGTGGTAGTTATATTTCGGCAAAAGAGTAGCTTATAAATACAATTTAATACTGTAAGAAAGTGGCTAAAAGCATGCCACCTTCTTTTAACGTAAATTTCGATGTGGAGATGTGGAGTGGTAAAAACTTGTTTTTTGAGTGTTGAGGGGGCCATGTCCTGACCCCCTCTCATATAGTGATGTATTTATATATGTGGGTTTAATTCTCTTTAAGTTGGATAATAATCTTGACATATAAATATACATTACATAAAGTTATCTATATACTTAAAAAAATAATTCCTGATTTGCTGCTGCGTTTACATTTACAGCTATTTGCTTCATTGTTTATTCTATTCTGGCGTTCACTATGGGTTTGCCACAAAAAAAGGGTGGGAAGTAATTTTATTCGATATACAAATTGTCCCATCAGCAATTATTGTTACCGTATTAATTAACTATATTCTTACTTTCACAGCTTTTGGTATGTGGCTTCTCATGCTATCCGTACTACTGCGGAATGTTATTATTACGTGGATTATCGGAGCAATAATAAGCGTTATGGGATATTTTAGTTGGATATCCTTAGTGTTACGGCCTTATTATAAATGGTTTCCTACTTCGCAAATGATGTTTTTTTCACAATTCCCTAATAAACTTACAGAGAATTTATTTACTCCTCAGTGGTCTATAACCTATAATATTATTTTTTTTGTCACTTCATTTGTAATTACTATAATTAAAATTCGAACTATGAATTTATCAAGAAAGGATTAAATTAATTATTTATGAAACAGCTGATTCGTATTAATTTGTCATTAATGGTGAAGAACAAAATGCTTCTTATAACTGCGCTGGTTTTTATCTTGATATCCGTTTTTCAGGCACTCTCACTGCTTACCTACTCAGATCGCCAAGGCATTCATTTAGGGGATTATTATCTGCTTTCTATGGGAGGGGTACTTATTAATGATAGTTATAGCCGTCAGTTAGTATGGATCACTGTTATTGTCCCTGTTTTACTTTATACATACCATTTAGTTGGTTTTGCAGGCAGTTATGATGTTTTCATTTTGACACGGCTCCAATCACGATTTTTATGGTGGAAATCCAAGTTTATCTCTATGACTGTATTTATTTTGTTTTATGGAATATTCTTGAATCTCATTCATATCATTGTGGGTGTTTTCTTCTTTCCCGTAAACCGGCAATGGGGTTCGTTTCTATAATCGGATGCACGGCGCAAAAACAGCGCCTTTTATCAGAAATTTGAAAAGCAATTTCTGATAACTATACTATATTAAGTTCATAATTATTTTTTGTGAATATCGGGATCTGGTCAATTGGTGCAGGTATCTGTACAGTACGGCCGCCCCGGAAGGACTCCTTTGTCCAGACATGTCTCCATCCGGCGCCTTCCGGAAGGTACACTTTAATTTCTCTTTGCCCCTCCTCCATAACAGGCGCGACCAGAACTTCCGGTCCGAACATATACTGGCTTTCATTCTCCCAGCACGCTTTATCCTCCGGGAAATCATAAAATAAAGGCCTTATAACCGGAGTGCCTGTCTCATGGGCTTCTTTCATTATTTTCGTAATATACGGTTTCATAGCTTCCCGTATATTTAAATATTTTTTACAGATTTCATACACTTCGTCACTATAGGACCAGACCTCATTTTGCGCACCGGATACACAGGCCGCACCGCCGGTGGTTCCGTATTGAGGCTCAAGAGGCCAGCGGTAGCCATGAAGTCTCATAACCGGACAGAAGGCACCGTATTCAAACCAGCGGATTAAGAGCTCATGGAATTTCGTATCCCTGATATCGGCACCAAAAAAACCTCCGATGTCGGTGGTCCACCAGGGTAGCCCTGCCAACCCCATATTCAGTCCGGCGGCAAACTGATCTCTAAGACTTGCAAAAGTGGAATGAATATCCCCGGACCATACCAATGCGCCGTATTTCTGGGAGCCTGCCCATGCACAGCGAAGAAGGTTAATTATATTCTCCTGTCCTTCTTCCTTCATGCCGTCAAAAAAGGTTTTTGCATACATCACCGGATAAATATTGCCCACCTGTAAATTAGGGCCTAAATGATAACGGTAATTGTCAAAATCATATACGGAATATTCCGGTTCCGCCTCATCCAGCCAGAATATTTTAATTCCCTTCTTATAGTAGTTTTCTTTCGCCTTATTCCATACATATTCCCTTGCTTCGGGGTTGGTGGAATCATAATAGACGGTGTTGCCCTGACTATCCAGGGAAATGCGGAATCCCCTCTCCGTACGGATTAATAATCCTTTATTTCTCATTTCTTCGAAATTCTCACTTCTGTAATCCACGGTGGGCCAGATAGATACCATTAATTCGATTCCCATACTCTTTAATTCTTCAATCATCGCTTCCGGGTCCGGCCAGTATACGGGATCAAATTTCCACTCGCCCTGAACAGGCCAATGGAAAAAATCAATAACAATAACGGAAATAGGCAGATTCCTCCTCTTATATTCCCTAGCAACCTTTAATAATTCCTCCTGAGTCTGGTAACGGAGCTTACACTGCCAGAAACCCATGGCATAATCCGGCATCATAGGTACATTTCCGGTGGCTTTCGCATAGGCTTCTTCTATTTCAGCCGGGGTATCCCCTGCCGTAATCCAATAATCCAGCTTCTTTGTGGAATAAGCTTCCCATGTAGTGATATTTTTACCGAAATTCACCCTTCCTATGGCCGGATTATTCCATAGAAATCCATATCCTAAAGAGGACAATGCAAAGGGGACGCTGGCCTGGGAATTCCTGTGGGCCAACTCCAAATCAGCCCCTTTTACATTCAGGAAAGGCTGCTGATATTGGCCCATACCGAATATTTTTTCATCCGGGTTTGAAACAAACCGCATGGAAAGCTTATAATCGCCGCCGATTATGGGCTTTAATTCCCTGGCCTCCACTTCGAGGGAACTGCAGGTGCCGGCATACATATCCCTGCGGTTTCGGACATATTCTTCTAAAAGAACCTCTCCTTTCTGATTATAAAAGGTAAGTTTCCCAATCTTATTCACAACGGCTTTTATCTTGCCGTTTTGTATGGAAGCCTGATATTTTTCAATGTTTACAACTGCATTTTTTTCCTTCGGAGGAAGCATCGCCCATTCCTCTTTTGGCATCTCTGGCATTTTGCTTGCCCTAACTCTTAAACTGTTTTCTCCCCATGGTTCCAGAAGTACTTCTTCCGCATCATAACGGTAATAAAGGCTGTTATCCAGTTTTTTAAAATACCCCAATAAAAAATTCTTATTTTGACCGTGATCCTGTTCCGACATAATAAAACCTCTTTTCTTTCTGATTTATTTTTTCCAAAGCAACCGCTTTTCCCATCCTCTGTCATTTTTCCCCTGTGAATTATCCTCTCCGCCTAAATATTTTCCCGTATAATTTACCCGTATAACTTTCTATATACAGCGTCAAAAAAATTTGTGTTTTGACATCGTTTGTGCCGATTTTGTTCATGCTTTGCAATGTGAAGCATTGTGAAGCCATGATAGACACCATGTAAAGTCTGCGCGGCGGCCGGAGACACTATAATTGCTCCCGAACTATCTGGCTTTCATTGCTTATAACCTTGCTCTGTTCCTTTTTCAAAACTTTATCCGCCGCATCTGATTACATCACTCCTTAACCGCTCCTGCCGTAAGACCGCCGATTATATGTTTTTGCAGAAATACAAAAATTAAAATAACCGGGAGCACCAGTATCGCGCCGTAAGCCATGATACAATTCCATCTGGTACCGTATTTACTCTGAAATTTATATATATTGGCCGTTAACGGACGCATTTTCGCCTCAACATTAAAAGTCATGGAATATGCCAGGTCATTCCAGCCATTTAAAAAGGATATGACCGTAACGGTAATAATACCTGTTTTTATTGTTGGCAGCATGATTTTAAAAAAGGATTTTAAAACTCCGCAGCCGTCAATCCGGGCCGCATCATCCAAGGATACGGGTATGCTCTTAAAATAGGGGCGCAGTGTTATAACAATAAAGGGTATGGAACCGCTGGCAATTGCGATAGCCGGTGCAAAGAAAGTTCCCAGTATATTTAAATTATTAAAAATCAAATACATGGGCGTTAACATCAAGGAGGCCGGCAGCATCTGAGTAATTAAAAAGGTTAAAAGAAGTGCTTTCCTTCCCGGCACCCTGTAACGTCCCATCCCATAGGCCGCGGGAATACCCAGGGTAAGGGACAGAGCCATGGAAAGGGTTGCTATAACGACACTGTTTCTTAAGGATACCAGGAAATCCTTATCCCTAAAATTTTCAAGCCAGGGATCTATTGTAAATTTGTGAGGATAATAGGTAAGAATCTTGCCGAAAGTCTCGGTATCCGACTTAAAGGACATAATAATAAGCCAGTAAATCGGGAACAAAAATACAATTGCAATCAGTATGGAAATAAAGCAGCCTATAATATTTCTCCGCCGTTGTTTTGTAAAACCAATATGCTTAATTTTAGAACCCTTCATCTCAATCCTCCTCCTTTGATATTAACTTCAAATAAAACAGCCCCACTGCAAACAGGCAGATAAATAATACAATAGCGGATGCCGCGCCTAATGAGAATTTATACTGGGTAAAAGATAAATTATACGCATAGGTGCCAAGTACGTCGGTGGCATTTAAAGGACCGCCGCTTGTCATAACAAACATCAGGTCAAAGGCTTTAAAGGTATAAATAAACCCCAGCATTAATACGGATAGAATGGCAGGGCGCATCAAGGGCAGGATAATATGGAAAAATCTCTGGCGGAAATTGGCGCCGTCCACTGCGGCACTGTCATAGATCTCATCGGAAATGCCTGTAAGTCCTGAAGTTAATAAAAGCATGTTAAAGGGAATCCCTACCCAGCAGTTTACGGCTATTACCGCTATCATGGCCGTACCTGTACTGACCAGCCACTCAACCGGTTCCTTTATCATGCCGGTTTTCATTAAGATATCATTGACCACTCCTTCCGAAACCCCAAATATATTTTTACCAAGTAGTGCGGTAACTGCCATGGGCATCATATAAGCTATTAAGATCAGCCCGCGGATAGGTCCTGCAAGGGTAAATTTCTTTGAGAAAAATAAAGCAAACACAAACCCTATGACAAACTGGAATACCAGGCACCCTACGGTAAAAACAAAGGTATTTTTAAAAACCAGTTGAAAAGTTTCGTCTTTAAATAGAAAGATATAGTTTTTAAAACCGATAAATACGGAAGCTGCAGTTTTAAAGTTTTTAACATCCATATTTTTAAAGCTTAAAACAAAATTGTATAACAGAGGATAGCCCAGAATAAGTACTATATATAAAAATCCGGGGAGAATAAATGCAAAACCTTCCAGCCTCTTCCTTGCTTCCATTTTCATTTTCATTATTCCTACACCCCTTTCCGTCAAGAAGTATTCGCGGGTATTTATTTTGCAATGGGATTTGCCGCAATAATGGGATCCACTATGGCCGCTGCACCGGCCATGGCATCAGCCGGCGTTTTTTCACCAATTAGGGCAGACTGAACAGCAGAATAAACCGCTTCCGAAATCGTAGGCCATTCCTCATGAGGCCCTCTTGCCACCGCATAGTTCATACCTTCGGTAAATACGGCATATCTTTCATCCTCGGTCCACATATCTTTTAAAGTAGCCGAATCACTTCTTACCGGAATCTTGCCGGCTATTTCGCACCAGTCCGCATTATTTTCCGCCGACTGCATATATTTTAAAAATTCCACGCAGGCATCCTTGGCTTTAGAGCCGACGCAGACACCGAAATTCTCGCCGCCGATTACGCTGGAATATTCTTTATCCTTTGGAAGAAGGGAATATTTATACTGAAAAGTTCCGTTTACATCCGCATCAATAGTGGATACCTGCCAGGTTCCGGTCTCCAGCATAGCCGCTTTTCCTGCGCAGAAAGCATTGTAAGCATCCCCCTGGCTCCAGTTGACTACTTCCTTGCTCATATATCCCTGATTTACCAATTCCGTCAGGAAAGACAGAGACTTCACTGCAATTTCCGAACCCAGGGTGGAAACGGTTGCTCCTGCGGAATACAGCCACGGTATAAACTGGAAGGTACCCTCTTCGTTACTTATGGCACACATGGCAAATCCATATACGGAATCAGCCGGATCCGTAGTCGCCGCCGCTATTTCCTTTAATTCGTCCCAGGTCTTTGGAGGTTTTGTATACCCTGCCGCATTTAAAAGGTCCATATTGCAGACCAGGGCAAGACAGTTGGAGTTGTTGGGAAGTCCGTAAATCCGTCCTTCTGCGTCCTTACAGCTGCTAAGAGGTCCGTCATAAAAATACTGCAAATCCTCCCACCCGTTTAAATCCTCCGTGATATCTTCGAATACCCCCAGGGCAATATAAGAAGCCATATCCGGTGAATCTACCATGCCGATATCCGGCAGCTCTCCGGAAACCGCACCAATGGTATACTGTTTCATTAATTCTTCCCGGGAAACATAAGTACAGGTAATACGAATTTCATCCTGCATTTCATTATAGTCATTCACCAGTTTTTCAAGTGCATCCGCTTCGTTTTCAAAATAATGCCATATAGAAACCTCCGTTGCATTTTGAGAGGAATCAGCCTCGTCTGTTTTTTGCGCACCCCCGTCCTTAACTGTATTCTCTGTACCGCCCCCTTTCGTTGAGTCCCCTCCCTGTTGCGCCGGTTTGCTTTTACAGCCCGCAAGCATAGCCGCCGCCAGGCTAAAAGCCATAAAAAACGCCAGCATTTTTTTGAATTTTTTCATATAAACCTTACCTCCTTTTGTTTTTCATTGTAAGTAGGTAATTGCGAAACTATATCGTTTTCTGAATATACCATACAATTAATACGAATTTCATAGCTTCAGTTGCCTTTAGGGCAAGATTCAGCTCTGAAATTGTATTAACTGCATGGTATATAAATACAATAATCCTGTTTTGCAATTACCTAATTGTAAGCAATATTTTAGTGTCAGCTTATTATACCGAAAAAGAAAAATCCTAAAAACTCAGATTTTTAAGATTCCGGAGATAAATTTAGAGCAATAATTTAATATCGGGATAAATTTTTAAGATATTCAGATACGCTCACGCCGGCAATATCCCGAAATACCTTATAAAAATATTTGGAATCGGAAAAACCTACACTGTATGGGATATCCTCTTTTGAAAGACCTTCATTTAACAGAAGGCATTTTGCCACCTGTATGCGGTAATTTTTAATGAATTTGGTAAATGTTATTCCGATATCTCTATGAAACAGATAACTAAAATATTCCTTGGTCATTCCCAGGCACCGGGCAAAGTATTCTTCGTTTATCCTGGCCGCGTAATTATTTTCAATAATTCTCAAGGCTTTTAATATCAGGGGATGCGCCTCCGGGTACTGCTTTTCCAAATCCTTGACGGAATCCTTTAATTTCCGGTACTCCCTTTCATTTAACCGTTCTAATACTGCCTCCACTTCCTCATAGGTTACCGGCTTAACCAGGAAGTCTTTAACTCCCAGAGAAATAGCCTGTCTGGCAGTTTCGAACTGTTCATAGGCGCTGATAATGACAAATTCGCTTTTTAAGCCCATGGATTTCACCGCTTTTATTAATGCCAGTCCGTCCATATACGGCATTCTTATATCCGTAAATACCACGTCAGGCTTCACTGTCAATATGAGCTCCAACCCTTTCCTGCCGTCACTTGCTTCCGAAACCACTTCATACTCCTCTGAAATAGAAGCAATTAAATTATACAGTCCTCTTCTGGCTCTTTGTTCATCTTCCACAATCATCACACGCATGTTCTTCCTCCTCTTTCTGGCTCATCATGGGAAGGTAAAATACAAATTTTGTTCCGACTCCCGGTTTGGTTGTAAGGATAATATCCATGGCAGAGTCATCGGCTTTGCCATAGTACATCCGCATTCGGGTCACTACATTGGAAATACCGATTCCCACCTTTTCTTTTCCTGCTTCCAAGGGATTTTTAATAATATTCTGAATTACCGCCTCCCTTCCTTCTTCCATTCCCCATCCATTATCTTCTATAGTAAGCTTAAGCCTTCTGTCGGCTGTTTCACCCCGGATTAATATTCTTCCTCCCTCCTGCCGCCCTTCAAAGCCGTGGAGTATGGAATTTTCTACAAAGGGCTCCAGCATAAGCTTTCTGCAGGGCCAGCTTTCACAGACTTCCGGAAAATCAATCTCATAGTCAAAGACATCCCCCAGGCGGAATTTCTGCAGATACAGGTACTGTTCAATCCACGCCAGCTCCTGAAAAAAATATACATTCTGGTGTTTCTGGTCAAAGGTGTATCTTAATATATTGGAAAGCTTTTTAATCAGAACGGAAACTTTATGATTTCCCGCCTCCATTACCTCATAATTAATTGCTCCCAGGGTATTGCAGATAAAATGGGCGTTTATCTGGGATTCCAGTGCTTCTCTTTCCGCTCTTTGCTGTTTTTTCATGGAAATCAGCTTATCCTGATGCTGTTTCTCAATCTGGTGATTCATTTCCTTCAGGGAATCAATCATATTGTTATATTCTTCTGCCAGCTTCCAGATTTCATTGTATCCTTCAATTACGATCTTATGGTTTAAATTTCCCTTTTTAACCTTCAGGATAGATTGATTAATAGCATTCACCGGCTTTAATACCAGAATATTAACCAAACACATAAATACAAGCATAAGAAATAATATAATAAGATAAAAAACCGTACCCCGTGAATAAATCACATCCACCTGATGCTTCATTTTCATTTCGTCAATGGCAATATTAACTGCCCAGCCTGCTTTATCAATGGAAGCACTGATATTCTGAAGATTTTCCCGGGATAAATATTCCTCCCGCCTCATCCCTATGTAATTCCTGTCTTTATGATATAAAATAATGTCGTCTTCACCGGTAAGGTAGCCCACGGCCAGATCTTCACTGTCCTGATGCACAGTATCTAAAAATTTCCCCAGCACCTCGCTGTTAAAGGATATAACTACAGAGTGGGTTACACTTTCAAAGGTTTTATCCCCTTTTAGCGGAACCGTAATATGAAACACATAAAGGGAATCATCCCCCGGGTGTGCCAGATTGCAGCCCGAAGCTTTATACTTATGCATCGGGTTTTGTTTTAAAAGTGCAAATAACCGGGCATTTAACCGATACAGGAGGTCCATATTTTCTTCGTTCCAAAGTTTATAATTGGTATAATTCTTGCGGTCATACTGCAATAACATACCTTTATCCGAGACTATACATATATTCTCAATCCAGCTGGAATATTGGGAATACCGGCCTAAGGCATTGGTAATATCCCTGCGGATTCGGGGGCTGTTTAAGCCCTGCAATTCATAAGCCTCAACCTGTTTGTAAAGATAATCGTCATTGGATATCTCCGCCGCTATCTGTATAAATTCTTTTATGATTAAATTCAGATTCTGATTAATAGAGGAAAGCACCACATTTTCGGTACTGTAGGTTTTATCCTTCAGATATTTCTTGTATTCCTGCTTTAAATAGCCTTGGATTACAATAAAAGTAAATATGACCAGCACAAGGAATACAAATACAAATGAGCACCATATATGGGACAGATAATAGGTTTTCAGTTTCTGGAATACGGATGCTTTTATGATTTTCAATAGGGCCACCTGACCTTTTCTCCGGGAAATTTTATTGTTTTATGTTTTATGTGGAATCGGCGGTATTCTTTTTAGCCTTACAAGTAAGTCCTCTGCT
Source organism: Clostridiales bacterium (assembly GCA_015655075.1). Classification (GTDB taxonomy): domain Bacteria; phylum Bacillota; class Clostridia; order Lachnospirales; family Lachnospiraceae; genus Anaerocolumna. The sequence goes on along the minus strand of JAATFT010000035.1, from coordinate 50,977 downwards.
TCTTAGTAAAGCGTAAGCGTCGGTTTGGGACTTACTTGTTTCAGTCGGAGAGTGGGAGCCGACTGAAATACCTGCATAGCAGATCCCTTCTTTATTATTACATTATTGCCCGTCCCCTTTATTTATGTATCTAATTAAAATATAAATAGTTTTAAAATTCGGGATAATATGCGGCATGTCCAATATTTTTATGCTCCTTAATGGGTTTCTTCAGGCCTTCTCCTTTGGCCGTTATATTACTGTAAGCCTTTAAAATATCTTTCATAAGCATCGTTCAATCAATCATCAACTTTAACTTTTCATCATCCGTTATATGAGTTTTTTTATATTACTGCATATTGATTTATATCTAAAAACCCTTCCACATTTCTATTCCTTTCTGCAAATTTCAGAAACCGGGCAGCCCAGAATATCTGCTACAGCCTTAACTCTTAATTCACTAACTTTATTTTCACATTCTTCCATTCTATAAACAGCGTTATTGCTTAACCCGGCAAGCTTAGACAATTTATGCTGTGACAACTTTTTTTCTCTTCTTTTTTCAATTAATTTCTTTGAATTAACGATAACCATCATAGATAGCAGCTCCTTTTTTACTTATACAATCGTAAAACTTTAAAATAATTATAAATTATACAATCGTGAAAGTCAATGCTCAAATTTAATAATTTGTTTTACATTTGTATAATTTTCTGATATACTTTTTTAGAATTGGGGGTGTTTTCATGGATAATGATCACAAACTGATCATTGCGAGAAGAATTAAAGAATTGCGATTAGATAAGAAAATAACTCAGAAAGAATTAGCCAAACAGACCGGACTGAGTGTCTCTTCAATTATCGGATATGAAAATGGCTTACGGGAGCCAAATTCCAAAGCTATGGCTGCCCTGGAACGATTTTTTTGTGTTAGCGGCGATTACTTACGTGGCGAAATCGACCAGGTTACTTTCCATAAAAATAGTGATACTATTGATAACGGACTTAATAATCTTACCAATCTGTTTCTGGATTTTAGGGATTCTTTTGGGCATACATCCCAGGATAAACAGATTTTATCTTTAAACGTGCTTGAAGAAAGTTTAGATTTTGTGTTAAGCAAAATTATACATACAGAATCAAACCTTACTTTTTCTATAGAAGGAGTAAAACTACTGTTAAGCTGCTATTTAAATCTAAATGATACAGGCAGAACAGAACTCCTAAAAAGAGCTTCCGAACTTACTCAAATATCATCTTATACAGATACACATTAAACTATAAATATAAGGTTTGATTTTTTACCCGGCATTTATAAAACCTCCTATTGTTATAATTTCCGGTCTTCGGGAATTCAGGTTATAAAGGAACCCACTTAGATAGAAAAAATCTGACTAAGTGGGTATGTACTCTGGTTCGGACACGGGGGCCACTTTACTTAATTTTAGAGGCCTCTTATTTTTGTTTTAAATTGATGCGTTTATCCAGTAAAAATGATTCACAATCCGGAAAAATAATTACATTATTCAATTTTCAAAGTACACGTATTACTTAAGTTGACGGCATTGACCGCTACGCCTCATTCCTCCGCCTTGCCCCATCGCAAATATCAGGCACTGATATTAAGCGAAATTTATGCAATGCTGTACTAGTAGTATCTTTCTTTTACTCAATACCCAAATTTCTGCTTATTTGGAAATTTTAAATTCGACTATGTTAACTGGACAAGTTGCAAAAAGTCACCTCGCAACGTTTCAACCCTGCGAGGTGATTTGAGATTAAATGCTCTATGTTTATTTTACAAACCACTATAATAATTTTACGCTGCCTTTCTAGTAATTTCACTCTGAATCTTCCGCAGGTATCAGTCGTCAATTTTTTACACCCAATTATATTTTGTAGAGCACGAATATGCATATGGTATTGACGCAAATTTAGTCATTATAGTGCCAGCCCTTCTTTCGGTTTTTTAGGTGATCCAAATTTCTTAACCCACCAGGAGGTTACTATGGGAACAAGAATTGCAGACAAGACAACTGAAGCTGCTACTTGAGCAGTTGCATCTCCTACATAATTAGTCCATGAAGGATCTACTAATGCTACTGCTGCCGGAACTGCTACTGCATTACCTGCGGTTGTTGAAACACCCCATGCGGCATAACCTGGGCGTTTACTTACAAATCTGTCAAAAATAAGAATGAAACCTCCTCCGATAAAAACAGTTATCAAGCCAAGCAGTACACCTGAAATACCGCCTGCAAAGATATTGCCAAGATTTATTCCAGCACCCAGCATGAATCCGATCAGCGGAATAATTGCTGTACCCATAGGAGCGAAGAATTCTTTAAAGGATTTGTCAATATTTCCAAGTAACATACCCAGTGCAGTAGGTATAATTGCTGCGACTAAAGCCATAAAAGGAATTGAAGCAAGGCCACTTGCACCAAGTGCAACTAATGTTAAAAAAGGACCATCATTAATTGCAGCAAGTAACGGCATACATGCAACATCTTTTTCATCTCCATATTCGGCCATTAGTGTTAAGAAGATACTTCCGTTATCATTTGTAACTGCCGAAATTACGGAAAGCGATGTTAAACCTAAGAAACCCGCAAATCCAAAGAATTTTCCTATAGCAATTCCGATAATAGTGCCGATTGCAAACTTAGCTATTAAGAGTACACCTCCACGCTTAATTACGGTAGGCATATCCTTAACATTTAAAGTAGTACCAAGACAAAACAGTTGTATTCCTAATGCTGTAGATGAGCCTGCACTAGAGAATAATGCGGTAGTTAATCCACCGATTGCAAGTGCTCCTGGAATAAATGTATTAATAATACTTCCTAAAAGGAGAGGGATAACCATGAGCCCTGCTGGAATTTTTGAAAAAAATTTCATAATGTGTCCTCCATTGACCGATTATTTAGTTACTTTTAACTTACTTATGAATTTAAGATATATTTCACCCCCATTTACTAATGTGCAGTTAGCCGCATTTAATTTGACTCAAGGAACAGGCGTTCTACCATAAGCGTTGCAATTTCATCTGTTCCACAAAATCCGCCTTTTACGATTAGAGGTAATCCATCATATCTACCAATTATTTTGCCTACATCTACTTGTGCTATAATATTATCTAGAGCCTGTATACAAGTCACGCCTATTTTCCTGCAAATACTTTCCATAGTATCGCCACCCGTGAGTATCAATCCGGCAACGCGATCTTGGCCCACAGTGGAAAGTACTGCGTTAGTTATGAATGCTAATCCTTCGTTGATTAAACGAGAGCTTTCATCCGCCTCGTAGCCATATTTCTTATCCTCTTCCTCCAGGTTTAAAACATTGCCATTATTTATGGATTCAATGACTATAGAACGAGCTCTCTCTTGTTCATGAAATAACGCAACAACCCTGGTTGTTACTTTATCAATTTCGGTTTTTGCGGTTTTACCACCCTCCAGCAAAGCTGTAGGGGAGACCGTGATTCGCTTATTTGACACACAGTCTTTGCAAAGTTTGTCTACCTGAGTTCTAGTAGAAGGGTTTGGGGTACCAACAACAAACAAAGCTGTTTTTTCATTATTGTAATTAGTTTTAGGAACGATTTTGTCTGTTACTTTTTTTGTTAAATTTCGATGCTGCGCCAATTTCATAGTAAAGGCTCCGGGATCTACTGCCAGCACATTCCAGTTTAGCTTGCAGCATGCTTTGGCAATGTTATCAAGATGCTCCAATGTTATTGCATCAACAATTATAATTTCGGCACCATTTTCCCGCGCTTCTGCCATAGCCTGTTTTGCTGCTTCGCTGCTCTCTGCAACTTGAGTAATATTCACCAGTGCTATTTTGCGATTAGTTTGCTTTTGCAGAAGGCTAGGCACATAGCTTTCCTTTACAGGAGTGCGTACATCATTTGCCACTGGTGTTTCAGTTAGAATCACATTGTCTATAAGCGAATATCCGCCTACACAAATCCGTTTGCTTTGAGGCATAGCTGTAACCATAATAGCAACAGTATCATTGTTCAGTAAATCCAGCATTGCATCTATTTCATAGCCGATACCACCACGTAGGGTGGTATCTATTTTTTTCGAAAAATACCTTACTCCCATGGCCTGCAAACTTTTTGTAGCTCTGTTAACCTGGTCGTAAGCTTTTTCGGGAGATAAATGACGACTACCACTGCTTACGTATATTGCGTCCAGGGTGTTTGTACTCTCAAAATTTTCTAAAGTTTCAGGATCAAAAAATAAACCAGTTTTCACTCCTTGTTGTGCTAACAAAGTGCCAGCGCTTGCTGTGCCGGTGAAATCGTCTGCAACGGCGCCTATTATTGCCATGGATCTTTCCTCCTTAGATTTCTTTTTGAAGTGCATTTGCATATTTGACGGTGGTGGTAATAGCCGTAACCATGCTGGTATTTGTGGCAATCCCTTTACCTGCAATGTCAAAAGCAGTACCGTGGTCTACGGAACAACGAATAAAAGGCAGACCAAGTGTTACAGAAACCGAACGTTCCAAATCCAGAGTTTTACAAGGAATGTGCCCCTGATCATGAAAAAGTGCCAGAATAGCATCGAATTCACCAGTTTTTCCTCTGGCAAACAGAGTGTCAGGAGATATTGGACCGACTACATTTAGTCTGCGTTTTTTTGCTTCTTCAACTGCAGGAATTATCTCCCGCAGCTCTTCATCTCCAAACAAGCCTCCTTCGCCACAATGAGGATTTAGTCCTGCCACAGCAATTAAAGGGTTTACAATTCCTAGTCGTTTTAATTCTTTGTCAATACGCATCACTTCATTCAATATATTTTCTTTTTTAGCATAGGCAATCGCATTTAGTAAAGAAATGTGGCGGCTTAAATGGAATACTCGCATTTTGAAGCAGTCGAACATCGTTAATACGTAAGGAGACTCTGTACCATCAAGGTATATTTCGGTATGACCAGCCTGTTCTACTCCCACCTTTTTAATTGAAACTTTGTTTATCGGAGCAGTTGTTACAGCGTCGATTTTACTTTGCATGCCTAGTTCGATAGATTTGTTTATTGCATCCATTGCTATTTGGCCGGCAAGAGCCTGCTCTTTGCCCCAAGCAAGATTTGAAATTTCGTAATCACCGGTTTCCAGCACGTCTATGATTCCAAACTTATAGATTGCATCTTCAGGATTCTTCATAGAATTGAAGGTTATGGGCTGCCCAACAACAACCTGATATGCGCGCTGTAAAATTTTTTCACAGCCAATTACTAGAGGATTGCAAACTTGATAAATAGCTTCTTCCTGCAAAGCCTTTATGATAATTTCGGGGCCGATGCCTGCGGGGTCGCCTAGTGTAATGGCGATAATAGGTTTTTGATTGATCATATCTTGGTTCCTTTCGATTGAAATGCAATTTATGGTATTTAACTTTTGATTGATATACAAACATTATACATACTCTTTTGGTTTTTAACAATACTTTTTTGATGTTTTAATGTAAAAAAATTATATATAATTTTGTGAAAATTGCACAAAACATGTGATTATATTGATTTTAAAATAGTATTATTTAGAGTTTTTAAATATTAAAAAAGCAACTCTACTAATAGAATTGCTTTTTGTTCTTAAGCTGTATTAAGATTATTATTGTTACTTTCTTGTTTATGTTCTTAAAAGTATTTATACTGTTTCCACTACCACACCTTTGCTTGCTGCAACTTTTAAAGTAGAATGAGATATATCTCTGTCAGTTATTATTTTGTGTACTTTCTCGATTGGGCATACCGTAAACATATTACCGTTACCAAATTTTGAACTATCTGCCAATACGAAAGTTTGACCAGCCAAATCTATTATTTTACGCTTTACATCCATTTGAGGCGTGCCGATAGAGGTGAGGCCCAAATTCAAGTTTATACCGTTTACGCCAACAAAGGCCTTGTCAACCCGATATTTATCCAGAGCACTGATTGTAATGCTGTCTAACGAAGCTGGGGGGTGTCCGATAACATGGCCTCCAGCTACAAACAGTTCCACATGATTGCAGTCACATAGAAGAGCAATCGATAAAATGGAGTTTGTTACCACAATCAAACGCTTATCCGTATTTTCACGAATGTATCCAGCCAAATAACTGCCAGTGGTAGAATCATCAATGATAATTGAATCACGATTATTTATGTATTCATAAGCTTTTGCAGCAATCCTCAATTTTTTGTCAGCATTCAGGTAGTATTCGCCAGGAAAAAACTCTGCTGCCAAGCGTTCTTCAGTTTTTACAGCACCACCGTATATCTTTTTCAGCAGACCTTGTTCGTCAAGTCTTCTAATATCATTTCGAATAGTAACCTCTGAAATATTAAATTGCTCACTAAGGTCAGTTACTTTTACAGAGCCATAAGTGTTTACTTCTTGTAATATAAGTTCCAATCTTTCATTAATTCCCATAGAATACATCCTTTATAAATATAATTGCTGTTCAGCACAAAGTCAATTATCATATTCAGACAATATGCAATACAATTCCTCGATTAGCAATAATTTCTTGCCAATCATCACTTATACCGTTATCGGTAATAATTATATCAATATCATTTAACGGTGCAAAATAAATAGTTTTAATTGTGCCAAATTTACTAGAGTCAACAAGAAGGATTCGCTTAAGCGCAGTTTCAATAATCGCTTGTTTGCCAAGTACTTCATAGTGATGTGCGCAGGTTAAGCCAAGTTTTTCATGAACACCGGATGCAGAAATAAAAACCTTATTTGCTCGAACGCCCTTTAGATAAGAAACCCCTTCGGCTGATTCAAACATTTTGTCACTCCGGTGTAAAAAACCACCGCCTAAAAGCAGATCTATTTTTTTATGCCGGAACAGATGCTCTACGATATTCAAATTGAAACATGCTACTGTTAATTGCTTTTCACCATCGATATTAATTGCGACTTGGTCGGTTGTTGACCCGTTGTCAAGAATGATAACATCGTTTTCCTCAATTAGGCTGGCGGCAAACTTACCGATCCGTGTTTTCTTATCTAAGTTTTTTTGGATTTCAGAAATTAATGCGTAGTCATTCTCTATATTTTCAAATTCCCCACTAACAAGCCCATTTAATTGTGCTTTACCATGTACACGTTCCAAAAGCCCATCTGCTTGCATAGCATCAAGATCACGCCGTATTGTCATCTCGGAAACATTTAAATGTTGGGCCAGGTGGCGAACCATCATGCTGCCTCCCCTTTCAGACAAAAGCTTCATAATCTGGCTTACACGCATTTCTTTTTTACCCAAATAAACACTCTCCATTCATTTATAGTGCACTCTCGGAAACTCTGAAAAGCCCGAGTTTGCTCTTTTCTATTGATTCTTATTTCTTATTTTTTCTCCAACTTTTTTGCATATTCTTTCAAAAAACCTTGACAAATGTATAAAAATTTGTGGCGAAGCCCTTGTTAAAAATACATTTTTGGAGGTGCTTTGCTTATGCTCAAAAACTGGACTTCTCATGCTGATTATCTGCACTTTATTTCTGACGCCGTTCTTTCTTTGAATGATTCCCAGCGTAAAAAACTTACTTCTTATTCGGTTTCTCTTGCCAAACTGACTTCCCTTAACCTTGACCCTCTTGCCGTCCATCTCGCTCCTTATTACAGCCATACCGGAAGACCCGCCCTTCACCAACCGGAGATTTTCCGCTCTTTCGTTCTGATGCTTGACTGCGGCGTTTATAGCATTGATTTATAGGTAAATACTCTTATAAATGATGACATCCTGGCTCTTCTCATTGGCTGTATGCCCGATTCTCTTCCTCCCCTTGGTTCCTATTACGATTTCATTGACCGTTTATGGTTACGTCACAGGAACTTTGATAAGGCTGACCGGATGCATCTTTATCATTTCCCTAAAAATAAACGCACTTCCAAAAAACCTGGCAAAGGGAATAAACTTCCTAACCGTCACCCTGCGTTTCCGAGAGTGCTCTTATACTGCTTATATTCACTATTATATATCAAACGAACATAATGTCAAACATATTTTTATATCATAGTTCGAATTTAATGATAAATTTTTTGGTTTATGAATATTGAAGAAATTATGTTATATATTTTTTCACTGGAGTAACGCAAGAAAAGTAGCCGTAATGCAAAATATTGCGATTATTATATTTAGTATGAAGATTTTAAAATGTCAGAATATCTACTAAATTAAATTTTTGTCTTTACTATGATATTTTTTTGGTTGGCATTCTCCTAAATAAAACATAATAAAAGTTAAAGTTCGCATAGTGAATTCAAACAAAAAACAAAATATGTTTGAAATATAATTAAATATTCACTTTTATATGGAACAAAGAATAAAAAAAGAAAAATAATATTGACAAAAAAACAAAATATGTTTATATTAAAATCACAAACGAACAATTTGATAAATCAATAGGAAAGGAATTTGAATATGCGAACTATAGTAATTGGTTGTGACGATGCAGCAGTGGATATGAAAAACATTATTTGTCAGTGTTTAGAGGCTGCTGGAGTAGAATATGAGGACGTTGGATGTCACTCAATAAAGGATCAGACCGCCTATCCATTCATAGCCAAAAGAGTATGCGAAAAGATTATTGGCAGTAAATATGAAAAACGAGGGATACTGATTTGTGGAACGGGTATAGGTATGTGTATTACGGCCAATAAGTTTCGTGGTATTCGTGCTGCTGTTGCACACGACTGTTTTTCTGCACAACGCTCTATATTGAGTAACAATGGGAATGTGCTTTGCCTCGGCGCCAGAGTGATTGGACCGGAACTGGCAAAGCTTATTGTAACGGAGTGGCTGCCACTTGAATATGTGGATGGTCCGTCCACGCCAAAGGTGGACGCTATTAACCAAACTGAGGCAGAAAATTTTGGAAGGTGATAATATAATGAAAAAGTTGTTGATCGGAACCAATACAAAAATGTATAAAGGGATCGCTCACACCATTTCTTTTTTAGAGGAACTAGGTGAACTGACAAATGATATTCGGCACAGTATAGAATTGTTTGTGATACCTTCCTTTACAACCCTGGATCAGGCTGTCAGAGTGGCTGGTAAATACAATATCCGTATTGGTGCGCAAAATGTGGCATGGGAAAATGAAGGGCCTTTTACTGGAGAAGTTTCGCCAGTAATGTTGAGCGAGGTGGGTGTCGATATAGCTGAAATTGCCCACTCAGAGCGAAGACAGATATTTGGTGAAACAGATAGTATGGCAAACTCAAAGGTACAAGCAAGCATTTGTAATAACCTTACAGCACTTCTATGTATTGGTGAGACCAAACAGGAGAAAGACGGCAGAATTGCCGATGCTGTTTTAAAAAAACAGATTGAAGAGGGTCTTAATGGAATTAAACCTGAGGACGCAGCCAATATTTGGATAGCCTACGAACCGGTATGGGCAATTGGTGAAAAGGGAGAACCCGCTACTTCTCAATATGCAGAAGATAGACATGCTTACATACGTCAAACACTGGAAAGTTTGCTAGGACATAATATCATACCAATACTTTACGGTGGAAGCGTAAATCACATGAACGCTGCTAAATTGATTAGAGAGCCGCATATCGATGGCTTATTTGTTGGCCGCAGTGCCTGGGATGCTCATAACTTCAATCGTATTATCCGCGATGTATTGCCAATATGGCAAGAAAAAACTAAATAATTAACTTATTAAAAACTAAATAAAAATGCAAAAAACACAATAGTTGAAGAGATTAGGACAGCTGATGAGTTAGGAGTTTTTTGTGGAGTTACAACTAATCCCAGCCTAATGTTCCTTGCTGCCCGAGCTGGGGCCTCATGTTGGTCGTCTTGATGACATCTCATCACCAGGAATAGAGATTATTAAAAGTATAGCTACAGTTCCTTATAATGTCATTCGACAAATGGCAGGACATCCACTTACAGCTTCCGGTATTGCTAAATTTCAAGAAGATTATAGGAGAGTGTTCAAAAATGTGCGAAGCTAAGCAGTTGACAGTACAAGAAATGAACTATTTAAATCATATTGCCTATAAAGTACGAAAAGGAATACTGGATACTACACATGCTGCAAAAAGCGGCCATCCTGGCAAAAGTCTTGGTGCTGCTGATATTTTCACCTATCTCTATTTTAAAGAAATAAATATAGACTCTGTAAACCCACACAGCGAGACTTGTGAAGGCAGGATGCGCATGACGCGCCAAAGGAAGATTGTCACTGAAGTGACAGCGCGCCAGAGTCTTGCAAGCCAGACTCTTTCTTATGAGTAAAAGATATACCCTCCATGCTTGATCGAAATCTTCTGAAAAGACGGAAAAGAAATCCCTGTTTTATATGGAGGCAGTTTGAATCCGGGAAATGCCAATGAGTTAATTTTATAGCCTTCAATTAACAGATTGTTTGTAGACGTGCTGATAAGTTTGATAGTCTTAATTAGAGATGCTAAGTTGGTTTATTATGAACAGTAAGCTAAATTATGTTCGTTTAAGATGATTAACTATTAAATTGATAACAACAATCTCCAGATTGATGGGACAATTGTTGAAGTTTGTTCTCCATATCCAATTGGAGCACTCTCGGGAACTATGAAAAGCCCGAGTTTGCTCTTTTCTATTGATTCTTATTTCTTATTTTTTCTCCAACTTTTTTGCATATTCTTTCAAAAAAACCCTTGACAAATGTATAAAAATTTGTGGCGAAGCCTTTGTTAAAAATACATTTTTGGAGGTGCTTTGCTTATGCTCAAAAACTGGACTTCTCATGCTGATTATCTGCACTTAATTTCTGACGCCGTTCTTTCTTTGAATGATTCCCACCGTAAAAAACTTACTTCTTATTCGTTTTCTCTTGCCAAACTGGCTTCCCTTAACCTTGACCCTCTTGCCGTCCATCTCGCTCCTTATTACAGCCATAAACTTCTTCAGGAGATTTTTTCCCTTATCGCCCTTGTCCCTTCCATTGACCTCGGTCTTATCCCCGTTGATAATCTTACTGTCGCCGGTGATGGTACCTGTGTCCACAGTCATTGTGATGCTCTTGGCACTAAAGTCTGTGATTGTAAGAAAAAAGGATATCCTCTTTTGAAAGGCCTTCATTTAACAGAAGGCCTTTTGCCACCTGTATGCGGTAATTTTTAATAAATTTGGTAAAAGTTATTCCGATATCCTTATGAAACAGATAACTGAAATATTCCTTGGTCACTCCCAGGCACCGGGCAAAGTATTCTTCGTTTATCCTGGCTTACTCTTTATCTGGCATTAAATTATTCCATGATTAAGATTACGAATATAAAAAGAAACAATCCCGCCAAGCGGTTGGTTTATGCGGTGGCTCTGCCCCCACGCGCCCCCGGCCTCCTCCAAGGAACAGAAAGAGGACACCAAGTAAAAACTTAAAAAAGAGCAAGCCCTAAATTATATTCTGTCATAAAAAACCTCCCAATCATAAACAATGTGCCATATCATCATTTTTTCAATAAGGTTGTCGGTTATGGACGCCAACCGACAAAAACGCAGGTAATCGTGCTGTCTTCCGATGCGTCCGAAAAGAACAATACCGTGTATTGTTTGGAATATACATAGTAATGAGAAAGCTCCTTATCCGTCAAATCTGTATACCACTCGTCACCAAAAGAATGCCCTTCCGCGTCTTTCGTCCAGCCATCGCCGATCATGCTATCAAAATCATCGGCACTTACAGTAAATAGCATGTGGACACTGAAATCCTGTCCGGGTTCAAAAAATCCTTTCTGGTAGATGGCAGATTCAGGGATGTTAAGATTGTATTTGTCGCTTAACGTTTTGAGCCATTCGTCGCTAAATCCGTCCTCGATTTCTGATGGGGAAAATGCTTCGTCAATAATAGAGCAGCTGCAAAGACACAAAAGGAAAACCGCGCTTAATACTATTGTAAGTATTCTGATTTGTCTTTTCACGTTATTATTCCTTTTTCCTGTATTCCAGTATATCTCCGGGCTGACAGTCAAGCGCGGCGCATAGTTTTGTCAAAGTAGAGATTTTCAGAGCCTTTGCTTTCCCATTCTTTAAAACGGATATATTGGCAATGGTGATACCTACCCGTTCTGCTAATTCCGTGACACTCATTTTGCGCTTGGCAAGCATAACATCAATATTAATAATAATTTCATCTTCCATTTTTAGATTCCCCCTTATATTGTCAAGTCGCTTTGCTCTTGAAGGTCTGCGGCTTTCTTCACAAGATGGGAAAGGGTAGCCGAAACAGCAGATATTGCAATCCCAATGACTAACACAATCAGGGAGATCAGTACAATGCCCGGATGATTCATGTTGAGGAGCAAAAACACAATGTTCATCGCAAAGAAGAATCCGGTGTCTGCTACAGCCAATACAGCAACCCATTTCAATAATTTTGCATTTTCTGTGGAAAAGGAGCGGTCATTTCTTATGTTTTGGGAAATCTTCCATCCAAACATTAAAACTACATAAAAAGGAACTGCCGTTGTCCATATAAGGATTAGCCAAGGCCAGTAGCAAAACGCAAATTCCGGATAGTTTGCTACCATCATTTGTCCGAGTGATGGTATAACCCACGCATAAACAAGCAAGCCGCATAGCCCAATAATAATAATAATCAGCTTCAACCATTTCGCCAGTGCTGATTGATTCATAAAATCCCCTTCTTTTCTGGATTATAATGTGGTTTTTCACCAACCATCTTGATTATATATCCGCAAGCCCAAAAAGTCAATAATTATTCATTGTATTACAATAAATAATTATCGCATTACAATATTGCTTATTCGAAATATGCCGCTTGATTTACTGGTATTTGGATGAGATCATAAAACTGTTTGTTGAGGACATTCCTAATGCTCTGCCGCTTTGAGTCAATCCGGCCAGAAGATCTGACGGAATACGATGGATGAGGGGTTCATATACGCCCTGTCCTCTGCTGAAAACGGACTGCCATTTATGGCTTTCCATACCGCAAATTCCCGCCCGTTTTCCTGCTGCTTCAAACGCCATTGCCCTCCACGACGGCAACGGCATTTTCGCAGCAACGCTGAACATACTACACTTTGCTTCGCAAAGTCGTGTGCCCAGTTTTTTAGTCAATGGCTGCTATTTATACCTTTATAATTAAAAACAACTTTCTAATATTACAAACATATAGTATGGTGTAATTATTATTTTCGCTGTATCAATCTAGGAACGGTTGCCGGTAAGATTTTCGCCAGCCCCTATAATGTTTCATCATAAATGACAATATATCTCCCTTTAATTATTATTAAAAATATTGTAAAATACTTTTATAGATGCTAAACTAATTATCGCATCATTCACTTATGTGAAAAACCTATGTAAGAAAACATGGATTCCTGCCTAGAGCGTGTCTGAAAACTCATTGTACCGTTCTGAACGCTCCACTTTGCGGTATACTGCGTCGAGGTTTTGGAAACGTAGTCCAAACTACGCTCCCAAAACCGCTCCTTGTCTCCCACAAAGTGGAACACCCAGTCCAGCACAAGGAGTTTTCAGACACGCCCTAGATGGATAAGGTGCTTCCCATAAAGGGATTTCAGGAGATATCTCCATGTTTCATAAGAAAATATGAAGTATAATACATCCTTCCATAGGATAAGAAAACGTTAAGAAATTACAGGAGGTTAAGTTGAAAAATAAAAAGCATATTTTTCAACTGCGCAATCGTTCGTCTTGCGAACTATCAGTTCACAATGTGGACTATCAATTCGCAATGAGAACGATCAAGCTTGCGCGGAATGGAGTTTAAGATGAAGAAAATCCCGGTTCAACTGCAATTATTTATGATACTGTTCTTAGTACTGGTTATCCCCATGTCCATTATATCTTATTACAGCAGCTCCAGCATGATGCGGTATTCCGAACAGGAAATAGCGGATTCCGCCATGACAAAACTGGATTCGGACATCGCTCTGAGTGAATTTACCCTGAATAACGTAATTGCCGATGTACTTAAACTGGTAAAAGAAAATAAATTTAATACTATAAAAAGCATAACTTCTTATTCGGATTTAAATTCCGACTATGAAACAATTAACAGTGCAATTAACATCCTTGACAGCATGAACGAAATGCTGCCCAATGACAATACCATATATTCCATTATTTTTTATCTGGATAATGCGGATTATATCATTTCAACCAATAAGGGGATTGTCCGTCTCAAATATTTTGAAAGCATGGACTGGATGGAGGCAGCCATGAAGGAAATCAACGGCGCAGGCGGCGTCTGGTATCCCAGGCTATTAAATAAAGCAACCGTTACCGAAATTGAAAAGGGCACTTCATACTCCGAATCTATTCACGTAATATCCTATGTTTACCGGCTTAACCGGCTCACAACCTCCACAAAAGGCACCATAGTTGTTAACGTAAACGAGTCCAAGGTATGCGGCTTCTTTAATTCCAATAAGCATAATTCGGTTTCCGCCGGCTGCATCATTGATACAAAAGGAAATGTTATTTCCCACTGGGATAAGTCCATGATACATCAGAACTTAAGTCATGATAATTATGTGAAGCGTATTTTAGAAACCAAAAAAACCTCCGGCTGTGAATATGTGGATGCAAACGGCGAGAGAACTTTATATACCTTTAATAAATCTCCCTTTAACCATTGGATTTATATTGCAACCTATTCCATGGATGCTTTATTGGAAAAATCCAATCAGGTCAGAACTAATTTTATAATACTTACCATTGTAATTATCGCTGTGGGAACCGTTATTACCGTGCTGGTATCCATCCGATTTTCAAAACCGATGAAAGAACTGGTAAAAAATATGAAAGCGCAGGCAGGCTTTGAAGATAAAGGAAATAAGAATGAGCTTGCCTTTCTTGCAGCCGCTTTTGATAAAATCAGAGAGCAGGAGGAAGACCTCCACAAATTGTTAAAAGACAGGGAAATGGAAACGAAATATCTGGCCGTACATAAATTGCTCACGGGAGAAATTGCCAACAGCGCCGAACTGGAAGAAATTAAAAAAACCTTTCCCTACAGTCATTATATTGTTTCCCTGGTATCCATTGATAATATAAAATCCTATCTGAAGGAAGCGAATCCGGAAATCAGAAGTTATTACCGGTATTTATTGTTTGATAAATTTGAAAATGCCTTTCCAGAAGATTATCATGTATGCTGCGCCGGATACGAAGCCGGAACCATCGCCGTTATTATAAATATAGAACATTACGACCATGTAAGAGTGCCGAAAACCTTAAAAAATACTCTGAACCAAATAAAAGCCATAGCCGGGGAAGTTCTCGGATATACCGTAACAATAGGAGTAAGCGGGGTTCATACGGGCTGTGAGGGCATTAAAGAATGTGTTTACGAAGCTTCGGAAGCCGTAAAGCACAGATTATTGACCGGAAGGGACAGTATTATATTCTGGGAGTCCCAGGAAAAGGAGACCAAAAAATTTCATTATTCGTATAACAGTGAGAAAAAAATTCTCAATTTTTTAAACAACGGGGATTTTGACAGCTTAAAGACAGAACTTAAGGAAGCAGTGAATCAGATAAAGGAGGAAAAGGATATTTCAAATGATAATATCCTTCTGATTTTTAATCAATTAGTCGGAGCAACAATTAAATATCTGGTGGAGCATAATATTAATACAAGTAAGATTTTCAGAAGTAATATCAATATTTACTCCGAAATTGCAGGTCTGGATACGGTGGATGAAATCGAAGAATACCTGATTGAAATATTTAAATCCATTTTGGATTACACGGCTCCCGGCAGACAGAACAGTGAAACAAAATATTGCGAGCAAATTCTTAAGTATATCAGGGAGCATTACAAGGAGGATATTATACTGGAAGATATAGCGGAAGAAATAGGAATCAGCTATTCCTATATAAGAAAACTTATCAAAGAGGAAACCGGGAAAAGCTTAATTGACAATGTAAATATCCTGCGTATTGAAGAGGTAAAGAACTTACTGCTCCATTCCGATTTAAGCATTTCACAAATTGCAAAGGAAGTCGGCTACCGGAACAATCAAAGCGTAATCCGTTTTTTTAAAAAATATGAAGGTATATCACCAAGTGAATTTAAACATCTTAAGCAGAAGGAAAGTAATTAATACAAAATATCTATAAAATAGATGCATTGTCACTATTTTATAGATATTTTTTTCTCAAAAGAAAATTACGGGTAATTCTATTCTGATTATATATTATCATTTCTGATAAGAAAATATCCTGAATATTCGTAATAGGTTGGGGTTTTTTGTCATAATTATAAATTTATGTCTAACAATTTTTGTTAAAAAACAGTAAAATCAATGGTTTAAACAATAGCAAAAATGATAATCCGTAGCAAAAATGATACTTTACATATCAAAAAAATAATTATATAGTTCAGCATATACCTCTTATGTAAAACGCATAAAAATGAATGACGAGGAGGGAATGTTTTATGAAAATTGCCGGATACATCAGCTCTACCAGTAAAAAATCAGATGCCCCTGGCAACCCTGTTTTTGCTTCAGGAAATAAGATCATTTCAAGAGATAAGATAATTTCTAAAGGGAAAAAAAACAGGAATACGCAAAAAAGTATATTTTTCTATTTAAGAAAAGACTGGCAGTTATATATCTTATTACTGGTGCCCATTGCTTTTGCATTGATATTTAAATACGGTTCTATGTTCGGGATCATTGTCGCTTTTAAAGATTACAAAATCCTGAAGGGATTTTCGGGCAGCGAATGGGCCGGCCTTGAAGTTTTCCAAAAAGTCTTTCATATGAGGGACTTTGGAAAATCCGTTCGAAATACATTATTGTTAAACAGTTTGACGCTTATTTTGGGATTTCCCTTTCCCATTTTACTGGCCCTTTTATTAAATGAAGTTAAAAATAAGTATTTTAAAAAAGTAACGCAGACTTTATTATACCTGCCCCACTTTTTATCCTTTGTTATCATAGGTGCAATTGCTTATCAGATTTTCGGTCTGGCAAACGGTGTCGTAAATAATCTTATTGAAGCCGCAGGGCACGCACGTATTCCTTTTTTGCAGGAGGATAACCACTGGCTTGTTACCTATGTGCTTATCAACGTATGGCAGACAATGGGCTGGGGAACCATCATCTATCTGGCCGCCATTACAAGTGTCAGTACAGAATTATATGAAGCGGCAACTGTGGACGGTGCCGGAAGACTGGCAAAGTGTATCCACGTTACATTACCCTGTATTAAAAGTACCATTGTTATACTGCTGATTATGAATCTGGGCAAAATTATGGGTGGTTCCTTTGAATCGGTAAATGCTTTGATGAATGTGGCAACTACGGAGTATACCAATACAATTCCCGTACTGGTTTACCGTCTGGGGCTTTCCAACGGTAAATACAGCGAAGCGACCGCCATCGGTCTATTCCAGTCCATAGTCGGATTAGTGTTGGTCATAGGCTCTGATCTCTTTGCTAAAAAGCTTGGTGAGGAAGGAATATTTTAAGGGAGGGAGTACTCTCGGAAACTCTTTGTATGCAGATTTGTGCCGCAAAGATGTGTACAGGGGAGTTTCTGGGAGTGCCCGGAAAGAAAAAAGGAGATGAAAATTGTGCCGAATGTTACTTCAATAAGCGTTGTATCCCACAAAAAAACCTGGACAAAATCAAGAGTACATAATTTTCTTGCGGATTTCTTAATCTATGCCTTTTTAGCGGCTACCGCATTAACCTGCCTGCTGCCGTTTATACATGTATTTTCTAAGTCCGTCAGCAAGGAAGCTTATGTAATTGCCAATAAAATCGTATTGCTCCCCAAGGGCTTTACCCTGGATGCATACAGAAAAATTTTTGCCGATTTAAGTATTTTAAGATCCTTATATGTATCCATAGTCGTTACCGTTACATTTACCGTTTTAGGTATGATTATCACCATATTTGCGGCATACCCGCTTTCCAGAAAGAGCTTAAAGGGCAGGTCCGTCATCACCTTTCTGTTTATGTTTACCATGTATTTCAGCGGTGGAATTATCCCTGAATATTTACTGATAAATAACCTGCATTTACTGGATACCTGGTGGGCCATGATCCTGCCCCTGGCCTTCAGTCCCTATAACCTTCTGATAATGAAAACCACGCTGCAAAGTAATATTTCCGACAGCCTGATAGAATCGGCGGTCATTGACGGAGCGGGGCAGTTCAGAATATTGAGAAGTATCGTACTTCCTTTATCCAAACCAATTATCGCCACCCTTTCCCTGTTTTACGCGGTGGGCAGATGGAACGCCTATCAGGACGCTTTGTTTTATATTAAGCAGAATATAGATTTAAGACCTCTCCAGTTAAAGCTTTACTATCTGGTCGTCGCGGCAACGGAATCCTTCCAGGCTGCGGCGGAAGGTTCCGCACAATATACCAATCCCGAAGTCTTAAAGGCTTCCTGTATTATATTCGCCACCGTTCCCATTCTATGTGTTTATCCCTTTGTACAAAAATATTTCGTACAGGGAACTATGATAGGTGCGGTAAAAGGTTAGCTGCCCGCACGAAACAACCGTAACAGCCATATCGTGGGAGGTAATACCGCAGCTGGTTAATAACCTTAAACGGTCAATACCTAACCAGTAATACCCTAGCCGGTTTATACTATAAACGGTCAATTCCTAACCAGTAATACCCTGGCCGGTTTATACCGTAGCCGGTCAATTCCGTAAACGGTATGGAAAATCACCGTTAGCCCAAGGAGTATGGGGATCCGCAAGGGATAAACGGATGATATTAATAAGTGGAGTAAGGAAGCTGCCGTAAATCAAAAATTTATGGACCTGAATCGTTCCAGGTTTATCACCTGTTCCGGTTGAAATCCTTTTAAATTTGCGGCACTCTCTTAAATAATTATTTTATTAAGGAGGTAAGTTTGTTATGAAAAAAAATTTCAAAAAATTGACAGCACTTTCATTGATCTGTACCCTGACAATACTCCTAACCGCAGGGTGTAAAGGCAATGAAACAAAACCGACCGGAAAAACAGCAGCCGATACGACGGCAGAAACTAAGGCAGGGGATAATGAGGCCGGGGAAACTACGGGAGCTTATCCGGATTATTCCTCCGGATTCGAAGATAATGTAACAATTGAGATTCCTGTATATGACAGAGCCTTTGAAGGCTGGAACGTGACCGATAATTATTATACCAGATGGATTCAATCCCAATTCGGCGATAAGTATAACATAACAGTTAAATTTGTTGCAATCGGCAGAACAACGGAGGTAACCGATTATACGCAGATGCTGGCAGCCGATACCGCGCCCGATATTATTTTTCACTATGATATGCCTCAGATTCTGGCATATTACGGGGAAGGCGCCATGCAAAAACTTGATCTGGACGAAATAGCCTACTATGCGCCTGCCTATTGGACAAACATGGGAGAAACCATTTCCACCTACGGTACGGTTGACGACGGGAATTATTTTTTCTTTGCCGACAGACCGGATGCCTATAACTGGCTGACATTGATCAGACAGGACTGGATTGACGCCGTGGGAATGAAGATGCCCACCTGCTTAGAGGAATACAATGAATTATTGCAGGCCTGGAAAGAAGCCGGTCTTGGAAACGGCGGCGGTAACTTAGTCCAGAACAATTTTACCTATGATTATCCTTTCCGTACCTGGCCCATTGATGAAAAAGAAAGAGCTTTGTATTCGGATCTTTCCGTTCCGGCTTTTACGTGGGAACCTACCTACAAATATTTAAAGAATTTAAATTATCAGTGCAATAACGGCCTGGTTGATCCTGAATTTTACTTAAATACAGATGATGCTTCCACCCAGGCAGATTTTGTTTCCGGCAGCTCCGGAGTTTATGCCCTGTATTTATCAAGTTCATCGCCGGTAATTGACAATCTGTTAACCAACGATCCCGATGCCAAGGTTTCCGTACTGGACACTAAGGCATTAGTGCCAAAGGGTGACGAATATAAGCCCCAATCCCGGGCTTACTGGCCTTTCGGAATGATTATGGGCATTAACTCAACCTCTTCTTCGGAGGAGCGAGCAGCAGTCTGGATGTATTTAGAATGGATGAGCCAGCCTGATAATCTGTTTTTCCTGCAAAACGGCGTGGAAGGTAAGAATTATACCCTGGAGGAAAGCGGGTTAGCCGTTAAGAATACCGGTTTTTCAGGTGAATCAGAACTTTCGGACAATAACAACAAGGATTATTGGTGCCTGGTAGCGGAAAGCGCACAATATGAGGACGAAGAGGTGAATTTCAAGGCAAACGTTGCCAACTGGGCTCCGGCAGGTTATGAATACCTGATTGAGGATTCTTATAAATATTATAAGGATTATCTGGAATATTCCACCCCCGACGCACTGTTTTCCGTTGTACTGGAATCCGTGGCAGAATATAAATCAGATTTAAATGATTTGTGGAAAGAGCTCTATGTAAAATGCGCCATGAGCTCAGAAGCCGATTTTGAAGAAACTTACAAAGAGGCCTGCCAGGAATTCTTAGACGCGGGATATCAGGCAATTCTAGACGAAAAAACAAAAGCTGTTGAAGCCGGAAAATATAATTAAACCCTGTATCGGTGAATTATCCTGTATCAATGAACTGTTCTGAGCAGTGAATTTCGGATATTCTTTGTCACATTCTATTACAAATGTACATTGTAATTTACTTCTATCGTACAGATTTGGGGCTGTTGCAAAATCCAAGAAATATAAACCACATTCCAGGCACAAGTTCAGCAATTTGACTATTTTGCAACAGCCCAATCTATCTCTAAAAATAAAGAGTCAAAAGGATACAAAATCATTTTGCTCTAACCTTAAATTTTTGCTCTCTTATATGGGACCGGCCATTCCTTATCCTCCCCCAGTTCCTTTGCTGCATAAAGAGGCCGGTAAGGATTACGAAGAAGTTCTCTGCCCAGGAATATAAAATCAGCACTTTCATTGGAAAGGGTTTCTTCGGCCATAAGGGGTGAAGTAATGAATCCCCCGCAATAGCCGGCATCTATAGTATTGTGGGAACAGCAAAATTAAATTCATTTAAGACTTTATTGCTACCTCACCCATGTACTGAAAGCCATAAGTAACCATCAAAACAATACTTCATATGAATTCATATAGAAGAGTTAGTTAAGGATTCTTGAAGCCATTTTTTATTTGATAGGAAATTGCTCTGTTTTGAGAGAGGGACTCATCTTTTTCATTTGTATTAGAGTGTTCATATACTAAATGCTTTACAATTTATTTCGGAGGGGCAACTGAATCACGAATAACAATCTCAATAGGGAAAGTTATGGACAAAAAACGTGTCGTATTTGGTGATTGAATCAATTTTATCAATGTTTCAACAGCTGTTTTACCCATTTCCCTGATTGGCTGAGATATTGTTGTTAATTTTGGTTCCATTATTGAAGAAATAGGAAGATTATCGTAACCTGTCAGTGAAACATCTTCTGGAATTTGTATTTGCATTGCCTTTAATTTTTGATTAATGATACAAGCGATATAATCATTACAGCAGCAAATAGCTGTGGGCGGGGTGTTACAATGCATAAGTTCCTGAACTGACTGGCAAAGCAAAGCCTCATTATCTGTGTAAATAATATAATTGGAAGGAATTGCAATTCCGGCGTCTGAACAGGCTTTCTCAAAGCCTTTCCTTCTGTTGATAAGAACACTGTGATTATTATTGACCTGTACATAGGCTATCTTCTTATGCCCCAGTTGGATGAGGTGGTTTGTAATCTGATAGCTGCCATATTCGTCAGAAGAGTTGATTTCACAGAGTGAAGGAACATCGGATTGAATTGAAACAATTTTTGAAAAATTAGAAAGGCGTTCTACCAACTTTATATTATGGATACTTGTACTAACAATAATAATACCTGAACAGCGGCGTTTAATCATCTCTTCAATGTAATATTCTTCTTTTTCGCTTCCGTTAATAAAACATGTGATAGGAATATAGTTGTTATTGGAAACGGCTTTTTCAATGCCTTTTAATACTTCTGAATAATATTGGTTGGCTATATCACCGACAAAGACACCGAGTGTATTGTTTGTACCCTTAACAAGATTACGCGCTAAGTCATTGGGGATAAAGTTATTATCATGGATGACCTGCATAATAAGATTTCTTTTTTTTTCGCTTACATTAACATTCCCGTTTAATATACGTGAAACAGTAGAACGGGATACATTGGCCATTCTGGCGATGTCATTAATTGTTATATGTTTTTCCATCATATGTCCTATACTCTCTTTTTAGGTCTAAATATTTCCTTGCAGATCCTTAATAATTTATTCCTCGTTTAAGTCATATTATAAATTCAATATAGTAAAAAGACAAGTATAATGTATTGGTATATATATAATGGCAAAATTTTATGAAAACGATTCCAAATTATATATTGTATTTAGATTTAAAAAAGAGAACATGTTTAAATCGGTTTAATGGCATTAGCAAAATGCACAATAAATGCTATTTATTAGGCAGAAATATAAGGGAGAAAATATACAGAATACATAAAATATACAAATTATATAAAAAAATATTGCATGTCAACCGTTTCCATTATATAATAGATACATAAGGATAAGGAATAATCATTAAAAGAGTCATGATTATACTGGTCCGGCAAATATTACATACAAAAAGGAGAAGGTACTATGAAAAAGAAAGTATTATCTGTAATATTGTGTTTGGTTATGACGGTTACAATGCTTACAGGCTGCGGCAGCAGTTCGGACACCTCAAAAAATGGCACATCAGAAGAGACCACCGGTGGAACGGCAACTACTGAGAAAACGACTGATTCCGATGCACCGGTGGAATTTGATCTTTCCATGCATGTAGCTAATGTCGAGGAACAGGAGCCTGCTATTTATGCGATCTGTCAGGCGTATATGGAAGCTCATCCTAATGTGACTATTAACCTTACAGGTGAAGAGACGACAGAACATTATAACAAAATGAAAATGAATGCGCAGGCAGATACTTTACCTGATGTATTCTTTAACCTGTTAGCATCCGATAAAGATATGGCTTCCCAGGGATTACTGTATTGTCTCGATGATTTTATAGCGGATAATAATCTGACATCTATTATGAATGATAATATGGTTAATGCAGTGGATGTCGACGGCCGCATCTACGGTCTTCCGTATCAGGCGTTGGTAACCGGTTTCTGGTATAATAAGGATTTATTTGACCAATATAATCTTGAGGTTCCGTCTACCTATGATGACCTGGTTAATTGTACTAAAGTATTTTCAGAAAATGGTATTATTACAATAGCACAGGGAGCACAGGATGCTTACTCTGTATGGGCATTGATGGCTGAGCTCTGTCACTTTGGCTATTTTGATAAAATTGACGGGATACTTGCCGGAAACGAAAGCTTTAATAACGATGATTTCCGTAAATTCTATGATTCTCTTGGCGAATTGAGAGATCTGGGAGCATTTCCGGGTAATGTAGCTACATCAACCTATTATGATGCAAAAGAAATGTTTTGTTCCGGAAAAGCTGCCATGTTTGATTCAGGCTCCTGGGAATCAAAATACCTTGAAGAAAATTTTTCAAATCCTAATGCCATTGGGTTTACATGGGGTGTATCATTTGATAATGGTGTAGGAAATCAGCAGATTTGTTCCAATTATGCGCATGCGCCGCTTGCGATTTCAGCAAAAGCCGCTGAAGATCCTGCCAAACTTGCTGTAATTCTTGACTTTTTCAAATTCTATTACAGCGATGACGGAGCTAAAATCATGATAGATAATCTGGTTACACCTCCGACTAACTATAGCGGAACAATTGATGATTCGTTTGTATCCGAGCATCCTGCATTTGCTTCGGTAATAGATCAGATCAATCTTGGCTATAAGGGTATTAAGACACAGGCTGATAATGTAAGTACGGAAGCTTTCGGCAATGCGCTATATGATTCGATTTACGGTGTAATAAACGGCGTATGTACATCGGATGAAGCAATGAATACAGTACAGGCGGCAGTTGACGATGATCTTGGTAAATAATCTGTCATATGAATAATTAGTTTAATTAATTGAACAATACTTAACAATGCATCGTTTTATGTATAACGGTGCATTGTTACCAAAATGTGTTGTAGCTTTGGAGGAATGGTATGCATTGGTTTAACAGAAAACGTAACTTTATAGCTATGCTGGGACCGACAATTCTTATTTACTGTTTATATATTGTTATTCCTCTTTTTGTAGCTGTATATTATAGCCTGACGAATTTTAAAGGGATTGTGACACCTGAATTTATTGGCATAAAAAATTATATTAAGATGTTTGGTGACCGTTATTTTTTAGTTTCTGTGAAAAATACGGCAATTGTATTACTGATGAGCATATTGGTGCTCCTGCCGGCTTCTTTGATATTGGCACTTGTATTAAATAGAAGCTTTAAGGGTTCGAATGTATATAAAGCATTAAATTTCCTTCCGAATATAATTGCTCCAATTGTAGTGGGCTTGATTTGGGGCTATATTTTTGACCCGGAGATGGGCTTAATTAACAGCGCCCTGGACTTAATGGGAAGAGTTGCCTGGAAACAGACATGGATAGGAGGACTTGTACTGACGCCGTATTGTGTTGGCGTTATTTATAGCTGGCAGAACGTTGGATATATTGCAACGATTTTCCTGGCTGGTCTGAAAACAATACCAAATGAATTGTTTGAGTCCTGCCAGATAGACGGTGCGAACGGCTGGCAGACCTTCAGATATATCACGGTTCCCATGCTGAAAGAAACATTTGCAATCAATATTATCCTGATTATAACCGGCTGTTTCAAAATATTCGAACTAGTATATCAGCTTACGAACGGAAGCCCGAATCATATGTCTGAAGTTATGACCACCTACATGTATAATACGACATTTATTTCAAGCAGGTATGGATATGGTATGTCGATTGCGGTGTTTAGCTGTATCGTCACAATGTCCTTCACTTTAATCTATTTGTTTATACTGCGCAGGAAAAACGATGAAGCGGGAGGGCTCAAATAATATGGATAAAAAGATGAAAAAGCAGCATAAAAAGAGAGCAAGGATATTAACTTACATTGGAATTACCATATTTACCTTTATTATGTTGATTCCGTTCCTTTTTGTACTGTTGTTATCCACAAAGAATAATTCCGACATTATAATAAATCCTTTGAGCTTCCCGGATAAACTTAATCTGACTAACTATATTAATGCTTTTAAAACCTTAAATCCTCTTTTATTGTTTAAAAATACCATTGTTATTATGACAGTAACCATGGTAATAGAGATGGTGATAACCTTCCTAAGTTCAGTGGCTTTGACAAGAATCCCTTATAAACATCCAAAGCTCCAGGCTAATTTATATTCGTTTTTACTGGTCGGATTGGCTGTACCTATTTATGTACTACTATTTCCAATCTACCGGATAACGATAATGCTTCACCTGAATGGAAACTTTATGTCAATGGTTTTACCTTATATAGCAACATCGATATCCTTTAATACTCTGCTTCTGACCGGATTTTTAAGAGGTTTTCCCACTGAAGTGGAAGAAGCCGCGGTCATTGACGGCTGCAGTATCTGGAAGGTATGTTTTCAGGTAATTGCCCCGATTATTAAACCCGTATTGATTACGGTATTTGTTTTTAATGTTATTTATGTATGGAATGAATTTCCCTTGGCTGTAACCCTGATTTCTGCTCATGCCAAGGCTACTATTTCCCTTGGCTTGTCCTTATTTAAAAGTCAGTATACCATTGATTACGGCGGAATTATTGCGGGAAGTATTATTATAATGACACCTCAGATTATTTTCTTCGGCTTCTTTCAGAAATACATTGTGGAGGGCATGACAGCAGGTGCAGTAAAAGGATGACAAGAGAGGAGAATGCTTATGAAAGGTTTAGTTGTCTATGGCGGTGGAAAAATAGATCTGCAATATGAAATTCCTATGCCTGAAATAGATGAATATCAATGCCTGACAAAAACGATTGCCTGTGCATTGTGTAATGGAACGGATTTAAAACTGATTGATGGAAAGCTGCGGGGATTTTCAACTTACCCTGCGGTTCTTGGACATGAATCAGTTGGTGAAGTAATACAGATTGGAAGCAAGGTACGGAATTATAAAGTTGGAGACCGGGTATTAAGAACTACATTAAACGACACGGAACAATATAGAAGTCTTTGGGGCGGATTTGCTGAATTTGGACTGGTTGATGATTATCAGGCAAGAATCGAAGACGGAGTAAGTGCGGAAGAAGGACGGTGCACCCAACAGGTCATTCCGCATGAGATAGATCCGGTTGACGGAACTATGATTATAACGCTTAAGGAAATCTCCAGTGCTTTGGACAGAGTCGGCATACAGCCTGGAATGAATGTGGTTATCGTCGGCTGCGGTCCGGTGGGACTGGCCATGGTAATCAACTCCAAATTGCTTGGTGCTTCTAAAATAATTATGGGAGGACATCATCAGTCACGATTGGATACGGCAAGAAAACTGGGCGCGGATTCTGCCATAAATACCAAGGATGTAAAAATAATCGACGCAGTAAGAGATATCATGCCTGAAGGGGCGGACTTGCTTATAGATTGCGTAGGAAGCGCCAAAATCATTAATCAGGGTCTTCAGATAACAAAGGAAACAGGGAAAATAGCGTTATATGGCATAGGAATGCATACGGGAGATGCGATTGATTGGGATATAGCTCCGTACAATTTTAATATTCATTCCGTACAATGGCCGATTGCCCTAAGAGAAAGAACCGTACATGAGCGGGTTATAAGCTCTATAATGGAAGGAAAGATAGATCTTAAGGATTTTGTATCACACAGACTTCCTGTTGAAAAATTTATGGAAGGAATTCAATTGGTAAAATCGAGAGAGGGAATGAAAGTTGCGCTTACATTTTAAGGTTTCAGGTATTTACAAAAGAAAGAAGGTTATGGTTAATGTCACAATTTACAGCGGAATTAGATGATTTCCTGAAAGAAACAGATGTATTCTATTCAACCTATCCGGTTGATGTTTCAAGCCAGGAAGCAGAATTAAACCACATGAATGAGATGCAGCCGGATGCATCTCCATTTATAAAAAAGACTTGGGTCTATCATTTGATAGCTGAAAAATGTGAAGTTAAATTATTTAGACATTGTCCCTTCTATTTTGAAGTGGCAATGGGGCGTCCAAGAAACTCGGTTGGATCGGCATTCCCACCTTTGCCTGGACTTGACAGCTGGCTGATGAGAAGTGACAGGACCGGATTTTTGCAGGAGTTCCAAAAATGGGTTAATCCGTATATGGACCAGGATATCATTGATTCAACTATGTATGTGGATTCAGCTCATCATGCTCTTGGCGCTGAAAATATTATTAAATACGGTTTTTATGGGATTATGTCAAAAGCAGAAAACGCACTGATGCATACGGATGATACTGAAAAGAAAATTTTTCTTTCCAGTATTATTGAAACACAGAAAGAGTTAATAAAATTGACAGAACGCTTTTCTCAAAAGGCTGAATTGATGCTGGAAACCGAAAAATATCCGGTGATAAGAAAACGGTTGGAAAGAATCAGGGATTCGGCAAAGAGATGCCCTGCCAATCCGCCTCAGACTTTTTATGAAGCTTTAAATACAATATGGTATGTCCATCAGCTTGGAAATAATCTAGAAGCAATGGGTTTTGCTGTTGTTGGCCATGTAGACAGAATTCTGGAAGAATATTATGACAGGGATATCAAAAACGGGATAATTACAAAGGAAGAGGCGGATGATCTAATCTGCTGGTTTGTGTCATTGACGGATGCAAGATGGGATTTAAGCAATACTCCTTATGGAACCAATACTACAATTAATATCGGCGGCTGTGACGCTCGGGGCAGAGTGGTTTTTAACGAGATTACAAAAGCAATCATAAATTGCTACATTAAATATCGATTTGTAAACCCTAAGCTGCAGGCGCGCTTTTCAAGACAGGCACCGCAGGAATATTATGATTTAATCTCAGAGCTGGCTGCATCGGGAACGAATGTACTATCTGTCTTCAATGATGAAGTCATTATCGCCGCACAGGAGAAAATGGGCAAAAAAACGGAGGACTGCAGGTTATATGTTTCCGGCGGCTGTCAGG
This sequence comes from Clostridiales bacterium, assembly GCA_015655075.1. Classification (GTDB taxonomy): domain Bacteria; phylum Bacillota; class Clostridia; order Lachnospirales; family Lachnospiraceae; genus Anaerocolumna. The sequence goes on along the minus strand of JAATFT010000035.1, from coordinate 22,843 downwards.
AACCTGTGCTGGCAAATACAGAAGTAAACTCCAGGGCCTACTGCTACCTTAACCCTTCCAAATACCTGCTGATGATGATATTTCCTGAAAAAGAGTGCTTTTTTGAACAGGAAAATATCGTACCTGTTTCACTGGAACATTGTCCGGATTTTGACAGCTTTTATAAGCGTGTATTTCATAACCTGTCTTTGATTGTGAATGCAATAACCTGGCATTTTAACCGTTTTGAATTGAGATGGAAGACTTTTAATCCGTGTCCGTTTTTTTCGTCTACAATAGACGGGTGTATTGAAAGAGGATTAGATGTATCTCAGGGCGGTGCGGTTTACAATGACAGTGGATATGCTTTAAGTGGAATCGGAACTTTTATTGATTCAATGTATGCGATAAAAAAAGCTGTGTTCGAGGAAAAGTTCATCACCTGGGATAAGATGAAGGAACTTCTGGAAACGGACTTTTCGTGTGAAGACGGGGAATTATACTGTAATTACCTGAAAAACAAGATAGACAAGTACGGCAGTGACAATCAGGAAATGAATGAATTTGCGGCAGGAATATGCAGTGACATGGCTGATGTCACTTCTTATATGCGAAATACCCGGGGAGGTTTATTCGAAGCTTCCTTATGGTCCTTCTATGGATATGAATGGCTGAAGGCAGGTACGGGTGCAACTCCGGACGGCAGGAAGGCCGGAATGACCTTATCAAGAGGGATGAATCCTTCCGAGTTTGTAGAAACAAATGTCATGGAGCTGATACATTCAATGGAGCTGATGGACTTGAGCAAGTTTCCACAATCAGCGGTGATGTATTTTGAGATGCCTCTATCGCTGGCAGATAGGAATAGCCGCATTTTTGCAGATATCATTAAATACTTTATTGCAAACGGCGGAAATACCTTTGATTTTGATGTTGTAGACAGTGAAAGCTTAAAGGACGCACAGATACATCCCGAAAGGCATCAGAATCTGGTGGTCAGAGTATGCGGATATTCAGCGAAATTTGTTACTCTGGATAAGGAGATGCAGAATGAAGTGATAAACAGGGCACTTCGGTATGCGAGATGAAGATGAAACCAATTATTTTTAATATTCAGCGAATATCCATGCATGACGGGCCGGGAGTAAGAACTACTGTATTTTTTAAAGGCTGTAGCCTAAATTGCAAATGGTGCCATAATCCGGAATCAATTTCCCGCGCTTTTGAGCTAAAGGTAGAGCAACAGCTATGTACCGGCTGTGGCAAATGTGTTGATACCTGCAAAGCCAAGGCCTGTTCTCTGCGGGATGGTCACTTTAAGCTTGACAGGGAGAAATGCAGATATGATTTTTCCTGTGTAGGCAGGTGTTACTTCAAAGCTTTGGAGAAGGTAGGGAAAATGGTCCCCATATCTGAGATTTTAACGGAAGTTCTTAAGGATAGAAAAATGTATGAGATCTCCGGAGGCGGAGTTACCTTATCAGGCGGAGAGCCCCTGCTTCAGCCGGATGCGGCAGAAGAATTACTTCGTGAATTACATTCCGAAGGAATCCATACAGCGGTAGATACGGCCGGTCTGGTTTCGTGGAGGGCTTTTGAAAGAATAATTCCTTACACGGATTTATTCCTTTATGATTTAAAAGCATGGGAAGAAGAGGTACATATCCGATGCACGGGAGCATCTAACAGGATAATCCTTGATAATTTTGACAAGCTGGAAATGGAGGCGGATATATTTGTGCGGATCCCGGTCGTGGAGGATATGAATGCAGACCAGTTGCCTTATCTTGCGGATTTTCTTAAAAACCGCAGGCATGTGAAAAAAATAGAACTATTATCCTATCACAGGCTTGGCAAGACAAAGTATGAAAATTTGGGATATGAATTTAAAGATTTTATAACACCTTCCTGGGAAAAGATGCTACGGTACAAAGAGCTCTTTATGGAAACGGGCTGTGAAGTAACAGCTGTCAGTTGAATATTTGAGGGAAGGGAAAGGAGATTACAATGAATCAGTTATATTATCAGCCGGAAGGCTTCTGGTTTGGAGATTGTATGCCTTATGGTAAAGACGGTGAGTTTTATCTTTTCCATCAGAGGGATACGAGAAATCCCGAACCGTTACCGGATTGTGAACCGTTTGGATGGGATTTGGCAGTTACAAAGGACTTTGTAAGCTATAAGGATATGGATACGGTTATTCCTGTCGGCGCTCCGGATGCACAGGACCAGTTTATATTCGCCGGCAGTATCTGTGAGGTTCAGGGAATGTATCACGCATTTTATACAGGTTATAACCGTGAATATCCCCAATATGGAAAACCCTCTCAGGTTCTGATGGAAGCAGTCAGTAAAGATCTGATCCATTGGGAAAAGAGAGGCGAAGCGCTAAAATTATTCCCCCAGAAGGGATATGATGAAACCGATTGGAGAGACCCATTTGTTGTATATGATGAAGACAATAAGGTATATGTCCTTATTTTAGGAGCGCGATTAACAGGAAATAAAAACAGATTAACCGGAAGGACGGTCTATTTTACTTCGGAAAATTTTGGAGACTGGGTATTTAAAGGTGATTTCTGGGCTCCGGATCTTTATACCATGCATGAAATGCCAGATTTATTTCAGATTGGAGACTGGTGGTATCTGATAACGACAGAATACAGCGACAAATGCAAAATGGTTTACCGTATGGGTAAAACTCTGTATGGACCCTGGACGGCACCCTTTGATGATGCCTTTGACGGCCGCGCATATTATGCGGGAAGGACTTTTTGCATGAACGGACAAAGAATACTGTTCGGATGGGTGCCGACAAGGGCAGAGGAAGATGATCACAGTAATTTCATCTGGGGAGGAACCTTTGTGGCTCATGAAATTTTCCAAAGAAAGGATGGAACCCTGGGTGTGAAAGTTCCTGATACGGTCTGGAATGCCTTCGGTGAAGGAAAATACCTTGGGCAGACGGTGATCGAGAGAACGGACGGAATTACAAGACAAATCTGCTGCAGAGACAGTACGGATTTTTTCTCACTTGAAGGTGATTTTAAATTTTCTGAGGGAACAAGGACTTTTGGTCTCAGTTTTATGGGTAATGAAGAGGAAGGTAAATTTTACCAGTTTTCATTTTATGTTTTGGAGAATAAGTATGTATTTGAGAAAAAGCCCAATATGGAATGGCCTTCGATAATGAATATCGGCCTGGAAAGGCCTATTCTTCTTAAGCCGGAGGAAAATTATCACATACAGCTTATTGTGGATGATACGATTGCAACTCTTTATGTAAACGGTGTCGCGCTGAATACCAGGATGTACGAAAAGCCAGGCCAGGATTTGAGCCTGTTTGTTTGCAACGGACGTTTACAGGTTTTAAATCTGAGAATTTCCAGAGAAAAGAGCTGATAACAGTTTATGAAGGAAAAAAATATTTTATTGATTCCGGTAGAAGAAAATGCGGATTTACAGAAAGTCCATGTTCGAAATGACAGGGGTCGATGGACTGATTATGAAGTCAGGCTGGCTCTGGATAAAATTGACGGCTGGGCAACATATCCCTATCAAGGAAATATGGCAGCAGCGGTTTCAGATAAGCCGTCTATGTTTCTACATGCAGTAAATACTCGTCGTCTTATACCGGAGTATCTGCTGAAGCTGTTCCGGCCGGATTTATACAGGGGGATACATTTAACCTTCGACCATGGTCTTATTGAAGGCGTGATCAGGGTCGGTGCAAAAAACGGCGAAATTGAATTAAAACTAAGATGCTTATTTGGCGGTTTGGATTCTTCACCGATTGCCATCCGTATTAATTCCCGTGATCTCATTCACTGGAATATGATGAAGACACAGATAGAAGAGGTACCCATAGAAAAAACAGAATCGGGATATCTTTTGGAACCGGAAAGCTGGTATGGGAATATATCTTCCTTACATAGCTTTGTGATCGATGGAGCCCAGTATGAAATCGGCGTTTCCAGCCAGTACAAAACAAAAGAGGGCCGGACTGTCAATCAACTAACATTACCATACCGTAAGGAAGGAAAACTTGTTCCGGTTGACGGTACGGATTCTCTTCGGATTTGGAAGCGAACCTTTAATCAACTTGAGGAAGCGAGTTTTCATCAGAAACTCAGATTCCGGGTTGCACCCGGTGTCTGGCCGGATATAAGAATCCTGGAACCTGACTGTACAGCAGACGATATCACTGCGGAGGCTTATGAGTTCCAATTATGTATACAACTTAAGCATGAAGATGAAATTATTCTGGACATAAACGGATGGGTACTGTATTTGAAGGACCAGTCAATTCGAGATAAAAATGGAGTCTGGATGCCGGTTGGAACGGATAACGGCAGAATAGAATTAAAGATTTTTACGGACCAGAACTGCATGGAAATCTACTGTGGTGGAAAAGTCACGTTTTTAATTAAAACAGAGGAAGATGCTTCAAAAGTCATAGTCGGTAATCCTTTCAGTGATGAGGCATATTTTCATCTGGAGGAAATGCAGTTTCCCTGTATTCATATTTACAGTGCTATTAAAGGCAGAAAAATAACGATTAATCATCTTACGGTGTACGGTCTCAGAAGCATCTGGCTGAAAGAAGAAGAATACAGAACAATATATTCGGAAAATGAAAGCGGACAAATCCTTTATCAGGGAAAACATTTTACTATTTATAATAACCATATAAAGGATTTAAAATATGGCGGGCCGGATGCTTTCATTACAAAAGCGGGTGACATTATCTCACCGGTCAGAATCGTAGAAGAATTTGAATGGCGTAATACAAAATGGGGTGATATGAGCCGGCATGTAAACAGGACGAATGTCTGGAGGGCATCCTATGACACTTCAAAATATCCGGTGCTGTATACATCGCTTCCCATACTGGATTGTGCTGCCAGACTGGCACTTGATGTGATATATGCCTGCAGCGGTGATCTGTATGCATTGCCGTCCCAAACCGGCCTGTGGAGTGCCGGCCTGTTTCAGGGAAAAGGAGAGGGTTTTGGCGTTTGGCTCAGGGACAGCACGCAGACGGCACTCAGATGCGGAAATCTGCTGGACCGCAGTACGGCCAGAAGAACTCTGACCTATACGTCGAAACAGGGGTTTAATAATGGAACGGATGGACCTGCTATGGCAGCTGTGGGTATCTGGGATTATTATCTGTGTACAAATGATCGTTCCTTAATCTATGAAACCTGGCATTATTTACGCATTCATGCCAATGAAATGCTGGATAGATATGATGCGTCCCTGGATTTGGTCCATGCGGCCCAATCAACTTCGAATGATTCATTTGCTGAACCTGAAAACGGCGGATATGCTTTAAGTACTGAAATCTATTACATGAATGCCTTCGAGGCAATGGCAGGTATGGGAGCAATCTGTGGAGAAGTTCCTTCCATGGTATCTGCTTGGAGGCAGGCTGGTCAAAGGATGAGAGAAAGTATCCGCAGCAGATATTGGAAGAAAACGGTGGGATATTTTACGAGCGGTCCTTTCGGAAGCGAAGCTTATATAAAGGGGTATTGGGAGACATCGGGAACAGAGGCCGTTCTTTGGCCGAGGTTCGGGCTTTGTCAGAAAGCAAAAAGAATATCAATTTTAAGGGTATTAGATGAAAAATATCTTAAAGAAGCAGGAATTGATTTGTTTCCATATAGACCGGAGACAAACCATTTTGTCCATTCCGTATGGGGAGTTTATAACGCTGGAATCTGTTCTGCGGCGGCAGAGTGTGGGAAGGCAGAATTAATCTTGAAAATTTTAATGCAACAAATACGGCAGTGCATCATGAACAAATCGTTTTATGAAGTGATAGACTGCCAAAGCGAAAAGGCATGGAGATGGCCGGGACAGCTATGGCATGCAGCCGGTTTCCTATCCATTATTTATTATGGGCTATGTGGCATCCATTACGATACGGAAGGAATGTATTTTACCCCTGCAATCCATAAGGAAATCGGGGCATTTTCCGTGAAGAATCTAGAGTTTGGGGAAGGAATATACGATTTAATTTTTCAAGCATCAGGAACAAGATTTCTAATATATATGGATGGCGAATATGCCGGAATTACCGGAACGGACGGTTACCGGATCAAGGCAGGCAGTGGCGGAAACCACGAACTGTCTTTTATACCGGTATGAGAGTCCTAGACAATAGATCCTGGTTTTTCTATGGCTATACGATTGTGGTTCCGCCTTTTACCACCTTTATGTTATCAAGGCAGATATCATTGAAGATATTCTCACCTTCGATTTTTTTTAACAGAGTATCAACCAGGGTTTGGGCGATTTCATCCAGCGGCTGTGCGATATGTGTCAATTTTGGATAGACGGTATCGGCAATGAAAGTCCCGTCATAACCGACGATCTTGCAATCCTGCGGTACCCTGATACCTTTGGAGGAAACACACTGTAAGGCATATACGGTAATCAAATCTACTGAGAATATTCCGTCAATCATCGAATACTGGTTCAGTAATGAATCAATGATAGTACTGTAACTGCTAAAATTAAACTCATCCTTGCTCATATAGTAATTAATACATCCGATATTATTTTTTTGAAGATATTCGGAGAAGGCCTTATGTCGAATCAAAGAAGGTGTCGGAATGGTAATATCACCAATTAGCTGTAACACAAATTTGCAGTTATTTTCGACAAAAATCCTTGCCGCAAGCTCGCCGCCTTTTTGATGATTCGAGTAAATAGTGGGTATATAATCACCAAGTGTGATATCAAGCGCAACAATCGGCAGCTTTGCCTTTTCGTATTCAGCCCTTTTCAGCATATGGGTTCCGATAATAATTCCGTCGACCTGATTTTGCTGAAGCATTAAGAGCTGCTCATGCTCCTTATCGGCATCGGCTTCGGTACTGCACAGCATGAGTTTATACCCTGCATGATACAGCAGGGATTCAAGCTTCTGCGTGATTTGGGCAAAAAATGGGTGAGATATATCGGGAATCAGTAATCCTATGAGATGAGTTTTCTGACTGTAAAGGCTTCTTGCCAGCTGGTTTGGAATATAATTCAACTCATCCATGGCTGAAAAAACTGCTTCAATGGTATTTTTTGAAATATACCCCTTTTGATTTAATACACGTGATACAGTTGTTACTGAAACCCCCGCTTTTTTTGCTACATCCTTAATTGTTGCCATTGTTTTCCTCCTCATGAATTCAATCTAAATATAATTATAATATTTTTTTGATAAATTGGGAAGTAAAACTTGTTTAAAATATTCATAATCCCGTCAGACGGGTAATTAAGCATGTGAAGGAATGTGAAAAAATGAAAAATAACAAAGTCATCATAGCAGGACATATCTGCCTGGACATCACCCCGGTTTTTATGGCTCAAAAGGTGGACTCTTTACGAAATTATCTGGTTCCCGGCAAATTAATCAATATGAAGGAAGCAAATGTACATACCGGAGGAGCTGTGGCAAATACAGGTCTTGCCATGAAAATACTGGGTATGGATGTTAAACTGATTGGTAAGGCAGGAAACGATGCCTTTGGAAGGATTGTACAGGAACTTTTAAGGGAATATGGGGCGGATGACGGGCTGATTCTTGCAGACAACACCTCCACCTCCTATACCATTGTGGTTGCACCTCCCGGAATTGACCGTATTTTTTTACACAATTCCGGTGCAAATGATACCTTTACATCGGAGGATATTACGGAAGAGGATTTAGAATCAGCAGCACTATTACATTTTGGATATCCGCCATTGATGAAATCCATGTATCAGGACAATGGTGCAGAGCTTGTTAAACTCTTTCAAAAAGCGAAATCGATGGAGGTGGCCACTTCCCTTGATATGGCAGCGGTGGATGCCAAATCGGAGGCAGGCCGGGCGGATTGGGAAAAGATTCTTTCAAAGGTACTTCCATATGTGGATTTTTTTGTTCCCAGTATTGAGGAGTTATGTTATATGTTGGACCGGACGCGTTTTAAGGAATGGACTGCAAGGGCTGATGGTATGGATATTACAGGAATTTTAGATATTGAAAAAGATATCAGGCCTTTGGCAGAAAAATGTGCCGGGCTGGGTGTAAAAGTTCTTCTGTTGAAATGCGGAGCACCGGGGATGTACTATTGGACATCTTCTAGGGAGGCATTGAAAAAAACAGGAGACAATTTAAAATTAGACTACAGTGATTGGGCAGGCAGAGAAGGTTTTGAAAGAAGTTATATCCCGGAAAGAGTATTATCTGCTACCGGTGCGGGCGATATCAGTATCGCGGCATTTTTAACTGCTATGCTGATGGGATATTCTTTTGAAGAATGTATCCATTTGTCATCTGCAGCCGGCGCATCCTGTGTGGAAGCATATGATGCGCTCAGTGGATTAAAGACGTTGAAAGAACTGGAGAGGAAAATCCAAAACGGGTGGGATAAGACGAAAAAATAGGAGGATAAAAATTATGTTGGTAAATTTAAATGATGTTTTATTACCTGCGAAGCGGCAAAGGTACGGAGTTGGTTTGTTTAATACTGTCAACCTTGAGATGGCAAGGGGGGTATTGGCGGCAGCAGAAAGAACCGGTTCTCCCGTAATTATCGGTACGGCGGAGGTACTGCTGCCTTATGGACCACTGGAGGAATTATCTTATTTTCTGCTTCCTATGGCAAGAAAATCGAAAGTAAAGGTTGTTGTTCACTATGACCATGGCTTAACCTTTGAAAAATGTATTGAGGCATTAAAGCTTGGCTTTTCTTCCGTCATGTATGACTGTTCCATGGACAGCTACGAGGATAATGTTAAGAAGGTAAAGGAACTGACTTACATTGCGCACAGCTTTGGGGCAAGCGTGGAGGGTGAGTTGGGACATGTTGGAGGTGCGGAAGGAAACGAACAGCCGGATAACTTGTCATTTTTCTATACTGATCCGGAACAGGCTAAGGATTATACGGACCGGACCGGAATTGATGCGCTGGCAATCGCGGTTGGAACGGTGCATGGAGTATATAAATTCAAACCCAAGCTGGATTTTGAGAGGATTGAAGCCATAAGAAACATAATTGATGTTCCGTTGGTACTGCATGGCGGCAGCGGTCTTTCGGACAAGGATTTCAGAAAAGCCATAGCCTGTGGAATCAGCAAGGTCAATATTTTTACGGACATTAATATTGCTGCCTCCCAAGCGGTAAAGAAGGCATATGAAGACGGTAAAGATTGTATGACCGATATTATCCCGTATCAGGTAGAGAAAATTGCTGCTGTAACAGAAAATAAAATAAAATTATTTAAAGGTTCCGTTATTATTGAGAACTAGTACAACATTCTCTAAATAACTGGCTATTAGGCTGAGGATAAATCTTCAAGAGTGCTGGTTCACAAACGCAGGCGTAGTGGTACTACGCCGAGGCTTGTGGACCAGTGCTATCGGAGATTTAGACCAGCATAATGGTTCAGTTAATTTAAGAACGTTGTACTAGATAGAAAGGGGATAAATATGGTATCAGGTTTATTTGAAAGTTTAACAAAAGTTAAAAGGGCTAGAAACGGCAGATTCGCCAGTTGGGATCAAAGGGGAATGAATCAGGATTACTGGGAAATTCCCGCAGGGGAAAGCATTACCCTGGGTGAAGTGGAAGGACCCGGATGCATTAACCATATCTGGATGACATCTTCCTGCCGCAGGGCTGTAAAACCGGGAATTCTCGACCCGGCAATGCAGGCTAATTCAGCGCCGGTAATGGAAATACATCCGGCCCTTGGTGTCATATGGGATGCATATGATCCGTTTTATTATCGAAAAGCATTGGTCAAGATTACCTGGGATGATCAGGATACACCGAGTGTACTGGCACCTTTAGGTGACTTTTTCTGCATCGGCAACAGTTATCCGGGCAATTTCTCATCACTTCCTTTTAATGTCTCCCTAAAGCCAGAGGAGGCAGGAGCTTACGGAGCACCATGTTCCGTTTCCTGTTATTTTCCAATGCCTTTTAATAAGAAGGCCAAAATAGAAATCATAAATGAAAATGAGGTCCCGTTTATTTTATATTTTAATATTGATTTTGAATTATATCAGGAAGAACTTCCGGCCGAAACGGCATATTTCCATTCCTGCTGGCATCGCCAGAACCCGTGCGATGGCTGGGGACCGGACCTGCAGGTTAATTCTGCGGAAGTAAATACAGTTACAAACCTGGATGGTAAAGGAAATTATGTGGTGCTGGATACGGAAGGTATGGGGCATTATGTGGGCTGTAATCTTACAGTAAAGCATTTCCAGGGAAGCTGGTGGGGAGAAGGTAATGATATGTTCTTCATTGATGGAGAGGAGTATCCGAGCCTTAATGGGACCGGAACGGAGGATTATTTTAATCACGCATGGGGAATGCAGAGAAATGCATATCCCTTCTTCGGAACCATAGTACATGAAGGCGATTCAGACGGATTTCAGGTATCCTACCGCTTCCATATCACTGATCCGGTAAGAATTGAAAAAAGCCTTAGGGTCACGATTGAACATGGGCATGCCAATCATCTATCGGATGACTGGAGTTCGACTGCTTACTGGTATCAGAAATTGCCTACCGTTAAGAAGTTATCGATTCTTCCAGTGGAAGACAGAATTCCAGTCGTACCAGTTATGCCGGAAAGAAGACCGTCTAAGCCGAAATTGACTCAGGAAATGAAAGCGGCCCGGGAAAACTATGAAAAACGCTGGAGTATGTACCAGCCAGCCAGAGAAGAACAAATCAGGATAAAGGAAGATAAGTGCAGACGTGAATCTAAACTTAATTCTGAATATGCCAAAAAACTCAGAAAAGAAAAGAAATAGGGAGAATAGAAATGTCCAGCCAATTATTTGAACAGAATTTACAGGCAGCAGATGCACAAACCGAAAGGATGAAGCCAATAATCAGGAATGCCAGAATGAGGCAGCATTATCATTTTATGGCAGAGGCAGGTTGGATTAATGACCCGAATGGTCTTGTGTTTTATAAGGGAAAATACCATATCTTTTATCAGCATAATCCTTTTGGATCTTTCTGGGGCAGAATGTTTTGGGGCCATGCAGTCAGTGATAACCTGATGCATTGGAAACACCTTCCGCATGCATTGGCTCCAAGTGAACACTATGATGACCATCCGGAAGGAGGATGTTTTTCAGGAAGTGCAATTGTATATAAAGACAGGCTGTATCTGGTTTATACAGGTACAACTAATTATGGAAACGGTTTTGTTCAGACACAGTGCTTGGCATGGAGTGATGACGGAGTATATTTTAAAAAATATGATTTGAATCCCATAATCACGGCTCCGGAGGGCTATGATGCCGCAAACTTCAGAGATCCCAAAATATTTAGGCACGGAGAATATTTTTACCTTATCTGCGGAGCGAAAAAAGGAGATTTTGCCCAGGCCCTGATTTATAGATCAGATGATATTAGGCATTGGGAATACCTGAACGTTATGGCAGAAAGTAAAGGTGAATTTGGATATATGTGGGAATGCCCGGATTTTTATCCGTTGGGTGATAAGTATGTGCTGATGTTTTCACCCATGGGTGTAAAGAACCGGACGAGTATCTATCTTGTGGGAAGTATGAATTTCCAGACAGGAAAGTTTGATTATTATTCCATCGGTGAAGTTGACAGCGGCTTCGACTATTACGCGCCGCAGTCTTTTTCTGACGACCGGGGACGGAGGCTTTTAATCGGCTGGGCAAATGCCTGGGATTGGATGCCTTGGTGGAAGGATTGGGGTCCAAGTTTTAAGGAACATTGGTGCGGCTTTTTTAGTTTAATCAGAGAGGCCAGGTTGTGTGAGGACAACAGAATTCAATTTAAACCTGTAGAAGAGTATCGAAATCTTCGCAAAGAAAGTATAAATGCTGAAATGCTACTGATCAGGGATCAGCGTTATCAGATAAAAGCCGGAGACGGAATTGCTTATGAAATGGAGCTGTACATTGACTTAAAGCAAACTACCGCCAAAAAGTTTCAGCTGTTTCTTCACAGTGACGATATGTTTGAAAGTATCATAACCGTTGATTTGGAACATTCAGAACTTATATTTGACCGAAATAACTCCGATAGCTGGAGTAAGGGAATTGCACATGTTAATCTAAAATATCTGGAGAGGAATGAGATGAAATTACATATTTATTCCGATCAGAGCTCAATTGAAGTTTATACAGATGATTATCAGACAATTATATCATGTAATGTTTTTGCAGAAAATACTCAGAATCATAATTATATTGCGGCCTGTGACGGAATGGTCTGTGTAAAATACATGGAAGCCTGGGAAATGGAAAGTGTTTTTTAGAACGTTCTCCACATAAGCAGGAGACAGAAATACAGCGGCTTAAGGGTTTCATCCCACCTCCGCTGTATTAATCTCCCATCCGTGATAATAAATAGAATAGGCAGTAATTCAAATCAATTTAATCCGCGGATAGGGAGATCCAGAAACTATTGCCTGTTTCATTTAAAACATTATGAGTTCATGCGGGTTGTGAGGGCATGAAAGAATGAGTTTACGAGACTTCGGAAGCCGTAAAACACAGATTATTACCGGGATGGACAGTATTATATTCTGGGGCTCACAGGAAAAGGAGAACCAAAAATTTCATTATTCGTATAGCAGTGAGAAAAAGATTCTCAATTTTTTAAACAATGGGGATTTTGACAGCTTAAAGACAGAACTTAAGGAAGCAGTGAATCAGATAAAGGAGGAAAAGGATATTTCAAATGATAATATCCTTCTGATTTTTAATCAATTAGTCGGTGCAACAATTAAATATCTGATGGAGCATAATATTAATACAAGCAAAATCTTCAGAAGTAATATTAATATTTACTCCGAAATTGCAGGCTAGGATACAGTGGATGAAATCGAAGAATACCTGAACGAAATATTTAAATCCATTCTGGATTATACAGCTCCGAACAGACAGAACAGTGAAACAAAATATTGCAAACAAATTCTTCATAAGCAATTTTAACCATATTGATTGTCTGTTCCACATTTTTGGAACCCTCGTCCATTTCAGGCAATATATGACTATATATATCAATAAACCCATCCATACCATTCTCCTAAATTAATTTAACATAATAAGTAGATCCCAAACTCACCGCTTACACTTCGCTAAGAAGCGGGGAACTTACTTGTAAGGTTAAATATATTGATTGTTCAGTAATTTTCTTGTATTGTCCAATAATAATTTATTGACGAGAGAATCCCCGAATTTCTTTTTTATTACTGACAGTCCCTCCTTCAACCTGGGAGTTCTGCCATAATCCGAATGAGCGTCCGTACCTAGAATATGTATTAAATCGTATTCCATCAATTTTTTGCAGTGTGTCACCCTCCTGTCCGTACTTTTTCCTATAATACTGGAAATATTCATCTGCATATAGGCCCCCAGCCGGATCATATCGTAAATGCCTTCATAATTCTGGTATAAAGCTTCGTATTGCTCCACATGGGCCAGAACCGGTAAGTATCCGTATATCAGCAACCGGTGCAGACCTGTTTTTATAATCCGATAATCTTCACAGGAAGCAAATTCCACCAGTATGTATCTGGTCCCTGCTAACGTCAAAGCTTTTTTCTTTCTCAGATGTTCAATGATATCATCGCTAAAATATACTTCATTTCCCAGATCAACCCGGAAATTCTTATCAATCTGTTCCGCCTCCCGTCTTACCAGTTCCAGCTTATTCTCAAGCTCCTGAAAGTCCGGGTTTCTGCAGCCCACGCCGTAATGGGGGGTGGCTACAATATGGCTAATTCCCTCTTCGTAAGCTATCTTAAGCATATTTTTTGTCTGGCTCATACTAACGGAACCATTATCCACAGCCGGTAAAATATGGCTGTGTATATCAATCCATTGATTCATCCGATTATCTCCCCTGTCTTAGAGCGTGTTTGAAAAATCATCGCACCGTTCTGAATGCCCGGCACAAGCATTTTTCAAACACACTCTAGTCTTGATCCTTTTGTTTATTAATACAGCCCATGGTTTTTAAAAGTAAACTTCACCGGCAGTTATATGACAGTAAAACTTTACCATGTCCTTAAAATTATAAAACACCTGTTAATAATTAACAATACAGCATTTATAAATTTAACCATCTTTTCATCGCAAAATATTACATTTTTACTTAGTACAATATAAAATATTACGGCATGGCAATTTATTTTACTATATTCTTTGAGCTTGTTCATTATTCTGAACTCCGGCGCAAACAAGTAAGTCCCAAATTCACCGCTTAGCCTCCCTAAGAGGCGGGGGACTTACCTGTAAGTTTAAAAAGAGTCCCAGATTTGCACAATTAAATACAAAATCTGAAACTCTTTTACATAAAAATGCTTTAGATGATTCAATGATTAATTCAATTATTCAATGATAAATATCTGCTCTAACCTGGAAATATTCCCTGATGTTTTTTCCGATTTAATTGTACCGTTTGTACATGTTATCATTGTGGTAGTATCATAACCTGCATTCGCGATATCCGCCATTTCAAAGCGTAATAATTCCTGGCCATAACGTACCTTTTCTCCTACCTTTACTTTTGGAGTGAAAAACTTTCCATTTAATTCCACCGTATTGATGCCCACATGAATCAATAATTCTTTCCCTGTGCTTGTTTTCAGGCCGACGGCATGTCCCATAACCGCTTCCACAGTGGCGTCGCAAGGTGCCGCAACTTTTCCTTCCTCTGGAATAATGGCAACACCTTCACCGCAGCTTCCGCCGGAAAAAGTCTCATCCTTAACTTCGGATAAGGGTATCAATGTTCCTTTCATCGGACTTAAAATTATTACTTCATCCGCAGCGGAATCAGAAACCGGATCGTCTTCAAAACCCGAAAAAAATGCGGCAACCGCGGATACTAAGAATGAAACCGCAATGCAAAACGTCATAAGTAAAAGATTAATCATATTTCCATTGTTGGAATATACAGGAAGCGACGTAATACCGGGCATTACGAAGGCAAAGCATTTTACGCCAAGTAAAACCGTAAGAAAACCACCCACACCGTTACCAATCATCGCAGCAATCAACGGACGTTTTTTTCTTACATTAATAGTAAACAGTGCCGGTTCGGATATACCAATGAAGGCGGAAAAGCTGGTTGAAAATGCAATCGCCTTTAATGCGCTGCTTTTCGATCTTAGGCCTACTCCAAATGCCGCGCCGGATTCGGCCATATTATGGCAGAAAGATACCGGAAGAAGATAATCATATCCTAAAGTTGCAATATTTTGCAGCTGGATTGGAGAGGTTGACTGATGCATGCCGCAAAGTACGATTAACGGCATGAAAAAGCCCAAAAGGAAACCTGCCAGGGGACCTAATGTCTGAAATAACCATACAATGCCGCTTGCCAGCTTAATACCGCCTATAGCGCCGATAGGAGCCAGGAACAATAAGGTTAACGGTATTGTAATTACCAGTGAAATCATAGGCACCAAAACCAGCTTAAAAATATTAGGAATAATGCGCTCAAAAAATTTATAGATAATGCTTAAAAGAAGAACTCCGAGAATAACGGGAAATACGGAGTCCGCATATTTATAAATGGGGATTGCCATATTTATAAATATAATTGGCTTCGCCGCTTCATCCCCAACAGCGTTAATGATTGTAGGATACATCAATGCACCCGCAACGCAAAGTCCAAGATATTCGTTCACTTTAAACTTTCTGGCACTGGACACTGCAAGTATAAACGGAAGAAAGTAAAAAGTAATATCGGAAATCATGTCAAATATCTGGTAGGTGCCGCCTTCTCCGCTGATAATATTAAAACCTGTCAGAAGCGCCAGAACACCCTTTAGCATACCTGCGGCAACTAATGCAGGTATAATAGGTGAAAAAATACCCGCAATCGTTTCCACTATTACGGAAAGTGAAAACTTCCTGTTATTTTCACTTTTACCTTCACTATTACTTGTTCCGTTATTTAATAACGGTTCTATTTCGGAAAATACACTGGCCACATGGCTTCCGATGATAACCTGCTGCTGTCCGTTCTGGGACTGAACACCTATAACACCCTCCAGCTTTTCAATCTGTTTCATGTCTGCTTTGGAGTCATCCTTAAGATTAAACCGCAATCTGGTAATACAATGTAGTGCATATTGAATATTATCCTTGCCACCCAATAGATTAATGATTTTTTTAGCTAATTCTTTATTACCCATAATACTTTGACCTCCCTTAGATTAAATCCGCGCCATTTGTCTCAATTACCTTCTGATACCAGTAAAAAGAATCTTTTCTGTAACGTTTTCCACTACCGTTGCCGCCATTGTCCAAATCCACATAAATAACACCGTAGCGTTTGTCCATAGTCAGCGGTCCGCAGGAAACTAAATCAATAATTCCCCACATGGTGTACCCTAAGAGCTTTACCCCGTCCTGAATCGCTTCTCTCATCTGAATAAAATGTGATTTCAGATAATCAATCCGGTATGGGTCGTGAATTGTACCGTCATTTTCCAGCGTATCTGTGGTTCCCAAACCATTTTCTGCAATAAAAAGAGGCAGTTGATAACGGTCGTATAATTGATTTAATGTTATTCTTAGCCCCACCGGGTCCTTTTGCCACCCCCATTCACTTGATTCAAGATAAGGATTTTTATTAGCCATAATCAGGTTGCCTGAGGTTTTTTCCCACCCCTGATTTACAGTGGATACCTGAGAAAAATAATAGGAAAAAGAAATAAAATTAACCGTATTCTTTTCCAATATCTTAGCATCTTCCGGTTCCATTTCAATTTTAATATTAAATTGATCAAAAAACCGATTCATGTATTCCGGATATTTTCCGCGAACCATAACATCCAGATAAAAATAATTAGAATATTGTTCATCTAAGATAGTCTGCATTACGTCATCCGGATTACAGGTAGCCGGATAAGAAGTAAATCTTGCTATCATGGCTCCTATCATGGGGTTACTTAGCATTTTGTGCGCCAGCTCCACCGTCTTAGCATTAGCAACAAATTGATGATGCATACACTGGAAAATGGACTGGTTAAAGTTCTCCTCCTGATCTTCAATTAAGCAGACCCCGTCCCACGGGCAGAATTTTCCGGCATTTATTTCATTAAACGGCAGCCAGTAATCAACAAGCTCTCCGAAATTCTCAAATAAAACCTTTACATATTTCAAATAAAAGTCTATTATCTTCCTGTTTTTCCATCCGCCGTATTTTATTACTAAATTAACTGGAATATCATAATGTAAGATGGTCGCAAAAATTTTGATATTCTGTTTTTTTAATTCCTGAAAAAGGCTGGAATAATACTTGATTCCTTCCTCATTGGGCATCGTATCGTCTCCGTTTGGGAAAATACGTGACCAGCAAATTGACGTTCTGAAAATCTTAAGTCCCAGCTCTTTAAACAACTGGATATCCTTAGGATACTGATGATAAAAGTCAATTCCTCTCCTTAAAGGATAATAATAAGTTGACGGATCCGCCATTGCCTGGTTGAACTCTTCCGTAGTCATCCATTTTTCTCTTTTTTCCAATACCTGTGCTCTGTCCCAGGAAGGGTCCAAATACCGCAGGTCCTGGGTACTGATTCCCTTTCCTCCTTCTCTGAAGCCGCCGTCTGCCTGACTGCAGGCAATTGCACCTCCCCATAGGAAATTTTCCGGAAAACCGTTGCACTTCATATAATATCTCCCTTCTTTCAGTGAACACTCTTAGTAGATACATCCTATATTATATAATACTATCAATATTTCACATAGAAAATGTCATAAATAAAGCTGTAGACTAACAAATTTACATATGCTAGAATTAAAGATAATAAAAAACTTTTTGAAAGGGAAATTGCTGTGAACTATAAAGAATTAGAAGAATTTCTTCACCAGGAAACATACAGCGAAACGTGGCATATTCTTCATCCGAATATCTTAAGTCCGGCTTATTTAAACATTCCTGTCTGTACGGTAGATCACCAGCAGGTTTATTATTTCGATTTTAAAAACACACTTTTGAATGACAATATAGCCTTGATTAAAGAGACCCGTTATACCATTATCCCGCCCCATTTTCACAAAGACATGGAAATGAATTATATTTATGAAGGTTCCTGCCGTTTTATTATCAACGGACAGAATATTTCTCTTGAAAAAGGGGATGTCTGTATATTGGGTTCTAACGTCATCCACTGTGCAGAATATAAAGGTGCCAACGATATCGTAATTAATACTGTCTTTCGGCGCTCCTTTTTTACCAGCCAGTTTTTCAGCCAGGTTCCCGAGCAAAGTATCGTTCAAATATCTTAATATTTAATTCATTTTCCAGGCTTCGAATCGCTTTGCTTAAATTAGGCTGGCTAATGTAAAGCGCCTGGGCAGCCTTATTCATGCTTTTCATATCGGCAACGGTTTCAAAGAATATTAACTGCTGCAATTGAACCATAAACAACATCCTCTCTAAAATCAGCTAATTCTCATATTTATGCAAGCTAATTGAAATTGGCAGCTTTATTACATTATCATAGTTAACTGGATACGTTTCTTCGCCGCATCCACGCTTAGAACCTTTACTTCCACAATATCCCCTACGCTTAATACCTCCAGAGGATGCTTTACGAATTTCTTATTGGTAAGCTGGGATATGTGGACCAGTCCGTCCTGATGGACTCCGATATCCACAAAGGCGCCAAAATCAATAACATTTCTCACAGTTCCTTTTAATATCATACCTTCCCCCAGATCTTTCATTTCCAGCACGTCGGTGCGAAGGATTGGTTTTGGCATCTCGTCACGGGGATCCCTTCCCGGTTTTTCCAATTCTTTAATAATATCCGTCAGGGTAATCTCACCGATTCCCAATTCTTTTGCCATAACCCCTTTATCCTTAATCTGTTTTCCTAGTTCAGAAAGTTTGCCGGCCTTAATATCCTCCGTATTGAAGGAGAGCTTCTTAAGGAGACCCTTTGCAGCTTCATAGGATTCCGGATGGACGCCGGTTGCATCCAGGGGATTCTTGCCCTCCTGGATTCTCATAAAACCCGCGCATTGCTCAAAAGCTTTAGGACCAAGCTTGGCCACTTTAAGCAGCTGATTACGGCCGGTAAATCTGCCGTTTTCCTCCCGGTAGGTTACGATATTTTTCGCAATAGCCTTTGTGATTCCTGAAATATATTGGAGCAGGGAAGCGGAGGCCGTATTTAAATCCACCCCGACTTTATTAACACAGTCCTCCACCACACCGGTTAACGCCTCGGAAAGCTTTTTCTGGTCCATATCATGCTGATACTGCCCCACACCGATGGATTTGGGATCAATTTTAACTAACTCCGCCAAAGGATCCTGCAATCTTCTTGCAATGGAGGCGGCGCTGCGCTGCCCTACATCAAAATTCGGGAATTCCTCCCCTGCCAGCTTACTTGCGGAATATACGGAAGCACCGGCTTCGTTTACAATAATATACCGGGCCTTACTGTTAATCTCCTTCAGCATATCCACAATAATCCTTTCGGATTCTCTGGAAGCCGTACCGTTGCCAACGGATATTAAAGTAATTCCGAATTTTTTTATTAACCCTGCGACAATTCTTTTCGCTTCCTCCACTTTATTCTGAGGGGCGGTGGGATAAATGACCACCGTGTCCAGAACCTTGCCGGTTCCGTCAACGACCGCCAACTTACATCCCGTACGGAATGCCGGGTCCCATCCCAGTACCACCTGTCCTGCTATGGGAGGCTGCATAAGGAGCTGTTCCAAATTTTTTCCGAATACCTTTATGGCTCCATTCTCTGCCTTTTCCGTAAGCTCGTTTCTGATTTCCCGTTCAATGGCCGGGGCGATAAGCCGCTTATAACTGTCTTCTATTACGTTTTTTAATATATCCGTTGTATATGGATTCTGTCTGACAATAATTTTATTCTCCAGATACAAAAGTATTTTCTCTTCTGGAGCCGTAATCTTTACGGTAAGAATTTTTTCCTTTTCCCCCCGGTTAACGGCTAAAATCCGGTGTCCCGCCAGCTTCGTAAGTTTTTCTTCAAAATTATAATACATCTCATAAACACTCTCAAGGCTTTCATCCTTTGCCGTGCTGGTAAGGAAACCTTCCTCATAAGTAACCTTACGGATATGGATACGGTAATCCGCCTCGTCGGAAACGCCTTCCGCAATAATATCCATGGCACCTGCAATGGCTTCTTCTACGGTGCCGACTTCCTTTTCGGCGTCCAGAAAGCTTTCGGCCTCTTTCTCAACAGCATGGTTTGTCATCTGCAAAAGTATGATATTGGCTAAAGGTTCCAAGCCCTTTTCCTTTGCAATGGTCGCCCTGGTCCTTCTTTTCGGACGATAGGGACGGTATAAATCCTCAACCACCACCAGAGTAGTCGCCGCTACTATCTGTTCCCTTAATTCTTCTGTCAATTTGCCCTGTTCCTCTATACTGGATAAAACACTGGCCTTTTTCTCTTCCAGATTCCGAAGATATAAAAGTCTTTCGTGAAGATTTCTTAAAACCTCGTCATTTAAAGAGCCTGTAACCTCCTTGCGGTATCTGGCTATAAACGGTATGGTATTTCCCTCATCAATCAGCTTTACGGCCGCCTCCGCCTGCTCCGTTTTAATTCCAAGCTCATCCCTTAGTTGTTTAATAATATCCATTTTTTACTCCTTTAGCTTCAATTCATTTTTATTACTTTGAAATCATATCCATAACATCATATCATCAGAATTTCGTAAAATCAAGTATTACGAGTTTTCATCCCGGCTGTGAAAACAAAAAAGAGTTTGCAAAGCAAACTTTGTGCTGACACTTGGTTGCTTCGCGACATGATACCCTGCGACGTCTGCGCATTCCCCTGCAGGTTTTTTATCGAATAGGATGCACTTTCCCTATTGAATAAAAAAAGAGGCATAAAAATGTTTTTAGCATTTTTAAACCTCCGGTTGCCCAGTTCGTTTCCTATATTGGTAAATTATGTGATTCCGATTATAATTGGTAACTATTCAGATGTCAATCGCCTGCAAATAATATATAAATATTTTCCATGTAATGAATAAATTTTGTCTTCCCTTTGCCGATTAAATACTATATTCCTCCACATTTTCGACATCTTCAAAGAAATAATCATAAACCTTTTTCTTATAATATGCAAAATCTGAGCTTCCCCTTTTCTTGGCCGCAGATGCTTCCGTTTTCATAATAAATTTTATTTCACCCGGTCGTGCCGACATAACAATAATTCTTTCTCCCAAATAGATAGCTTCATCAATATCGTGTGTCACCATAATCATTGTTGTCTTCTTTTCCTTCCAAATACGCAGAATCTCCTTCTGCATCTGAATTCTTGTCAGGGCATCCAATGCCCCAAAGGGTTCATCCAGCAGCAGAATACTCGGGTTGGCAACCAACCCTCTTGCTATCGCCGCCCTTTGTGACATTCCTCCGGAAAGCTGATTTGGATATACATTTTCAAACCCTTTTAAATTAACCAGCTCAATGTGGCTCTTTATTAGTTCCTCCCGTTCTGCTTTCGGCAGATTTTTTATCCCAAATCCTACATTGTCTTTTATCTTAAGCCATGGCAGCAATCTATGCTCTTGAAACACCATTCCGCAATCCGGCGCGGGCTCCGCTACTTTCTTCCCGTTTCTTACTACTTCGCCTTCCTGGTAATCCACCAGTCCGGCAATAATTTTAAGTAAAGTGCTTTTTCCGCACCCGCTATGTCCTACGATGGTGATAAATTCACCTTTTTCAACACTTAAATTAATATTTTGCAGAACGGGAATTTCCTGTTTATCTACTTTAAATTTTTTATTTAATCCTTTTATTTTTAATATTTCATCAGCCATTCGTTTTGTCTCCGTTCCTACTCTCCCAGGGTGTCAGAAACCGGAAAAGATATATCAGGCATTTATCCATTAATATACCTACCAGACCAATAACCAGCATGCAGGTAATCACCACATCCGATTTCATTAAGCTTCTTGCTTCGCTCATTCGATAGCCGATACCTTGGGACGCCGCAATTAATTCAGAAGCCACTACCGCCATCCATGACGCCCCTAATCCCAGCTTTAACCCGACAAAAATAGAAGGCAGGGCATGGGGCAGATATACTTTGGTAAACGTCTTCCACTTACTTAGCCGGTAGAGCTTTGCCACTTCTATGTAGCCGCCGGGAGTACTTTCAATACCGTTTAAAGTGTTAATCATAATTGGAAAGAATGCCGCAATTACGATAATTATAACTTTGGATTTTTCACCAATTCCAAACCATAGCATGATTAACGGAATCCATGCTATCATAGGAATCTGACGCACTGTAGTGGCGGATAAATTAAATATATTTTTTACGGTTGACGACATCCCCATTAAAATTCCCAGGGAACCTCCCAGGATAATTGCCCACAGATATCCTTTGATAACTCTTATAAAACTGATTGACAAATCCTGCTGCAGCTGATTATTAACAATTAAACTCTGAAACGTCTTACCCACTTTGCCAATACCCGGCAATATACTTGGCGGTGTGTCTGTATAATTCGATGCATAGTACCAGGCTATTACCACAAAGACCGGCACAAACAGACTCAAAAATATTTTCTTGGCATTTTTCATATTGTATCCTTTCTATTTATCCTTTCTTCAACTGTCTCAGTCAGACATTTGTCTTAATGAAGTAGAAACGGCTAAATTCCGGCCTCTGCTAGTGCACTGGCAAGTTGATATCTTGTCTAATGGCTTGCCTGAATTTCCATCTGCTTCGTTGTCGTCAATCGACGTAGCCACCGCTACGCCTCATTCCTCCGCCTCGCAGAATGAAAATCCATTCTACACCATTAGTCCAAGTATCAACTTGTCAGCAC